>NZ_JAWPOP010000498.1:0-682 GCF_033344345.1 Vibrio sp. 1978
ACTCAATGCGCTGTTTTCTCAAGTGTCCGAACGTAATCGTGATCTCTTAAAACTCAATTTGGAATTAGAAGAAAAAGTAGAAGCAAGAACGAACCAGTTGTTAACTGCAAATAAACAGCTGGAAGCGCTGTCATTAACGGACTCATTAACTCAACTTCCTAATCGACGCAGTGCAATCAAAACGTTGAAAAAGCTTTGGGATGACACGGAGCACAAAACACTGCCTTTGGTTTGTATCATGATTGATGCGGATTATTTTAAACAAGTCAATGATACGTGTGGGCATGAGGCCGGGGACTTGGTGTTAATCGAGCTTGCACAGGCACTTAAATATCATTTTCGTAGCGATGATATCGTGTGCAGATTGGGAGGTGATGAGTTCTTTGTTATTTGTCCAGACACAGGATTGGACGGCGGGTTACATGTTGCGGAAATGGTAAGAAAACAGGTGTCTCAAATGCTCATTCCAACGTGTTATGAACCGTGGAGGGGGAGCATCAGTGTTGGTGTTGCAGAGCGAACAGAAAACATGAGTACGTACACCGATTTGATTCGCGCAGCCGATGAATCCGTTTATTTAGCGAAGCAAGAGGGTAAAAATAGAGTTCGGGCTGTTCAAAAGTACGTAACGCAAGAGCCGGTTTCTGTCCGACAAAACTAATCAGTTCAGAATGATTTGAAT
>NZ_JAWPOP010000499.1:0-682 GCF_033344345.1 Vibrio sp. 1978
AAAGCATAAACGGTACTGCCTTGGTCGATACGATCGAGAAAATCGGTGTCGTCCTTTTCTAGCTCACGTTCAAGTAGTCGTTGTTGCTCTGAAAGCGATACTTGCACGACTTTCAATTCACCAAGATCCAACGTCCCTTGTGTGGGTTTCAGTTCGCCACAAAGCAGATCGCCTAGCAGGGAGCCGATGTCTCCTTCTGCACTGAAGATGCCCCAAGAGTCATTGTTATCGATTGTCCATTCATCAATGGAAAGTGTGGTGGTATGTCCTTGTACAGCAAGCTGACTAAAGCGAATAGCCATTGTGTTTGTCTTCCTTGTTATTGTTGTATTGGACTAGTTATAACAACTAACCAAGGGCCTAAGGAAGGGGATGTCAGTATTAATTTTAACCAAAGCAAAGATTGTTACGACCAGAAATGAAAGACTTATGTAACGAATCTGCTGTTCAATAAGTCGCGGTAATATTTCTATATAGTCATCATTATGCGTATGGATATTATGCTGCTACACTCATATGTGGCACTTATTTATTAAATGTAAGGATGCATGTATATGAGTGAAAAGGAATACGATTATCCTGCGAGCTACAGTCTCGTTTCCATAACCGACCCATCAAGTTACATCAAATATGCCAGTGCGCATTTTAATGAAGTTGCTGGCTTTGAAGAAGGAGAGTTGAT
>NZ_JAWPOP010000500.1:0-681 GCF_033344345.1 Vibrio sp. 1978
AATGAATGCCACTGTCTTGATGGGTGAAAAATACAGAGTGGTATTTTTCGAGTCCCTTTTTCCACCTTACGGCGAGCACTTGGCTGTTAGATTCTCGTTCTAGGGTTACGGCGTTAAACGGTGTAGCTGTTGCAATTTGAACGCTGCCATTTTTGAGAGCAACTGCAAGTTGTCCATAGTTGTTGAAGACTTGTACCGACCCAGAGGTATAACCGAGGTGATTCAGCCTTCCGGACACATATTGAGCAAAGGGTGTCGCCTTTTTGATTTTACTTTTTGCTTTGTCGGAAACGATACCTACGGTAAATACGAGGTCATTGACGGGTTGAGCACTAGCAAGAAAGGGGGAGCTTAAAGAAGCAAGCAGTAAGAGTGTGCAGGCAGGTTTCATCCGGCGTCAACATCCTTGGGTATGTGTTCTTGAACGACAAGATTCAAAAATAAAAGCAAATCGCACTTCAACGAAGCGCACAATCATTCAGTAATTATTGAGTTAGAACTCAAAAAGTGACTCGGTCACGTATCTTTCAAATAGTACCGATTTTGAATGTTAAGTACAGGAGTAATGTCGCTCTTTCAGTGACTGAAACACAAGTGAAACAGGGGATTTGTCGGCGTTCTGAGAAACAAGGCTCACTTAACTTGAACGGTGTAAGTGAGCCTGAAAATAAAATGAGAGGT
>NZ_JAWPOP010000501.1:0-681 GCF_033344345.1 Vibrio sp. 1978
TCTCAAGGTGCTCCAGTTCCTATCGATGGTACATGTGTGCGTATCGGTGCGATGCGTTGTCACTCTCAAGCATTGACTATTAAGCTTAAGCAAAATGTGCCGATGGATGAAATCGAAGAAATCATTGCAACTCACAATGACTGGGTGAAGGTGATTCCAAACGATCGTGACATCACGGCTCAAGAGCTAACGCCAGCGAAGGTCACCGGCACTATGTCAGTTCCTGTTGGTCGTCTACGCAAGATGGCAATGGGCGATGACTTCCTAAACGCGTTCACTGTTGGTGACCAATTACTTTGGGGTGCTGCCGAGCCACTGCGTCGTACGCTTCGTATTATCCTTTCTGAAAAAGCGTAATCGACAAAACGTCGTAAAAAGAGCTCCTATTTTAGTAGGAGCTCTTTTTTTAACCTTCTATTTTAACCTTCACCTCGAACCACTCTTTTGTCCGGGTCGGCCAACTCGCTTCCACAATGTTTACAGTAGATAGCGTCCGAGTCATGTCCAGCTTGAGAGCAATTAGGGCACTTCACCAGTACTTTGTGGGATTGCATCTCTTGATGTAGCTCAGCTGTAAATATCCCTGTCGGAACCGCGAGAATCGAGTAACCCAAGAGCATGGTTATAGATGCCAGCGCTTTACCTAAGTTAGTTTGCGGAACCAAATCTCCATATCCCACG
>NZ_JAWPOP010000502.1:0-680 GCF_033344345.1 Vibrio sp. 1978
GATCTGTTTGACGGATACTTAAAAAGTGCTGCGTCGCCAGAAACTTTGAAAGCGTATTTAGGTACAGGCGATGAGATCAACCCAGTGCTTTACACGCTCGGTATGGTGCCAGTTTACAAACTGCCAATCGAGAATCCAGAGGCGCTTTGGAAAACGTTGGATCACGAAGAGCAAATGAGCGGCGTGACACACGAAAAAGTGAAGCTGGGTACGGTGGAGTACCGTCGTTATGAAATGACGGATGCAGTAGATCCGCAGGATGGCATTGGCTTAGTTGTAGCGGTTATCGACAACGTGCTAACCGTGACGGTGGATATCGCGGAGTTGGGTGATCTTAACCCGTTGAAAATGGCGCTGGGTCTTGAGTCTCCAACCCAATCATTAGCGGATAGCGGTCGTGCTGAAGCCATCCAAACTCAGTATGGTAAAAACAACAACTCTTTTGGCTACATCGACCATCGTGAAATCATCAAAGGTTTAACCACTGTTGATGGCAACATGTTTGCTCGTCAATTAACTCGTCTTAACGTCGATCCAAACATTACGGAAATGCGCACACCAGTTTGTCATAACGAGTTTACGCAAATTGCAGAAAACTGGCCTCAATCGGTGGCGTTTGCGGAGTACAAGCTAAACGGTGAGCAAGCGTCAATCAAAGGCGGCTTTGTTGTTGAGTCGAA
>NZ_JAWPOP010000503.1:0-679 GCF_033344345.1 Vibrio sp. 1978
ATCTGGGTATTTTGTACCACGCGCATTACGTAGAGTGGCAATATGGTCGATATTAACGCCTAAATATATTGAGCTCATTTTCCATTACTCCGTGCTCTGGGTGTCTGAATAAACAATTCACGACTTTTTAAAGGTTTGCCGCCAAGATACGGCTTTAAGGCTATACGTGTAAAGCGTTTTGCCGCTTTTAACTGCTCTTTAGTGACAAACCGCCGCTCACTGATTGCAATCAGCTCATTACCCAAAAATGTTAGATTGTCCCGCCTTACCGATGCGATAAATCCCTTTTGTTCTCGGTAGCGGTACGTCATCTCAGGATCGACCGGCTCACCCGTGCCAGCACAGTGCAAAAAGTCGACGCCATAGCCCATTGAAGAGAGCAAAGCCAACTCAAAACGGCGTAATGCGGGTTCTGGGTTTTCACACTGAGCGAGCTCGGTTAAGGCATGCAGGTAATCATGAAACAGTGCAGGCATTGGGACTTCTGCCATTAGCACTCGCCCAACGAGCTCGTTGACGTACATGGCTGAGTACAGGTTGATCCCAAACAAAGGTAAACCAAGGCTGATAGGCTCTGCTTGGCGCAACGTTTTCATCGACCCTTTACCAGACCATTTAAGCAATAGAGGCGTAAAAGGTTGCAGTGCGCCTTTTAGATTGGAACGTTTACTACGCGCGC
>NZ_JAWPOP010000504.1:0-679 GCF_033344345.1 Vibrio sp. 1978
GTCACAGTGTTAAGAGCGGAGGGAGAATTCATGTTGGTAGGTGAAGGTTTGGAACAAAGTGACCAATTGGTTCTGACTCTTCCTGAATACCCGCAAAAAGGCATGGCGGTTCAAATTGCAAAAAAGAATGACGACTCCGAAACCGTCGTACAGTAAGTAGGAGTTTGTCATGGAAGATACGAATCAAAAGGGCATCATTGCCTATTTTGCCAATAACCCTGTGGCTGCCAACCTGTTGATGGTGTTTATCATCATCATGGGTATCGTGAGTTACATGTTTATCCAGCGTCAGATGTTCCCGAATATCGAAGTGAACTACATCGACGTTCGCGCGACTTATCCAGGTGCGTCTCCTCAAGAAATTGAAGAGAGTATTTTGGTCAAAGTGGAAGAGTCGATCAAAGACGTTACTGGCATTAAAAAAGTGGTGTCGCGAGCTTCTCGTGGCAGTGCTTATATTTCTATCGAAGTTGATGTCAACGCGGATATCAAGCGAGTGCTTGATGATGTGAATCAGCGCATCGATACTATTTCTAACCTGCCTCTTGGCATGGAGCCCATCAATGTCTATCAGGTTGAATGGCGACAAGACGTGATAGAAATGGGGCTGGTGGGGGACAGGCCTCTTGAAGAGCTTAAGCCGATTGCGAAGCAGATTGAAGATGAGCTTCTGCAGCTT
>NZ_JAWPOP010000505.1:0-678 GCF_033344345.1 Vibrio sp. 1978
AATCTGAACCAATGATTATTGGCCGTAACTTCTTAGTTAAGGTGAATGCCAATATTGGTAACTCATCGGTCACGTCTTCAATCGAAGAAGAAGTGGAAAAACTTGTCTGGGCGACACGTTGGGGGGGCGATACCGTGATGGACCTTTCTACCGGCCGTAACATTCATGAAACTCGCGAATGGATTTTACGCAATAGCCCGGTGCCAATTGGTACGGTTCCTATGTATCAGGCTTTGGAGAAAGTAAATGGCATTGCTGAGAACCTGAATTGGGAAGTCATGCGCGACACGTTAATCGAACAAGCAGAGCAGGGGGTTGATTACTTTACTATCCATGCTGGTTTACTACTTCGCTATGTTCCAATGACGGCGAAACGAGTGACGGGGATTGTTTCGCGTGGTGGTTCGATTATCGCTAAGTGGTGTCTAGCGCATCACCAAGAAAGCTTCTTATACACCCATTTCCGCGAGATCTGTGAAATTTGTGCGAAGTACGATGTCGCTCTATCTCTTGGTGATGGCTTGCGTCCTGGCTCGGTTGCAGACGCGAACGATGAAGCGCAATTTGCAGAGCTGCGTACGCTCGGCGAGTTGACGAAAATCGCATGGGAATATGATGTGCAGGTCATCATTGAAGGCCCTGGCCATATTCCAATGCACATGATCAAAGAGAATATGG
>NZ_JAWPOP010000506.1:0-678 GCF_033344345.1 Vibrio sp. 1978
AGTTTTAGCGTGCGCATCAACGAGGCAAGCTCAATCTCAAGCGCTTCAGCAAGTTGCTTTTGACTGATGTTGTCGCCCATTCGATACAGCTTCCAAAGCGCCGTCCAGCGCGGGTAAGTTAGGTTTAGCGGTTCGAGCTCACGGTCGGCAACCATCTTCCATAAACGAGCGACACGAGACAGTTTTTCGGCAAGGGACAGATCTCTCAAAATGTTGATGTCTTGAATCATAAGATGCACTCAATTACTTAGCGTGCTAAGTAATATAATTTAGTTAGCACGCTAAGTAAATATTTTTGTGATTTAAATCACAATGAATTTTTGTGCATTTAAAAGGTTGTGAAGAATTAAGATCTTCAGATTGCAGGAAAGAAAAAACCCAACTCAGAAAAGCTAAGTTGGGCTAGGTAAGCAAAGAAACTACCGTAAATGTGGCAGCAAACTATGTCCGTTCAATCAAGAAGCGCTGCTTGAAGTCAACAAAAGCCTCGTGGAGTGCATTTTCTTTAATGGGTTTCAGCAAAACATAGTTCGCGCCTGCTTCCATAAATGCATCACTGGTTTCTTGCGCAGTGTCGGCGGTGCAGGCGTAAATTGGCGTCCCCAATTTCAAGTTTTGACGAATCTCTTTCGTGGTTTCGATGCCACCAAGATGCGGAAGTTGGTTATCCATCAAAAT
>NZ_JAWPOP010000507.1:0-677 GCF_033344345.1 Vibrio sp. 1978
ACACATGTTTGATGCGCGTCTTCTTGTCGAAGTGGGTGACGAACTCAAAGTAACGCTGAAAGTTCTTAATATCGATGATGAAGCTTGGACGTTCTCAGGCGCATTACATACTTACCTAAACGTGGGCGACATCAAACAAGCGCAAACAACAGGTATGGGCAATGAGTACATCGACAGCTTGAAAAATAGCGAAGTGTGTCAGGGTGGTGAGGTTCTTCAACTGACTGACACCATCGATCGCGTATACACGCAACCAGAAGCTCAAATTTTAGTGAAAGACCCTGTTCTTAACCGCACGTTGAGCGTAGCGAACCGCGGCCATAACTCCGCAGTACTATGGAACCCGTGGGCGGAAGGTGCACAAGGGATGGGAGATATGGCTGACAATGGCTATGAAACCATGCTGTGTGTGGAATCTGCCCTTCATGCACCAAGTATTGAAGAAGGCAAAACTCTTGAGCCAGGCGAGAGTTACGAGCTCGTGACAGTGATTGCTGCACAATAATCTTCCTAGGCCGGCTCATCCGGCCTTTTTTTGAAATCATTTCCGTTCTTCCTCGGTCACTTTCTAACTAACTCATTGGTTATCTGAGTTTTTTGACGGTTTAATTAATAGATATCAAAAAAATTATTCATAGATACCGATAGCATGCCGATACAAAACTCATAGGTTATAA
>NZ_JAWPOP010000050.1:0-7094 GCF_033344345.1 Vibrio sp. 1978
GGTTGATGAAGTACTGCCTGAACAACCCATGCGTCAGTGGGTGTTGAGCTTCCCGTTTCAGCTGCGTTTCCTGTTTGGGGTCGTTTGCGGGAAGGGGCGGAATCCTACGCTAAGGCTTTGGCCAGCGATATTCTCCGGTGAGATTGATGTGTTCCCAGGGGATAGGAGAAGTCGCTTGATATCTAGTATGACGTCTGTCGCACCTGCTTGATCGCGGCCGCGATAGCTAGATCGCGTTGCTCCTCTTCTCCATCCGCGTTCCAAGCTGCGGAAAGGCACCCATAAGCGTACGCCTGGTCGAGCAGGCGACGCGGATCGACGTCCAGCGCACGAGAGAATGCGTCCGCCATCTGTGCAATGCGTCTAGGATCGAGACAAAGGTCGTCTCTGTCAGCCGGATCGTAGAACATATTGGCGGCGCCAAAGCCCACTTCACCGACCAGACCGACGGGATCTATCACCAGCCAGCCGCGACTGGAGAACATGATGTTTTCATGATGCAGATCGCCATGTAGCCCACGCAGTTCCGAGGCATTGCTCATCATTTGATCGGCTATAATCGCCGCGTGGACGTAGTCAGTTTGACAACCTGCGTTTTGATCATCGCGCGCCCGCTGAAACAAAGCTGCAAAGCGATCCCGGATCGGGAGAAGGGCAGAAGGCAGGGGTTCCTCAGATGCGGCATACAGCTTCGCCATTAGTTCCGCTGCAATTTCGGTCGCCTGGTAGTCGCCGTGCTCGGCAACGATGTGAGAGAGCATTCGCTCCCCGGCATATTCGAGCAACATCAGATTGTTCTCACGACCGAGCAACCGGACTGCTCCCCTCCCATTGCGCCATACCAGATAGTCGGCCCCGCGCAGTTCATCAGCAATGTCTTCTATAGGTTTCAATCCCTTGACGATTGCAGGAGTCCCGTCTGGCAATGAAACTTTCCAAACGAGGCTGGAAAAGGTGTCCGCAATGAGAACAGGTTGCGAAACGTGCCAATGAGCAGGAAAAACAGGCGGCATGAAGGGGTCGTCTCAGAAAACGGAAAATAAAGCACGCTAAGGCGTAACTACCCTCGGCTACACCGCGTCGGCACCACGCGGCTCTTTCTCCCCTTGCAGCGAAGCAATCAGCGGGCAAGAAACGTTCCCTTGCCGCGCATGGCAGGCGAACACAAGTTCGGATAGCACGGTTTCCATGCGCGCCAGGTCGGTCATTTTTTCGCGCACGTCCTGAAGCTTGTGCTCGGCCAGGCTGCTGGCTTCCTCGCAGTGGGTGCCGTCATCCAGCCTCAGCAGCTCTGCGATCTCGTCGAGGCTGAATCCGAGCCGCTGGGCTGATTTCACGAAGCGCACCCGCGTCACATCCGCCTCGCCAGAGAGGCCGAGCGCGGCCGTGAGGCTTGGACGCTAGGGCAGGGCATGAAAAAGCCCGTAGCGGGCTGCTACGGGCGTCTGACGCGGTGGAAAGGGGGAGGGGATGTTGTCTACATGGCTCTGCTGTAGTGAGTGGGTTGCGCTCCGGCAGCGGTCCTGATCAATCGTCACCCTTTCTCGGTCCTTCAACGTTCCTGACAACGAGCCTCCTTTTCGCCAATCCATCGACAATCACCGCGAGTCCCTGCTCGAACGCTGCGTCCGGACCGGCTTCGTCGAAGGCGTCTATCGCGGCCCGCAACAGCGGCGAGAGCGGAGCCTGTTCAACGGTGCCGCCGCGCTCGCCGGCATCGCTGTCGCCGGCCTGCTCCTCAAGCACGGCCCCAACAGTGAAGTAGCTGATTGTCATCAGCGCATTGACGGCGTCCCCGGCCGAAAAACCCGCCTCGCAGAGGAAGCGAAGCTGCGCGTCGGCCGTTTCCATCTGCGGTGCGCCCGGTCGCGTGCCGGCATGGATGCGCGCGCCATCGCGGTAGGCGAGCAGCGCCTGCCTGAAGCTGCGGGCATTCCCGATCAGAAATGAGCGCCAGTCGTCGTCGGCTCTCGGCACCGAATGCGTATGATTCTCCGCCAGCATGGCTTCGGCCAGTGCGTCGAGCAGCGCCCGCTTGTTCCTGAAGTGCCAGTAAAGCGCCGGCTGCTGAACCCCCAACCGTTCCGCCAGTTTGCGTGTCGTCAGACCGTCTACGCCGACCTCGTTCAACAGGTCCAGGGCGGCACGGATCACTGTATTCGGCTGCAACTTTGTCATGCTTGACACTTTATCACTGATAAACATAATATGTCCACCAACTTATCAGTGATAAAGAATCCGCGCGTTCAATCGGACCAGCGGAGGCTGGTCCGGAGGCCAGACGTGAAACCCAACAGACCCCTGATCGTAATTCTGAGCACTGTCGCGCTCGACGCTGTCGGCATCGGCCTGATTATGCCGGTGCTGCCGGGCCTCCTGCGCGATCTGGTTCACTCGAACGACGTCACCGCCCACTATGGCATTCTGCTGGCGCTGTATGCGTTGGTGCAATTTGCCTGCGCACCTGTGCTGGGCGCGCTGTCGGATCGTTTCGGGCGGCGGCCAATCTTGCTCGTCTCGCTGGCCGGCGCCACTGTCGACTACGCCATCATGGCGACAGCGCCTTTCCTTTGGGTTCTCTATATCGGGCGGATCGTGGCCGGCATCACCGGGGCGACTGGGGCGGTAGCCGGCGCTTATATTGCCGATATCACTGATGGCGATGAGCGCGCGCGGCACTTCGGCTTCATGAGCGCCTGTTTCGGGTTCGGGATGGTCGCGGGACCTGTGCTCGGTGGGCTGATGGGCGGTTTCTCCCCCCACGCTCCGTTCTTCGCCGCGGCAGCCTTGAACGGCCTCAATTTCCTGACGGGCTGTTTCCTTTTGCCGGAGTCGCACAAAGGCGAACGCCGGCCGTTACGCCGGGAGGCTCTCAACCCGCTCGCTTCGTTCCGGTGGGCCCGGGGCATGACCGTCGTCGCCGCCCTGATGGCGGTCTTCTTCATCATGCAACTTGTCGGACAGGTGCCGGCCGCGCTTTGGGTCATTTTCGGCGAGGATCGCTTTCACTGGGACGCGACCACGATCGGCATTTCGCTTGCCGCATTTGGCATTCTGCATTCACTCGCCCAGGCAATGATCACCGGCCCTGTAGCCGCCCGGCTCGGCGAAAGGCGGGCACTCATGCTCGGAATGATTGCCGACGGCACAGGCTACATCCTGCTTGCCTTCGCGACACGGGGATGGATGGCGTTCCCGATCATGGTCCTGCTTGCTTCGGGTGGCATCGGAATGCCGGCGCTGCAAACAATGTTGTCCAGGCAGGTGGATGAGGAACGTCAGGGGCAGCTGCAAGGCTCACTGGCGGCGCTCACCAGCCTGACCTCGATCGTCGGACCCCTCCTCTTCACGGCGATCTATGCGGCTTCTATAACAACGTGGAACGGGTGGGCATGGATTGCAGGCGCTGCCCTCTACTTGCTCTGCCTGCCGGCGCTGCGTCGCGGGCTTTGGAGCGGCGCAGGGCAACGAGCCGATCGCTGATCGTGGAAACGATAGGCCTATGCCATGCGGGTCAAGGCGACTTCCGGCAAGCTATACGCGCCCTAGGAGTGCGGTTGGAACGTTGGCCCAGCCAGATACTCCCGATCACGAGCAGGACGCCGATGATTTGAAGCGCACTCAGCGTCTGATCCAAGAACAACCATCCTAGCAACACGGCGGTCCCCGGGCTGAGAAAGCCCAGTAAGGAAACAACTGTAGGTTCGAGTCGCGAGATCCCCCGGAACCAAAGCAAGTAGGTTAAACCCGCTCCGATCAGGCCGAGCCACGCCAGGCCGAGAACATTGGTTCCTGTAGGCATCGGGATTGGCGGATCAAACACTAAAGCTACTGGAACGAGCAGAAGTCCTCCGGCCGCCAGTTGCCAGGCGGTAAAGGTGAGCAGAGGCACGGGAGGTTGCCACTTGCGGGTCAGCACGGTTCCGAACGCCATGGAAACCGCCCCCGCCAGGCCCGCTGCGACGCCGACAGGATCTAGCGCTGCGTTTGGTGTCAACACCAACAGCGCCACGCCCGCAGTTCCGCAAATAGGGGTCGTTTGCGGGAGAGGGCGAAATCCTACGCTAAGGCTTTGGCCAACGATATTCTCCGGTAAGATTGATGTGTTCCCAGGGGATAGGAGAAGTCGCTTGATATCTAGTATGACGTCTGTCGCACCTGCTTGATCGCGGCCGCGATAGCTAGATCGCGTTGCTCCTCTTCTCCATCCGCGTTCCAAGCTGCGGAAAGGCACCCATAAGCGTACGCCTGGTCGAGCAGGCGACGCGGATCGACGTCCAGCGCACGAGAGAATGCGTCCGCCATCTGTGCAATGCGTCTAGGATCGAGACAAAGGTCGTCTCTGTCAGCCGGATCGTAGAACATATTGGCGGCGCCAAAGCCCACTTCACCGACCAGACCGACGGGATCTATCACCAGCCAGCCGCGACTGGAGAACATGATGTTTTCATGATGCAGATCGCCATGTAGCCCACGCAGTTCCGAGGCATTGCTCATCATTTGATCGGCTATAATCGCCGCGTGGACGTAGTCAGTTTGACAACCTGCGTTTTGATCATCGCGCGCCCGCTGAAACAAAGCTGCAAAGCGATCCCGGATCGGGAGAAGGGCAGAAGGCAGGGGTTCCTCAGATGCGGCATACAGCTTCGCCATTAGTTCCGCTGCAATTTCGGTCGCCTGGTAGTCGCCGTGCTCGGCAACGATGTGAGAGAGCATTCGCTCCCCGGCATATTCGAGCAACATCAGATTGTTCTCACGACCGAGCAACCGGACTGCTCCCCTCCCATTGCGCCATACCAGATAGTCGGCCCCGCGCAGTTCATCAGCAATGTCTTCTATAGGTTTCAATCCCTTGACGATTGCAGGAGTCCCGTCTGGCAATGAAACTTTCCAAACGAGGCTGGAAAAGGTGTCCGCAATGAGAACAGGTTGCGAAACGTGCCAATGAGCAGGAAAAACAGGCGGCATGAACATCAACCCCAAGTCAGAGGGTCCAATCGCAGATAGAAGGCAAGGCGTTCGCGGTCGGGGGCTTCGATCCCCAATACATTGAATAGGACAGCGAAGGCGCGCTCTGCTTCATCTGGCGCTGCCCAGTTCTCTTCGGCGTTAGCAATCATGAGTGCCAAATCGGCATAGCGATCTGCTGTTCCGAGCCGCCCAAGGTCGATCAGACCCGTGCATTGAAGAGTTTTAGGGTCCACCATGAAGTTCGGCATGCAGGGATCACCATGGCAAACAACCATATCGGTGCGCTCTTGGTCGAGCCGCACCGGTAGCTCTCGTTCGACACGAGCCAAAAGATCGAGCTGCGGCGTACTCTTGTCCTCGTCCGGTAAGAAGTCGGGATTGACGGCATTGCGGGACACCACATCAACGGCGCGTCCGAACATTCGCGACAGCCTGCGCTCAAACGGACATTGATCAACCGATAGGCTGTGAACAGCGCCAAGTTGCTGCCCCATTGACGGCCACGCTTTGAGCAAATCCGCTCCAGACAGATCAGCCGCCGGTACTCCCGGAATTGCCGTTATCACCAAGCATGCACCCTCCTGTTCCTCCTGCCAGTTGATCACCTCGGGGCAAGCCACACCTCGACCTTTGAGCCAAATGAGGCGGTCACGCTCTCCAGCGAGCTCACCGCGGCAGGAAGCAGGTGCGATTTTCGCGAAGGCATGCCCGTCACCACGTCGAAAAACAAAATCACCAGATTCTCCGCCTCTGACAGGCAACCAGTCAGAATGCGATTCACCAAAAAAAATATTAGTTCGATTCAATGGAGGTTCCTTCAGTTTTCTGATGAAGCGCGAATATAGAGAAATATCCCGAATGTGCAGTTAACGAATTCTTGCGGTTTCTTTCAGCGCCGCCAATACCGCCAGCCCGTCGCGCAAGGGGCGCGGCTCGTGTGTGCGGATGAAGTCAGCTCCACCTGCGGCGGCGGCAAGCTCTGCAGCGAGTGTCGCGGCCCCGACATCCCCCGGACCACGGCCTGTGAGCGCGCGCAGAAAGGATTTGCGCGAAACAGACAGAAGCACCGGCAAATCGAAGCGCAGCCGCAATTCATCGAACCGCGCCAGCACCGAGAGCGAGGTTTCGGGAGCAGCCCCCAGAAAAAACCCCATGCCGGGATCAAGGACAAGGCGGTTGCGTTTGATACCGGCACCCGTCAGCGCCGCGATGCGCGCGTCAAAGAACGCCGCAATGTGATCCATGATGTCGCCAGCGGGTGCCTCGCGCCGATCTGCCTGCCCGTCTTGCACCGAATGCATAACGACGAGTTTGGCAGATGATTTCGCCAATTGCGGATAGAACGCAGCGTCTGGAAAACCGCGAATATCATTGAGATAGGCTACACCACGCGACAAGGCATAGGCTTGCGTCGCGGGTTGATAACTGTCGAGCGAGACGGGAATGCCATCTGCCTTGAGCGCGTCCAGCACCGGCGCGATACGCGCGATTTCTGTGTCGGACGAAACAGGCGCGGCGTCGGGATTGCTGGATGCCGGACCGAGGTCGATCACATCTGCCCCCTCGGCCATCAGCTTACGCGCCTGCGCAATGGCTGCGTCTGGCGCCAGATACCGGCCTCCATCGGAGAAACTGTCCGAGGTTATGTTGACGATGCCGAAAATGATGAGCGATTTATTCATGGGGGCTTCTATAATAATAATAATCGAGCATGAGTCTCATACGGATGCTCGGGTCGAAAGGGAATCCCCAGGCGAGTAACCTGTTTGCGGTGATCCATTAGCTGCAGGAGCAGAATAGCATACATCTGGAAGCAAAGCCAGGAAAGCGGCCTATGGAGCTGTGCGGCAGCGCTCAGTAGGCAATTTTTCAAAATATTGTTAAGCCTTTTCTGAGCATGGTATTTTTCATGGTATTACCAATTAGCAGGAAAATAAGCCATTGAATATAAAAGATAAAAATGTCTTGTTTACAATAGAGTGGGATACAGACACGCTTGATATGTTTGGAGATGGGGTTCTAGGGATTTTCCCCTCTAAAAAGACTTAATCCTCTGTAGACCACACCAATAAATGGCTGCGGAGGTGGGTTACTACTTATAAGTGTGGCAAATTAGGTAAATA
>NZ_JAWPOP010000508.1:0-677 GCF_033344345.1 Vibrio sp. 1978
GCTGCCATCAATCTAACCGCGATGCCGGCCGTGGTGTTCACCGATCCGCAAGTAGCAACCGTGGGCTACAGCGAAGCGGAAGCGCATCACGACGGGATCGAAACCGACAGTCGCACGCTCACGCTCGACAACGTGCCGCGTGCGCTTGCCAACTTCGACACACGCGGCTTTATCAAGCTGGTCATCGAGGAAGGTAGCGGACGGCTCATCGGCGTGCAGGTCGTCGCCCCGGAAGCCGGCGAATTGATCCAGACGGCTGTTCTCGCCATTCGCAACCGCATGACGGTGCAGGAACTGGCCGACCAGTTGTTCCCCTACCTGACGATGGTCGAGGGGCTGAAGCTCGCGGCGCAGACCTTCACCAAGGATGTCAAACAATTGTCCTGCTGCGCAGGATGAAAGGAGATGGAACCATGAAGCTCGCCCCATATATTTTAGAACGTCTCACTTCGGTCAATCGTACCAATGGTACTGCGGATCTCTTGGTCCCGCTACTGCGGGAACTCGCCAAGGGGCGTCCGGTTTCACGAACGACACTTGCCGGGATTCTCGACTGGCCCGCTGAGCGAGTGGCCGCCGTACTCGAACAGGCCACCAGTACCGAATATGACAAAGATGGGAACATCATCGGCTACGGCCTCACCTTGCGCGAGACTTCGTATGTCTTTGAAATTGAC
>NZ_JAWPOP010000509.1:0-677 GCF_033344345.1 Vibrio sp. 1978
TTTCGCCTTTGTAAAGCTGACGTGGACGACCGATACGGTTTAGTGGGTCGCTGTGCATCTCGTTCCAGTGGGCAATCCAACCAATAGTACGAGAAATCGCGAAGATAACCGTAAACATTGATACAGGAATACCGATCGCTTTCAGAATGATACCTGAATAGAAATCTACGTTCGGGTATAGCTTCTTAGAAACAAAGTACTCGTCAGAAAGAGCGATACGCTCAAGTTCCATTGCTACGTCCAGCAGAGGATCTTTAATGTTGAGCTCTTTTAGAACTTCGTGACATGTTTCGCGCATTACGGTCGCACGTGGATCGTAGTTCTTGTAAACACGGTGACCGAAGCCCATCAAACGGAATGGGTCATCTTTGTCTTTCGCACGTTCCACGTATTCTGGAATGTTATCCACGCTGCCGATTTCTTCTAGCATCTTCAGACATGCTTCGTTTGCGCCACCGTGAGCTGGGCCCCAAAGTGATGCGATACCAGCGGCAATACATGCGAATGGGTTTGCACCAGAAGAACCTGCTAAACGGACTGTTGATGTCGACGCGTTTTGCTCGTGATCTGCGTGAAGTGTGAAGATTTTATCCATCGCACGAGCAACAACAGGGTTCACTTCATACTCTTCACATGGGTTAGCAAACATCATGTGTAGGAAGTTTTCCGCGTAGCTC
>NZ_JAWPOP010000510.1:0-677 GCF_033344345.1 Vibrio sp. 1978
TGTCTTATCAAGCTTTGCCCAACATTCTCAGCAACGTTCCGTCCTGCTTAATAAAGTGATGCATAAAGCTGGCACCAAGGTGCAAAACCAATAGGAATGGCAACAACGCTTCACCACTAAACTCGTGGATCCCCTCGCCCAGCTCTTTCAGCATGTGTATTTCTCTGCCAGAACTCACTAATTCAAAACCAAACAGGCTCAGGCCGTACCCTTCTCCTACAGAAACCGCGATGCCAGACAAAGGCAACACCACAGTTAAGGCCAGAAGAGAATACATAACCACAGCCGCCGCGATAGACTCAAATTTACTTCTTTCAGTCATAGGTTTTGGCATACCTCCAATGAGTCTCCCAACTAACCTAGGCACGCTCAAGGCTAAGACTACAAGTCCGAACGACACGTGCGCAGTAAAAAGAAAATTGTTGGCTGCATCATCCATGACTAGACCAGAACGGAGTACCGCAATCATTCCAAGCCCGATAACCCAATGGAAAAACATCATTGATTTTGAGATTGCATTGTTCGTTTTCGCGTCCATCTTCTTTCTCCATGTAAAAGACATGGTTATTCTTCACATGAGCCATGAATAAAAGATGAATACTTTATTCAGACAAACTACTCTCAGACGAACTAAACAGGTCGCCGCCCTCTAGTTGTGGTCCGTGTTGATACGATAA
>NZ_JAWPOP010000511.1:0-676 GCF_033344345.1 Vibrio sp. 1978
CACCAGTACGTTCGCGGTACAAGCCAAAGTTTTTAGAACAAGAAGTTGTAATCAACATCTCTTCGACATTATCCGCCATGTAACGAAGACCTTTGGCGTCAGCTTCTAAGCCGTCACCAAAACCTTGATACGCGATATCAACAAATGGCGTAAAACCGTTCTTTTGAGAAAGTTCTGTAATAGCTTGCCATGCGGAAAAGTCGATGTCTGCGCCTGTTGGGTTGTGACAACAACCATGCAGTAGAACCACATCTGTCGGCCCTGCTTTAGCAAGATCATCCAGCATTTTTTCAGTGTCGACTTGTTTCGTTTCTGGCGAGAAATAATGGTAGAACTTAACTTTAAGCCCAGCAGCTTCCATTACTGGCTTGTGGTTCACATAGCTTGGATTCGAAATCCAAACCGTTGTATCTGGTTGTGCGACCTTCATTAGGTCACCCAGCATACGCAGTGCACCACTTGCTCCTGGCGTTTGAATTGCAGCAACACGATCCATCGCAGACGTTCCCGTCAGTAGAAGATCAATCATGCTTTGGTTGAATTCTTCACAACCAGCAAGACCAACGTAAGATTTGGTTTTTTGAGTTTCAACAACGACATCTTGAGCCATTTGAATGGCTTTCATAATCGGCGTTTCGCCTGCGCTGTTTTTGTATACGCCAATACCAAGGTCAAC
>NZ_JAWPOP010000512.1:0-676 GCF_033344345.1 Vibrio sp. 1978
AACGCATCTTGCCAGATGTATTGGCATTGCCTGTCAGTGATGACAACAGCAGTGCGGCACTGATTGGTGAGCAATGGCTAATTCGTCACTCAGAGACGGAAGGCGCGGTGGTGGATTCGGCGTGGCTGGACCTTTATCTCTCTTCTTACCTGCAAAATCATGAAGGTTGGCAACTCGAATGCTACAGTTCCGTGCCAGAATCGACTGTTGAGAGCGTATGGGTTCCTAAGCCAGAAGAAATGACGATGGCGTTGCTCGCAAAAGGCGTCGCGAGTAGTAAAACGAACCTGTTAACTGGCGAGTTTAAGCCGAAGTCTTCTTGGGGTAAGTCCTGGAAAGTTTGGCAAAAGGCGGCTATCGCTGCGGGCGTTTTGTTAGTGGTGGTCGTGGCTCAGCAACTTCTCGGCGTACACAAGTACGAGGCGCCAGCACAAGCCTATCGTGAAGAAAGCGAACGTATTTTCCGTCAGGTTTTTCCAAACAAGAATCGAATTCCGACCGTAAGTTATTTAAAGCGTCAAATGACAGATGAAGAGCGCCGTTTATCTGGTGGCTCAACAGATGTTGCGATGTTGTCTTGGCTTGCTGCCTTGCCAGCAACGCTTGGTCAGGTGAAAGATCTAGAAATCACCAGCTTTAAGTATGACGGCCAACGTGGTGAAGTGCGCATTCACGC
>NZ_JAWPOP010000513.1:0-675 GCF_033344345.1 Vibrio sp. 1978
GCTCAATATTATTTGCGATGTCTTCTAAAGTACCCGTGGTTGAGTAGTAGATAGGTACGCCAAATTGTTTTAACTTTTCGAGCTCTTTGGCGGGGTTACCCGCAGGCCAAGCAATGACGAGATCGGGCTGAAGGGCAATGATGCGTTCCAACTTTATGCCTTGGTAATTGGATACTTTCTCCAGTTCGCCAGCTTCCTTTGGATAATCACTCATCTCACTCACAGCGATCAGTTTGTCACCTAAGCCAGCAGCATAAGCAATCTCTGTGGCGTGAGGCGCTAAACTGATCACTCGTTCAACGGGTTCGTTCGCCATCGTAAGAGAGGAGAAGAAAAGGGGGAGGGATAGGCAAATTTTGTTCATCATAATCCTTGATAAATCAGTCCTAGAATAAAGCTTTGAATCACAATCCAAGCAAAGATGCGCCAAACCAGCAAAATTTGGATTTGTGCAAGATGAATAGCAGAAGGCACAATGCGTCCACCAATCTTGGTGCGTTCTGCTCTGACGCCTTGGTATAGAGCTGGGCCTCCTAACGAAAGCTGGAACTTATTGCCGATAGTACACAGCACCCAAGCTGGCCCTGGCAATGGCCAAGATTTCGCTTGTTGTTTGAGTCCATTAAGCACTGCGGACATATTGTGACCAGCAAGCAACAGTAGGGCAAATAATCT
>NZ_JAWPOP010000514.1:0-675 GCF_033344345.1 Vibrio sp. 1978
ATGCTAGGAATGGCGATCATCGGGTAGCTGTAAAGTGTCAACTTACCGAGCTCTTCATTGAAGGTTGCGGTGCCTGATGGACTGGTGACGATCCACGTAGCCAGGAAGTAGTTCATTGCAGATGAGAATGCAAAGGTGCTTGCGAACAAGTAGTTCGAAGACATTAGGCAACGTTCGAACGCATCGGTTTTACCATTTTCTCTCAAACGCTCGTTAATCAACGCGAGGTTCAAAACCGTGTCGTTCAATACCATTTTTTGCATCAATGGGTAGCGGGTAAAAGTGGAGCCCAATACCGCGATGCCGATCAGGCCGGGAATCAAGGCTTCTTTCAAGGCTAACCAGCGAGTATCAAGCTCCAACAAGCCAATGCCGCCAGTTAATAATACGCTGATAAAACCAAGTGCTGAGATAAAGTTAAACTTCTTGTTGCGGATGAGATCCATACCGCCGTAAACCACAGGAAAGAGCAAAGCGACAACCAGTGCCATTGCGGTTCCTAGGTGCTCTTCGCCACTGTATTTCATCAAGATGAACGAAGGGATGAATACGTTAAAAAGGATCTCGAATAGGGGATTCGACTTTTTCGCCGTCGTGTTACTCATAATTTCCTACTGACTCTATTATGTCGGCTGCCATTGTACTTTGGGTGGAAGTGTTCATCCAGTAACGCCA
>NZ_JAWPOP010000515.1:0-674 GCF_033344345.1 Vibrio sp. 1978
AACAACGTACCCACTCAGAAAACTACAAGTGCAGCCATCAGCAAGACGTTATTGGCCAGAAGTGCGTTTTCGCGCGACACTAAATCAAAGTTACCACGAACACGTACCGCCGCACCTTTCACCGCGAATAGCAGTAAAGAGCCACCGATAACGAAGACAAGGAAACCCAGGATAAACATACCGCGAGAAGGATCGGACGCGAACGCGTGTACTGACACCAAAATGCCCGAACGAACTAAAAAAGTACCTAACAAACTCAACGAGAATGCAGAGATCGCTAGCAATACTGTCCAAGCTTTAAATGTACCGCGTTTTTCCGTTACTGCTAGCGAGTGCATGAGTGCAGTGCCTGCTAGCCAAGGCATAAAGGATGCGTTTTCTACTGGATCCCAGAACCACCAGCCGCCCCAGCCAAGTTCGTAATAAGCCCACCAAGAACCTAGTGCGATACCCAGAGTTAGGAATACCCAAGCCGCCGTTGTCCAAGGACGAGACCAGCGCGCCCATGCTGTATCAAGACGACCTGTCATTAGAGAGGCAATCGCGAACGAAAACGCAACAGAGAAACCGACGTAACCCATGTACAGCATCGGTGGATGTACAATCAGCCCTGGGTCTTGCAGAAGCGGGTTCAAATCTCGACCATCAACAGGGAAGAACGGTAACGTACGTAG
>NZ_JAWPOP010000516.1:0-673 GCF_033344345.1 Vibrio sp. 1978
CAAACACGCGCTGGGCATGGCGGTTTTCCCACAGGAACCCACTACCAAGCCACATATCGTCCGGCGTGTCCTTGATGTACTTTTGGAGCTCCGCAATAGAAATAAACTCCAGATCACGCCCCTTCAAATGCTTTTGGAGCAGGTGAAGTTTGATAGCCTTTGGCAAACGAGCCATCGCCATCACGCCACAGATCCCCGTCATCCAATAGAAGGGCTCCGGAGGCATCGTGCTGACTTGCTCTACGGCCAAAGCCGCGCCGGAGGCGGCAAGCCAGCCTGCTACAGCATTTTTTTCATAGTTGGGCCGCCACGGCATCTCGTAGGCGAGCGGGTCATAACTCATTGTCATGTTTCATTTACCTCTAAATACAGTTTTCCCTGACGTTTCTTGAGCAAAGGCCGTCTCTGTGCCCGGCTCAGCATCCCGCAGAGGATGTGTTTGCTGATGCCGATGTTTTCACCGGCAATCATGTCGAAGGCTTTGTCACTGGTTACTAAGCAGCCATCCTCTTCCAGGACAGGTGTCACGAGCCATCTGCCCGAGCGTTTTTGGATCATGTCCTTGAGCATCTGGAGTGCTTTCTGAGGCGTAACACCAGACGGCAAGAAATCTTCCGCGTTGATGTCTTTCGGGTTTGTTTTCGCCTTAGGCGGCTCAAACTCCCTAACCTCT
>NZ_JAWPOP010000517.1:0-673 GCF_033344345.1 Vibrio sp. 1978
GCCAAGCTGGCCATTTTATCGCGAGGTAGCTCTGGATTTAACGTGGTGAGCGGTTTCTGGCTGAGCTTTTCATCTTTATAAGCGACGAGATTATTGTTGCCATCCACCAAAAACGCGAAGCCGTTGTTATCCAGTTGGATATTCAATACTTCGCTGATGATGTCTGTGACGGCCAAGTCAGCGGCCAATACGCCTTGTTTGTTTTGGTTAAACGCTTTGGCAAAGCTGACCACAATACTGCCATCAAAGTCTTGGTATGGCTCGGTAATGTTCAGCCCAGATTGTGCCATCGCGTCTTGATACCAAGGGCGAGTTCGAGGGTCGTAATCGGATGGCCATGATTCGCTTTTATCGCCGTAGGCAATCGCGCCGTCAGAGAACCCTGCGTAAACCGAGAGAAATTTCCCCGCGCGTTTGGTCAGCAATAACTCGCGATCTGCATCATCAGAACCGGCGATGATTTGTTCGTTAGCCAACATCATATCGCTACGAATTGAGAGCCAATCGCTGATATAACGGTTAGTCGACTCAGAAATATTCTGTATTTCTCGGTTGAGTGTGGATGTGGTTTCTTCGTGAAGTTGATTAACGGAAACCCAAGCTTGAACGCCACTTACGATGGCGATAATGACTGCGATAGCAATCTGGATTTTTAACTTAATGGTATTTCTCA
>NZ_JAWPOP010000051.1:0-6368 GCF_033344345.1 Vibrio sp. 1978
GGGGTCGCGGGTTCGAGTCCCGTCCACTCCGCCACTTATATTAAGCCTCAGTCGAAAGACTGAGGCTTTTTTCGTTTCTACTGCGGCGTTTCCCTGAAGTGTGTTTACACCTAATTAGACTACTCCCCATAATCCCTACTAAGCGAACTCTGCGTGATTACACACTAGGCTTTAATTAATATAGGCCGTTGATGCTGTGGAAAGACAATATGACCTACAAACAAACCTAAGTAATCTATGGTATTCAAAGGCGTTCAACGGCTTGAATCTTGATGAGAAAGAAAAAACGAACTGTGCGCATAATCCAGAAAAGTGTCATATATACCCCCAATCTCTCCTGGCTCAAAAATCAAACGACTTGAAAAGAATTGGAAGGTGAAAGATTGAAGGAGCTCTTCATTAGCGAGGTGATGATTTTCGACGCTGAACATTTGATGAGTCTCAGAAAAAATATATCGCCAAGGGGTAAGAAGCGCCAGAACAGAGAGGGGGAGCTTAGCTCGAGGCTGTAAGCTATGCGGAATAACTCACAAACGTCAAAGCTCAAACCCATTAAGAGAGTCGCTCTAGATCTAAGTGGTTATGTGCTCACTAGCGGTACTAGAAAATAGTTAAGTATTCCAAATGGATTATATGAAAAAGCCAACTGCTAAAGCGGTTGGCTTAGTATAAAAATCTCGACGTACTTTAGAGCGAGAAATGATGTCTAAAGAATACGCTTTAAAACACCATCTGCCTTTAGGCGGGTAATTTTTCTGACCAGTCGCTGTACCCCTATAGGATAGTCTTCTACTTTCTCTAATTGCTTATAAGTACAGATAAGGTGAGTATGCTCAAGAATACGCGAAACTTCGTCTTCAAACTTCTCAGTGAGCTTCGCATAATTGTCTTGTATGAGTAGTCCATTTTCTAGGTCGAGTGACCAAGCACGTGGATTTAAGTTATTCCCAGTAAGTAGCATATAGCGTTTATCAACCCAAATACCCTTAAGGTGGAAGCTGTTATTGTCATGCTTCCATAGGTGAATTGACAATTTACGTGCGGCGATATTCGCTTCATTGGTTTTCGCAAAGCGACGTAAATTCACTTCGTAAAGATATGGAAGTCCGCCAATGGTTTTAAAGTCTTCCTCAGGTGCAATGTAAAAGTCGTTGGCGGTTTTATCACCCACAACAATAGTTACTTTCACACCACGCTTCATGGCTCGTTTCACTTCACGATGAAGTGCTTTAGGGAAGTTAAAGTAAGGCGTACAAATGAAAATTTCGTCTTGGGCTGCTGCCAATAACTTTACAATCTGTTGATTGAGTAGATTACGGCGTTTGCCTAGCCCAACTAACGGAGTGACTTTTACGCTTTCTTCTGTTGCAGCTTGGTCTTCAAACTTATAATTGGCTTGAGCAAGAGAAGCCCTCAGTTGGCGAATCGCCGACTTAATTTCTTTGGTTTCTGGCTTATCTTTTCCTGCAAGATCATTAACGGCAGGGTGAGCAATCATTTCTTCCTGAATGAATTGCACCATTGAATTCGCTAAAGATTCATGTCGAATCACATGGTAACGATCAAATCGATAACGTTCATGATAATGGAGATAAACGTTATTTAAGCTCGCCCCACTGTAGATAACAGTATCATCGACAATGAAGCCTTTTAAATGCAGTACCCCAAAAACTTCTCTGCCACGCACTGGTATGCCATAGACAGGGATTGGGTGTTGGTATTTGCTGGCATATGCTTTGTAAAGCGCTGAATTACCCTCAGATGTCTCCGCACCAATCAGGCCACGCTGCGCTCGATGCCAGTCGACACAGATATTGATGTCCAACCCAGGATTGCGCTGTTTCGCTTCATAAAGCGCAGTGAGAATTTCACGTCCAGCTTCATCATCTTCCAGATATAGAGCGACTAGGTAAATTCGCGACGTTGCTTTGCTGATAGCATCTAAAAGACGGGTTCTGAATGATTCTGCTGAATACAGAACATCAAAGTCTTCCGGATTGACAGCGAGACTTGGCAACTGTTCGAATGGATTCCTACTTACTATCATATCGGTATGAGTACCTTAGTTTAGTGCAATATTGCGAACCTGCCATTTTATCAAAGATATGATTTACCTGGCTACAAAAGCACGCGTTTTGATGTCGTTGAAGAGATGAATTGCATTGGAATGAGATCTTTACCGCTATCTACATAACGTTGAAATGCCATTTTTAGCGGGTGTGGTAGCTCAGAGCAATCAATTGTTGTGAATCCATGCTTGGAATAATAGGATTCGAGATGTGTAAACGCGAAGCAATAATCGCCATCAGTGAAAACATTGTTTTTACAATGAGTTAGTAGTTTTTTTCCAATCCCTGTTCCCCTAACTTTCGGAATGACCAACATTCCTGTCAATAGACGAACTTTATCTACACTTTTTAAACGTAGTAACGCAATGATTTCACCTTTATGGCTTGCTGTAATGATCAATTCATCTTTTTTGGCTCGACCCGCAGGGTAATACGCTTTGTATAGTTTCTTAATGAGGGGGAGCTTGATGGGATTTAACACTTCTATGATTAATGAGTCTGGTATTGTCACTGCGGTTAAAAGATAACTAATGTAGAATGTCGACAGTTTAAGAGAATCTTATCTGGTGTTGCAAACCTACTATGCAAATTAAAACAAATGCGAGCCTAAAGGCTTACCATACTTTTGGAATTGAACAATCGTGTTCCTATTTAGCTATCGTTGAGTCGCTTGAAGATGTTATTGAGCTATTTCAAAACCCAAGATTCACCCATTTACCGAAACTTTTTTTAGGTAAAGGAAGTAATGTTCTTTTTACAGAACATTTTGAGGGATTAGTGATTGTTAATCGAATCATGGGTAAAGAAGTCACGGAAACGGATGAGCACTACCTATTACATATTGCCGGTGGTGAAGATTGGCCTGAATTGGTTTCCTGGTGTGTGAATCAGGGGATCGGTGGGATCGAGAACTTAGCTTTGATTCCAGGTTGTGCTGGCTCGGCTCCTATTCAGAACATTGGTGCGTATGGCCTAGAGCTAAAAGACATCTGTGATTATGTAGATGTTCTTGATCTAACTACGTTTGAAAACAAAAGAATGCACGCCCAAGACTGTGAGTTTGCCTATAGGGATTCCATATTTAAACATGCGTTGCACGGAAAGTGCTTTATCACCGCATTAGGGCTTAAGTTGGCGAAGCAATGGCAGCCGATTAACCAGTACGGTCCTTTACAAAGTATCCCAGAAGAACAACTCAGCCCTGCTTCTATCTTCGAACGAGTATGCCAAGTGCGAAAGGCAAAACTGCCAGATCCAACCAAGATAGGTAACGCAGGTAGTTTCTTTAAAAACCCAGTGATCACGCAAGATCACTATGATCGACTCACAAAAAAATACCCTAACGTAGTGGCCTACCCAGCTTCTGGAGGAATGAAAATTGCTGCTGGTTGGCTTATCGATCAGTGTGGATTAAAAGGGAAGTCTGTACACGGTGCGCAGGTCAACCCTATGCAAGCTTTGGTTTTGACCAACATGGATAATTGTAGTGCTGATGACATTGTCGCGCTTGCTTCTTTAGTGAAGCAGACGGTATGGGATAAATACCAAATCATACTTGAGCATGAAGTACGCTTTCTCAATCGTACCGGGGAGACGAATTTGACTCAGATCGAGGCATCTAGATGAGAAAAGATCACTCTACGAAACTTCATATTTTAAGGTTATTAAGTGATGGAGAGTTTCATTCAGGAGAAGCGTTGGGCGACGATCTTAATGTTTCCAGAGCGGCAATCGCTAAGCACATTAAAGGTCTTAGTGAATGGGGTATTGATATTTATCGAGTGCAAGGGCGTGGTTACCAATTAGCTTCACCATTGCAGTTGTTAGACGAGACACTCCTGACCACTAGCTCGGAGTCACTTGTTGAACTTGTCCCTGTGATTGACTCAACGAACCAGTATTTGCTCGACAGAGTCGTGGATTCGGAAAAGGGCCGTGTTTGTATTGCTGAATATCAAGCACAAGGGCGTGGTCGCCGCGGTAGACAATGGGTCTCACCGTTTGGCTCTAACTTATATCTCTCTATGTATTGGCGACTGGATGCGGGAATGGCTGCGGCAATGGGCTTGAGCTTGGTGATTGGGATTGCCGCAGTGGAAGCTCTGGAAGAAGTAGGCATGCAAGGTGTTAAACTCAAGTGGCCGAATGACTTGTATTATCAAGATAAAAAACTGGCCGGAATCTTGGTTGAAATGTCGGGTCAGGCCGGTGGGGCTGCTCATCTAGTGATTGGGATGGGCCTGAATATTGGAATGCCTGACGACCAGCCTGAGATTGACCAGCCATGGACCACGTTGAACCAAGTAAATCAGAGTCTCAAGATCGATAGAAATGTTCTAGCAATGACACTTATCAAGCATTGGAATTCCGCACTTGTCGAATATGAAATGAAAGGACTTACTGGCTTTATCGAACGTTGGAATCGGTTAGACAATTTCCTTAATCGTCAGGTCAAACTGCTTATTGGTCCTAGAGAGGTATATGGCGTCGTTCGAGGCATCGATCATCAAGGTGGAATATTAATTGAAACCTCCCAAGGACTAGAGACTTATATTGGTGGTGAAATCTCGTTGCGTAAAAGTGACTAATCTTCGATTACTTTCGCAACGAGACTTTATCAACCAAGTGGTTAACGCCTTTGTGTAGAATCAAGTGGGCTCTCTCACGAGTTGGAAGAATATTCAATTCTAAATTGAGCCCATTAATATCATGCCAAATTTGCTTCGCTTTTTTCTTTGCGTCATCGACAGAGAGTTGTGTGTAGTGGCTAAAATAAGATCCAGGTTTCGTAAAGGCCCCTTGGCGAAACTTTAAAAAGCGTTCTACATACCAATGTTCAATGGTCTCTGTTTCTGCGTCGACATAAATTGAAAAATCTAAAAAGTCAGAGACGAAGACACGATGCGGGTCATGTGGATAGTCCATTCCACTTTGCAGAACGTTTAAACCTTCAATAATAAGAACATCCGGTCTATCCACTTTTCTTAGTTCATCAGTAATGTCATACGTGATGTGAGAGTAGATGGGTACTTCAAGATCGGGCTTTCCTGCCTTTACGTCAGACATGAACTCGACTAAACGCTTGATATCATAGGATTCAGGGAAGCCTTTACGATGCATGATACCGCGTTCTTCTAGTACTTTTTTCGGATATAGGAAGCCATCTGTTGTAACCAAGGAGACTTTGGGATGATTCTCCCAACGAGAAAGCAATGCCGTTAGAATACGAGCAGTCGTACTTTTGCCTACAGCAACACTGCCAGCGATACCAATTACGAAAGGGGGAGCATGTTCCTCTGTATTTAAGAATTGTTGTAATACGGAATTGCGGCTTTGACGAGCTTGGACATACAGATTCAAAAGACGAGACAAAGGAAGGTAGATCTCTACCGCTTCCTCCATGGTTAGGTTTTCATTAATGCCCTGAAGCGCAGTCAAGTCGTCTTCAGAAAGTGTCATCGGTACAGAGTTTCTTAACTCGGCCCAATTTGCACGGTCAAATGACAAAAATGGACTCATGGGTCTCTTTTATCCTTGGTTTAATAGAAGCAAGAACATACATCAAGCGAACTTCAAAGCAAACGACAAAGGTCGAAGTTTGCTTTAAAAAAGCTAAGTTTGTACGAATTTGCAGCAAACGAATCTAAAAAATCGAAATTTATGATTTTTTTTCAAATTACTATTGCAACCTAGAAAATCATTCAATAGAATGCGCACCACTTATGCCGACTTAGCTCAGTAGGTAGAGCAACTGACTTGTAATCAGTAGGTCACCAGTTCGATTCCGGTAGTCGGCACCATTCTTTCCTTTAGTAGTCTGAATGGCTTGAAAATTTGGAGGGGTTCCCGAGTGGCCAAAGGGAGCAGACTGTAAATCTGCCGGCACTGCCTTCGATGGTTCGAATCCGTCCCCCTCCACCATATTCTTTAGGAAATAGCTCTCAGAGTTACGTGTTGCGGGCATCGTATAATGGCTATTACCTCAGCCTTCCAAGCTGATGATGCGGGTTCGATTCCCGCTGCCCGCTCCACTCTAATTTGAGTGCTGATATAGCTCAGGTGGTAGAGCGCATCCTTGGTAAGGATGAGGTCGGCAGTTCGAGTCTGCCTATCAGCACCAGCTCTCAAGTTTATTTCCTTTTGATATTAGATTTACCAATTATCTTTTTTGGTTGCGTGGTCAATTTGGGCCACCTAAATCCGTACCTAGAGGGACCACTCATGTCTAAAGAAAAATTTGAACGTACGAAACCGCACGTTAACGTTGGTACTATCGGCCACGTTGACCACGGTAAAACA
>NZ_JAWPOP010000518.1:0-672 GCF_033344345.1 Vibrio sp. 1978
TGATCGCTTGAACATTGTTAATTGTTGGCTGGTCATCAACAATGGTTACAGGGATGGTTGCCGATGACGTATCGCCATCAAAGTCGGTCGCGATGATTGGAAAGTTTAGCGTCAGTTCATCACTACCAGTCGCGTGATCGATTGGGCCTTCCAACGTAAAGTTGTATGAACCATCGGTGTTCACCACCAACGTAAATACAGGGTTGCCGTCAGCGGTCGCAGTGTAAGTGAAGCTGCCATCTGCATTCGCTGTTTCAACCAAATCAACAACTTCGCCGTGCGACGTTAATCCTGCTACAGGGTTCGTCGAGCCGTCGAGTTGATAGCTCACCACTCGGTCAGAACCTTCCGTTGTGGTGAACTTGCCATCAATAGAAACAACGCCATCTTGAGCAGAGCCAATTCTCGTTAAATCGTCTTCATCCACTGTAATGGCATCGACGTTTGTGATGGTCGGTTGGTCATCGAAGATAGTCACTGGGATCACCGCGGAGCTGGTGTCACCATCAAAGTCCGTTGCGATGATTGGGAAGTTCAGCGTTAGCTCGTCGCTATTAATAGCGTGATCGATTGGGCCTTCCAGTGTGAAGTTATAACTGCCATCCGTTTCCACTACCAACGTAAAGACAGGGTTGCCATCTGCGGTCGCAACGTAGCTGAAGCTGCCATCAG
>NZ_JAWPOP010000519.1:0-672 GCF_033344345.1 Vibrio sp. 1978
TGGCAACGCGACGTATTCCATTATTCCTAAAATCGCTATCGACCTAGGTTGCGTACTGCCTTACCATGGCGATTACTTTGCTGATGCTTCGCTTGCTGAGCCAATGTCTTGCATTATTGGTGCGTACCACGCGAGCTACCACACCACCCAATACGTGTACGAACACGATATGGGCATTAAAGAAGGTGGTGCGTTAGCGCTACTCGCTTGTGCTGGCCCAATGGGCATTGGTGCGATTGACTATGCGATCAACGGCCCTGTAAAGCCAACGCTGGTGGTGGTTACTGACATCGACGCTGCGCGTTTAGACCGAGCTGAAAGCCTCATTCCGGTTGCAAAAGCTAAAGAGCAGGGCGTAGAACTGCACTACGTGAATACCGCTCAAATCGACGATCCGGTCGCGTATCTCAAAGCACTCAACGGTGGCAAAGGCTACGACGATGTAATGGTATACGCGGCGGTTGCTCAAGTGCTAGAACAAGCCGATGAGCTGCTTGGCAATGATGGCTGCCTCAACTTCTTTGCTGGCCCAACGGATAAGAATTTCAAAGTGCCGTTTAACTTCTACAACGTGCATTACGAATCAACCCATATTGTAGGAACGTCTGGTGGTTCAAAGGGTGACATGGTGGAATCTATTGAGCTTTCCTCGCAAGGCAAGATCAATCCATC
>NZ_JAWPOP010000520.1:0-670 GCF_033344345.1 Vibrio sp. 1978
TGGCCCTGCTATCCGCACGTTTAAGATGGCCAATGAGATCATGATGAAGCTGGTTGGTTTGGTCATGAGTCTAGCACCTTACGGTGTGTTTGCTCTGATGATTCAACTAGGTGCAACCTTAAATGCGAATACACTGATGTCTGTTGCAGGTTACGTTGCGCTTGTCGTGGCTATGCTTGTGTTCTGGATTTTCATCTTCTATCCAATGGCAGTTGGCATTACGACTGGAACTTCTCCAAAGGCGTTTCTCCGTGCAACTCGTGAACAAATCCTATTTTCCCTATCTACGGCAAGTTCAAATGCAACCATCCCTGTAACCATGCGTACTCTGACAGAGAAACTGCAAGTTTCTAAATCAGTTGCGGGTTTTGGTGTACCGCTAGGCGCGACGATGAACATGTCGGGTGTATCTATTTATATCGCGCTTGCAACAATCTTCGTTGCTAACGCGTTTGGCCAGCCAATTAACACCGCTGATGTGTTTACACTCGGTCTGACGATTCTTCTTCTTTCTATTGGTGCTGGTGGCGTACCAGGTGGTGGTGTGGTGATGGTTGGTGTGCTTCTTCACCAATTGGGTCTTCCACCAGAAGGTTTAGCTATCATTGCAGCGGTTGACCGTATCAACGATATGTTCTGTACCTCTTCGAACGTGGTAGGGGATACCGCA
>NZ_JAWPOP010000521.1:0-670 GCF_033344345.1 Vibrio sp. 1978
GAATGGTTTTTACCCAAGATATTCCAACCAGCATGCAAAACCGCAGAAAATACAACGAGTGCGATTGCCAAGAAATCCATTTGTTTTCCTGTTTAGATAAAACAAAGGCTCCGAGATGGAGCCTTTGAATATGAAAATGCGAACATTAGTGATTGAGCTCTGCTACCGACTCAATACTGATGGCATCGTGACGCCAGTATTCAATATCGCAGTCAATTAACTCGCCATGTTGGTTATAGTTAGTACGTTCAACAACCATTGCAGGAGTGCCAGAGGTTGCTCGCAACGCTTGCGCGACTTCACCAAGCAAGGTACTGGTAGAAATACGGTAACGCGTCTTCTGATACACCACACCAAAGTGCTCGCGATAAATGTCGGTCAGCGAGTTGGTCAAATCAAAGCTCAATAAATTGGGGAAGATCTCTGGGCGAATATAGTTGGTCACATACACAACAGGTCTCTCTTCCAAATATCGAACGCGGTCGACACGAAAAACATCAGAAAACGGCTGCAGTTGTAACAAGCGCGCAGATTGCTTGTTAGCTAAAGTGCCCTTTGCCGCAATCAGCTCCGTTTTTGGCACGCGATTTTGCGCTTTCGCCATGTTCGGAAAATTAAGTGTCTGAGTAGGGTCGTAGCGTAGTGGCTCAGGTGAAATAAACCAGCCTCT
>NZ_JAWPOP010000522.1:0-670 GCF_033344345.1 Vibrio sp. 1978
GTCTCACTCTGCCGAAGCATATTGATTTGAAACTTATAGGGTTATACACCATTCTTATTTTTAAGGCGTTGCAATGAGGTTGGTGTTTGCCAATGAAAGGGATAATCTTTACCGAGTTCATGGAGTTAGTGGAAAGCAAATTTGGACTTGAAGTGCTTGACCAAGTGCTCGAACTTTCCGATGACGAAGGGGTATATACCTCTGTCGGCAGTTATGATCACCGAGACTTAGTCAAACTGATCGTCAATCTCAGCAAAGTTTCTGATATTCCCCCAGAGCAGTTACAAGAAGTGTTTGGTGAAAGCGTATTTTTGAACCTGCTACGCTCCATTCCCAGTCATGCAAGCTTGCAGCAGTGCGACAATACCTTTCAATTTGTTCGACATGTAGAAAGCTTTATTCATGTAGAAGTTAAAAAACGTTACCCAGACGCCAATCCGCCTAAGTTCGATTTTATCAGCGAAACACAGTCAGAACTGGTGTTCGACTACCATAGTGCAAGGTGTATGGCGCATGTTTGTTTGGGGTTGCTCAAAGGCTGTGCTGCGCACTTTGGACAGGTCATTCGTATTACGCACCAAAACCAAACCGAAGACGGAAGCCAAGTTCGATTTTGGCTGGAGGCACAATAAGAAGAGTATGACGGGTAACTCCTCATTAGAAAGGAAAC
>NZ_JAWPOP010000523.1:0-670 GCF_033344345.1 Vibrio sp. 1978
TTGCGACCGTAGCTGTTGTCGTTGTCCGGGTTGCCGTTATAGAAGCGGTCGGTCATGACAAAATACACCGTCGCGTTGTCCCAGCTGAAAGGTTTTTCGGCTTGCTGATCAACCTCTTCTAACAGTAATAGACCTTGGCTAATTGGGCCTGGTTGCATGGTTACGCTGCCATTGGCGACGGTGGCTTCTTGCCCGGTTAAGGCGTCACGAACAACAGTGCCATCATTAAAGGTTTGGGCTACGTTGATGGTTTTAGCTGTGTCGGTTGCAACAGGGCAAGAATAGGTGATGTCCTGACTCTGTTTTGGTTTGATTTTAACGGTTAGCTCATTGGTGTCTGGATTGAGCGTGAAGAGGTAGGTATTGGCTTTGAAAATGCGCAGCGGCATAGATGTGTCGGTTGCGCAGTTATCCATTTTTAATGGTGTATTGAATTTGATGCGGCTTTCTTCCGCTAGCGCAAAGCTGTTGCCACAGGTTTGTTTGCTGTCGGCAATGGTAAAGGTGTAGTTGCCTTTTTCTAGTTTTTGCTCTGCGACGAGTAAACCGTCTGAGTTTGGTTCGAAGACGGCAGTATCGTCTCCAACGCTTAATACGATGGCATTTTCTGGAATTTGGCTGCAGGCGCTCAGTAGACCGATAGAGAGTGCGAGAATTGTTTTTTTCATTG
>NZ_JAWPOP010000524.1:0-670 GCF_033344345.1 Vibrio sp. 1978
TGCTTGAAGACTATGACAATGTTGAGCTTAATACTGTCATTGGCGAAAAACTGTCAGTGCTATTCGAACTCAATGAGTGGTATCGAGTTTCGAGGTCAACGGGTGAAGTCGGTTGGGTACCAGTGCGTTCGGTACAACGTACATAACAATAAATTTAAGAGTGATTCACAACGCTCGGCGCTTTCGCTTCAAGCCAGTTTAGTGTTTATGGCACAATGCTTTAGGTAAGGTGTTAGCGTTGTTCACACCTTAATTTGGCGTTATGTGCTTATGAGGAAAATTGACATGGAGGTGGTAGAGGCCAACCCTGATTTGGCGCCAATATTAGCGAGTTATGCGAAAGAATGCCTAGAATCGGGTATTCCAAAATATTCGGGTGAGGAGCAAGATCCTACAGCTTATTTGTCAGGTTTGGTCGAACGCTCAAAGGCAATCTCCGAGTTACCAAAGGGATATTTACCTAGCACAACTTACTACTGTGTATCGAACTCCGAAATTTTAGGTGCAATCCGAGTTCGCAAAGGTACTAATGCCAACGTAGAAAATGTCATTGGTCATGTTGGCTATGAAACTAGACCGTCTGCTCGTGGTAAGGGTGTAGCCTCATTTCTGCTTGCTTGGGTGCGAGACCATGTTGTCACTGATTCAGTTATTGTTACTTGTTCAATTG
>NZ_JAWPOP010000525.1:0-669 GCF_033344345.1 Vibrio sp. 1978
TCGAGACGGGAACTATTGATAACGCAGTTGGTGCTAAGCGTGACCGTTTAGTTGAATTCAAAGCCGCTTACGTGACCAAATGGAACGAATGTAACCAGCAATGGCCAGAAGTCATTTTCCACGGCCCCCGTGGCACAGATAAAGGAATGGCGCAGTTAACTCCTTATGGAGATGGCTATTTCCAGCTGCACGGCATGACGAAAGAGATCACGTTGTTTGAAGATGGCTTAGTTGAAAGCACGGCACTCTCTGCTCAACCTGAGCTACCTGTACCGTTACTGTCTAAAATTCGCAGTGGGTGGCGTGAAGAAATTTTGGGTGAAAGAACGCATAACGCAATACAACACATGGCCCAATTTATCCCTGATTACAAAACAGCGGAAAAAGGTGGCAAAGCATTGTTTGGTGCTCAACAGATTCCAGGCACAGATCCTGTGCTTCGCGCGGCAGATGTTTCATTCGAACAAAATCACTACGCTCGAATTGAAGTTGTGAAAGCGTCTTCTACGTTGTTGGCTGCTCAAAAAATGCTTCAGTATTGGTTTGATATCACGCCTCAACATAATGTAGAAGCGCAACATCCAGTGACCGTTAATTGGTCTGAAGACGAAATCGAACAATACGCGATTAAACTGACCGAAGAACGAGGCTATCCGCATGCTCTAGCTG
>NZ_JAWPOP010000526.1:0-669 GCF_033344345.1 Vibrio sp. 1978
TCTCAGATGGTAAAGCGGTGGGCATCACAGAAGAGAGCTTCTTTGCACTGGGTAACTCATCATTTATTGGTATCCCAACGCCTATTTGGTTGACGATCATTACCTTTGGAGTTTTTGCTTTCTTGCTGAATCGCACTGTTTATGGTCGTAACACGCTCGCGATTGGGGGCAACGAAGAAGCGGCTCGCTTAGCGGGTGTGAATGTCGTGAAAACTAAGATGATAATCTTCACCGTGTCTGGCTTTATCTCGGCATTGGCGGGGGTTATTTTGGCGGCGCGTATGACCAGTGGTCAGCCTATGACGTCTGTGGGCTTTGAATTGGTGGTTATCTCTGCCTGTGTCCTTGGTGGTGTGTCGCTAAAAGGTGGTATCGGTAAAGTCTCTTACGTGATTGCTGGCGTGCTGATTTTGGGTACAGTCGAAAATGCAATGAACCTTCTCAACATGTCACCATTCGCGCAATACGTCGTACGCGGTGCCATATTACTTGCTGCTGTTATTTTTGACCGCTACAAACAAACCAGCCGCGCATAATGCTCTTTCTACTTGGTATCACTTCCAAGTGAACACTGGCCCCAAAACAGCCATGATTGCATGGCTGATTTGGGTTTAGCTCTCGAATCAAACCCTACAACCCCTTCAAATACTGCGCGTTGGTTGTTGGTTG
>NZ_JAWPOP010000527.1:0-669 GCF_033344345.1 Vibrio sp. 1978
AAGGAAATTTCGAGCACCATAGAGCCGTGCTCTTTGCTCCAGATTTCGGCTTCAAATGTCGAAACTTGTTGCTGCGGTGCATCAAAATAATCGGCGATCGCGTGGCGTGCTTGTTCACTCCAGTTTTGATGTAACCAAAGTGGCTTATCTAAGCGTAATTCCTGATGATAGAGCAAAGATTGCAGACGATCGTTGCCAGATTTAAGCAAACCATGTTTATCCAAAATCCCCATGTACTGCATACTTTGGTCAAAAATGGACTCTAAAATCGCTTGGCTTTCACGAGCAGCTGTCTCGCTGCGACGAATGCGTTGCAAGTAGTAGCTCAGTAGCAAAATGGCCACCAGCATCAACACAAACAAACTGCCAAACAAGCGAATTTCTTTGGCGAAACGCTCCGAAAATTCCATCGGCTTATTAAAAAAGACCGCCGAGGATTCTTGCTCTGCGCCCAACCCCCAGCGCACGACCGCTTGGTAATCGAGCTTGATTTCAGAATCGCCATTCACCACCGGAGGTAATGGTTCTTGTGGGTGGTCGAGCACCTGTTCAAGTAATCTAGCCGCTTCAACACCTTGGCGATAACCGCTTTGAATCACGCCGCCCACCGCGCCATGACCCAGTCCTACATCGTGCACCATAAACAATGGCGCGTTGGAGGCCTTGTTG
>NZ_JAWPOP010000052.1:0-6232 GCF_033344345.1 Vibrio sp. 1978
GCTTAGCGGAAAGTTCTTTTACCCTCAGCCGAAATGCCTGCCGTTGCTAGACATTGCCAGCCAGTGCCCGTCACTCCGCGGTCTTCACTGCGTGATCGAGTTGATCGACACCCGCCGTGACACGCTCCATGAAGTGCCTGCCTGCGTCTGTTAGCCGAACGCCCCGCGCATGGCGCTCAAATAGCAGGACACCAAGGTTATCCTCCAGCGCTTTCACACGCGCGCTGACGCTCGACTGGCTGATACCAAGTGCCTTGGCCGCATGCCGAAAATTCAGATGCTCGGCGACGGCGATGAACTGAACAAGGGAAATGAGCGGTATCCTGCCAGACAGGATACCGACATTCACGAGGTTTCGATGGTTAGTGCGCCGCATCGGAGCGGGCCTGCTACCAGTCGTCGGTTAGACGACTGGCGACTTCTCGGTGGCAGCCCCACGGAGCCGAAGGAGCACCAGCCCCAACGAAACCAGTACCGCCATCGCCGTGGCGTAACAGATCACGGGCCACGCTGTGTCACCGTTTAAAAGTGCCACCGCCAATGTCCCGACAATGCTGACTATCAGGCTTTGAACGCAGAAGTAGAACGCGACCGCTGATCCCGCGATGTCGTCGAACTCTGCCAAAGCGCCGTTCGCGGTAACGGACACCGTGAAGACAATACCGACCGCGACAACCCACATCGGTAGGATGAAGGTGAGGAATGACGGCGAGCCGTAAAGTTCGCCGATCCCCAACAGGACCGCTCCGCAAACAAGCAACGCCATCCCACGCGCCACGCATCCTGCGATGCCCCATCTGGCGACAAAGGACTTCGCGAAACGGGTTGTCACGATCATTACAAGCGCGACAGTGGCGAAGGCAAAGCTGAATCCGATCTCGGAATATTCCGCTTGGCCTATGAGCACACGGGGAGCCGTCGAGAAGAAGACGAAGTAGGTGCCCATACCGGCGCTAAAGCCGACAGTGTAAACCCAAAAAGCCGGACTCGCGAAGATCGGCAAGACAGATCGGCGCGTCTTGACTTGATCCAGAGGGCGGGTTTCGTGCCACCTGAAACCCGCATTTAGGAGTGCGAGCATCGCCAGTATAGCCAAAGTAATGAATATCGCCTGCCATCCCAAGAACTCGCCGATCAATACTCCGGCGATAGGGCCGAGCGCAGGCACGAACGCCAGCATCGAACTGAAAAGGCCGTAGATGACGACACCCTCAGGACGGTTGGCATAAACGTCGCGAACCGTCGCGAACGTCGCCACCAGCATGGCCGACGCGCCCACTGCTTGAAGTAGACGGAAAGCGACAAAGGCCGGTGCAGTTGAAGACCAAGCTGCTCCCAGAGACGCAATGACGAAAGCCGTTGCGCCCGCAAGTAGAATTGGCCGTCGCCCGATTCTGTCTGAGAGCGGACCAAAAATCACCTGGCCCACGCCGAGCATCACCATATAGAGGCTCAACGTGAGTTGGATCATAGCGGGCGTCGTGTTCAGGATGCCGGGCATCGCTGGAACGACAGGGAGATAAATATCCATCGCCAGTGAAGCGAGGATGTCGAAAGGAGCCATCAGCAGCAGTGCTGCCGGCAGCGTATAGGCCCACGCGGGGCGTGTGGTGGTCATGACGAATCAACCCTCGATTAAGGAATACCGGGCGACGTCTGCTCGTCAGCAATCAGATGAGACTAGCCTTACAGAGCGCCGCAACAACAATACTGGTTGTTGCGGCTTACTTGTCTGCTGACTTGGAATTTCCCATCTGATTACTCCACGCTTACGAATATGAATTGCTACATTTTATCCGATTATCTTTTGCTTCGCAATGCGGCATGGGCGCACTCAGCGTTCCAGCCCCCTCTGCCGCCCTAACTGCCACGACACCGACCCGCCCTGCACGATGCCCATAACCTCGCGGCCGAGTTGGCGGTCGATGATCGGCCGCCACGGGACAAGGGTGAACTCATGGGATTTCTCGACCACGGCGAACTTGCCGCTCGATAGATGCACGGTTCCGGTAAACTTGCCGCTGACGCTCTCGCCGTCCGTGGCGGCGCGGAACGGCAGGCCCTTACTCAAAGCCATATCCGATCCGACGCCGGCTACCTCGCGCTCCCGCAGGATGGCGAGAAGGTTGCGCCGGTAGAAGACGCGGCTGTCCCGGCTGCGGGTGGCGTCGCCCTGTTCGATATGGTGCTCGCGGCGCTGGTCCATGGCTTCGCGGACTTGTTGCCCGAAGCCGGTTGGCGCAAGGTCGGCCGTCTCGCCGTGGATCAGCCGCCGGTCCAGCCAGGTCGCGCCGTCCGATCCGATCTGTTTGTTCAGATCGACCGGGGAAAGGACGCGAACGCTGGCCTGACTGTCTCGGCCGGCGTCATGGGCGGCGGCACGGCTGACCAGATCATCGGGGATGCGCCATTGGTCGGCGTCGATCCGCTCGACGATACCGGCCCGGCGTAGCGCCTCCAGCCGGCGCACATGGGCATCGACATAGCCCTCATAGTCGCCGCCTGGAACGCGGCACGTATAGGAAGAATAAACGCCCTTTTCACCCAAGTCCAACAGCTTTGGACCGCAGTTGACTCTTTCGACACCCCTGCGATGCAACCCAATCCGGCTGACGGGGAGCCAGCAACGCTGAAAATTTACCCTCCTCTTTCCCACTAGCGGCTCCTTTTCCGACAACCAGCACGGCGGATCCCTGCCGCGGCGCTGTGAACGCAGCATTTTGATTGGTATCGTTGGCCTTCAGGCTCGTCAGTCAAACAGACCCAGGAGCAGCTCAGCCGGTGGCGCCCGGCTTTCGGGTAACGCCCTGGTCCCGCTGGTTTCGGCTTTGTGCTTCAGGTGATCAAGGATCTGCTTGATCACTATAGGGTCTTCAATGCAGGCGATGACTTTCATGGCGCCGCCGCAGCCGCTGCAGGTCTCGATGTCGATATTGAAAACACGCTTGAGCCGTTGCGCCCATGTCATCGACGCTCGCCGTTGTGCTGGTGTTGCCGGTTCATCAGCCACCCTGACCTTGTTGCCCCTGCCCCGTTTTGCCGGCGTGACCAACGCCCGGTGCCGACTGTTGGGTGCGAACACCCCGTGGAAGCGGGTTAGGTTGACTCTGGGCTTCGGTACCAGGGCGGCCAGCCTTGCAATGAAATCCAATGGTTCGAAAATGACGTGCGTGGTGCCGTCCCGGTACGGCGTCTTGAGCTGGTAGCGCACGTTGCCGCCTCGTGTTAACGACAGCCGCTTCTCGGATACCGCCGGGCGGCTGATGTACCGGCACAGCCGTTCGAGCTTCTTGCGTTCATCGGCCCTGGCCGCCACGCCGGCGTGCAGGCTGGACCCGGCTACCTTGCCAATCCCGTCACCGAACGGATCACCACTGGTCGGCAGAGTTTGCAAAGTGAACACCTTTCGCCCCGCCTGTGAACCGACAGCGATACGGTAAGTGATCGAGTGCCCCAGCAGGGGTGTCATCGGGTCGTCATCCACCGCATCCGAGGCCAGATAGCTGTTTTCGACATCCCGTTCCAGCAGGCCTTGCCGTTCCAGATAGCGACCCACCCGGTGGGCGATGGTGTGCGTCAGCTGGGTGAGCTCTGGGCTGGTCGGCGCCTTGACCCAGCGGAAACGCGCTGAGCCGTGGGATTGCTCGACATACACACCGTCGAGAAACAGCATGTGGAAGTGAACATTCAGATTGAGCGCCGATCCAAAACGCTGGATCAGGGTGACCGCGCCCGTCTTGGCCACTTGGTGGGTATGGCCCGCTTTCTTGACCAGGTGCCAATACCCATCTTTGTATCAACTCCCCTTCCTGCCCGGCATCCCCGCAATTGATGACTTCAGAACAAGATGCTACCAATTTTTCAATAACAGCAAATTGCCTTTTTACTCCATCGTTATCAATTAGTTTAATGCCAAATTTTTTAGGTACAATTGGCAGATCTTCCAATTTCCAGTATTTCCAATTTTCTTTGTAATCATGGGGTTCATTCAATGTACACAGATGGCCAAAAGTCCAGGTTACCCAATAGCCATTTCCTTCATAAAAGCCGTTGTTGCGTTGTTTTGCACCAATTACTTCGGCAATATCTTTTGCCACAGAAGGTTTTTCAGCTATACATAAAATCATAAGGAGGCAAAGTTAGTAAGGTCGTTGAAGTTTTGAAACCGTTACATACAAAACATTTCAACAAAAACAGTAAGTTTTAGAGTTATTTACGTGTATATTTTTTTATTTCAAAAGCAAAAGCGTGTTTTTCATCAATACCCTGTTTCAGTACAGTTTCACTATTCCACTCAGATTCAGAAAATTTAGGAAAAAAAGTATCTGCGTCAAACACTCCATCTACTTGTGTGATATACATTTCTTGAAGGATGTTTCGCTGCATAACTTCTGCATAAATTTGTCCCCCACCAATGATGAAAACAGTTCTTTCGGTTTCATTTTTATAGAACTCTAAACATTCAGTAAGTGAAAAAAAGACATGAGCTCCTGGTGCTTGATAGCCGATTTGGTGAGTTAAAACGGCATTTTCACGATTTGGCAAGGGTCTAAATTTCTCAGGAATAGATTCATAATTTTTACGTCCGGTTATTACTACATGACCTGTTGAAGTTTCTTTAAAGAATTTCATATCAGCCGGCAATTTCCATAACAAATCGTTGTCTTTACCAATGCCAAAATTTTTATCCATGGCAACAATTAATGATAGTTTCATAATGATCGGTATTGAATAATTAATTTTTTATTTGAGGCATTAAGCACATGCAATAATTTCTCAATTGGTTTTTTCACCTTTTCTTTCAAATGTAACTCATCTGCAGTTTGAATCATACGTATAGGAAGAATAAACGCCCTTTTCACCCAAGTCCAACAGCTTTGGACCGCAGTTGACTCTTTCGACACCCCTGCGATGCAACCCAATCCGGCTGACGGGGAGCCAGCAACGCTGAAAATTTACCCTCCTCTTTCCCACTAGCGGCTCCTTTTCCGACAACCAGCACGGCGGATCCCTGCCGCGGCGCTGTGAACGCAGCATTTTGATTGGTATCGTTGGCCTTCAGGCTCGTCAGTCAAACAGACCCAGGAGCAGCTCAGCCGGTGGCGCCCGGCTTTCGGGTAACGCCCTGGTCCCGCTGGTTTCGGCTTTGTGCTTCAGGTGATCAAGGATCTGCTTGATCACTATAGGGTCTTCAATGCAGGCGATGACTTTCATGGCGCCGCCGCAGCCGCTGCAGGTCTCGATGTCGATATTGAAAACACGCTTGAGCCGTTGCGCCCATGTCATCGACGCTCGCCGTTGTGCTGGTGTTGCCGGTTCATCAGCCACCCTGACCTTGTTGCCCCTGCCCCGTTTTGCCGGCGTGACCAACGCCCGGTGCCGACTGTTGGGTGCGAACACCCCGTGGAAGCGGGTTAGGTTGACTCTGGGCTTCGGTACCAGGGCGGCCAGCCTTGCAATGAAATCCAATGGTTCGAAAATGACGTGCGTGGTGCCGTCCCGGTACGGCGTCTTGAGCTGGTAGCGCACGTTGCCGCCTCGTGTTAACGACAGCCGCTTCTCGGATACCGCCGGGCGGCTGATGTACCGGCACAGCCGTTCGAGCTTCTTGCGTTCATCGGCCCTGGCCGCCACGCCGGCGTGCAGGCTGGACCCGGCTACCTTGCCAATCCCGTCACCGAACGGATCACCACTGGTCGGCAGAGTTTGCAAAGTGAACACCTTTCGCCCCGCCTGTGAACCGACAGCGATACGGTAAGTGATCGAGTGCCCCAGCAGGGGTGTCATCGGGTCGTCATCCACCGCATCCGAGGCCAGATAGCTGTTTTCGACATCCCGTTCCAGCAGGCCTTGCCGTTCCAGATAGCGACCCACCCGGTGGGCGATGGTGTGCGTCAGCTGGGTGAGCTCTGGGCTGGTCGGCGCCTTGACCCAGCGGAAACGCGCTGAGCCGTGGGATTGCTCGACATACACACCGTCGAGAAACAGCATGTGGAAGTGAACATTCAGATTGAGCGCCGATCCAAAACGCTGGATCAGGGTGACCGCGCCCGTCTTGGCCACTTGGTGGGTATGGCCCGCTTTCTTGACCAGGTGCGTGGCAATGACGCGGTAAACGATGCCCAGCACCCACCCCATGATCTCGGGCCGGCTGGCAAACAGGAAACGCAGCTGAAACGGGAAGCTCAACACCCACTGACGCATGGGTTGTTCAGGCAGTACTTCATCAACC
>NZ_JAWPOP010000528.1:0-669 GCF_033344345.1 Vibrio sp. 1978
GAAGAGCGTTACCAGTTAAATAATCTAGGACACTTTACGGTGACTCCCGACCGAAAGCCGGGTGCCAAGACGCTGATTCAGATCAGAAAAACATTGGGAGCAGGTAACGTGGCTTGTGTGTTTTCTGAGCCTCAATTTACACCAGCCGTTGTCGAGAGTGTGATGCGTGGCAGCGATGTGGCCAAAGGCGAGCTTGACCCATTAGGCAGCACGATCAAAGTGGAGCCAGGCAGTTACTTTAACTTGTTAGGCAACATGGCTGACAGTTTTGCGCAATGTTTGGCTAAATAAGGGTAATTAGTTGTAGTTTTGCGGATGAAATGTCTCTTTTACGTGATCTAGCAGTAAGAATTACAACCTTTGGCAAGACGAACCTTTTCTTTAAAAGGAATTGAGATATCATTATCAATAATTAGCGGCTCAAAATAACCCTACTCACAAGAGCTACGGAAGGCCTATAGGGAGTTGAGTTGATATAAATTGATATATAAGGTTTTCGTCTTGCTTCGCCAACTTGTCCTGATTTTCTGGGGACTCTTCATATCATCTCAAGCATTTGCGCTGAACAACGCAAATGCCATCTTTTACCCTTTGCCTCCTCAGGTTAAGGGCACTTTTATTGCTGCGAAAAAATTGTTCTTGGGCGCGAAAGGTGGGCTATGGATTCAT
>NZ_JAWPOP010000529.1:0-668 GCF_033344345.1 Vibrio sp. 1978
TGTGTCGTTCGCTTTTCAGAACAAGGTTTGAAGTCAGCCAACGCATCCCGATGTGCCAGCAAGGTGTCAGCTTGACCGAGCAGGGATTCGGCGTGCTGGAACAGGTGCCTAAGAATGTTATCTGGAATGATCTTAGTCTTGGCTTTGGTTGATTGTTTGTGCCCGGCCAGGGAGACGGCCGAGCTTTCTGGCCAGGGGTGACCAAACGCGCTTGGGGTATCCCGAAGGAGTTGCCAGCATCGCTCAACAGCAAAGAACTTATGCGCCTTCGTCTGACTGGCAAGTGGATTGAAGGGTCTTTTTGCAGAAGTAAGGCGGTGGACGAATTCCACATAGCGGGCGGCTACCAGAGGCGTCACCTTCTCCTGAGTGCTAATCCCCTGCTCGTGTAACCAGTTCAACCAACACACCAAATCGCCGAACAACACTTTAATAGTGCCATTGCTCAGCTCGCGCTCTCGCCAGATTGACCGTGCCAGGATAATTTTGGCCTCGAATCGCAGCTGCTCCCCGGTGATCCGAGCAAAGTTCAATTTTCGATCAGCGTCATTCCGGTTTGCCGTGCTCTTCGATTTCGGCAACCACCACTCCGGATCTTCGTATCGTGAGAGTACGTACAGCAACCCGTCGGCCCGATCTGTGGTGATGATACCGTGCAGTCCCTCACC
>NZ_JAWPOP010000530.1:0-668 GCF_033344345.1 Vibrio sp. 1978
GGCTCTGGTCCCATATGCTCAAGTACCGCATGGGACTCACCAGGAGCGCACCATAGCCAAGCACCAAAGCGTCGAGGGTCGTTATAACGCAGCACTTTACCATTTGTAAGTTTGAGATCGACATGATCGTGCTTAGCCGCAGGAAAAGCAGCATCCAACACACGTAACGAGCCGGACATTCCAAGGTGCACAATGGCAGTCCCTGTATCCGTTTCTATGAGCAAATACTTTGCGCGGCGGTGAATAGCTCGAATCACTTGCCCTTCAAGCAATTTCAGCTCTTGCGGGATATCCCAGCGCAGTTTGGGTGTGCGAAAAACAAATGCCTTAATCGTTTGTCCAACCATATGTGGACTAATACCCATCCGGCTTACTTCAACTTCTGGTAGTTCAGGCATTTATTTCTCCTTAGAACACTCAAAGCCTTACTGAAAGGCAGTTAGAATAATCGAAAAGAACAAGCGTAAACACTGCTTACCTACGAGGTTATTGACCACCTCTCACTTAGGCATGATGTAATTGCTCTCAACAGAAATCGCGATCCACTTGTTTTGCCAATTCTTGAACAACCAAAAATCATGAAGACGATAAAGAGTAATTCGCTGCGGTTCTTCGACGCCTTGATACCAGACTTCGATGGTTTCTGGTGTGCCTAACTTATCTTTAAG
>NZ_JAWPOP010000531.1:0-668 GCF_033344345.1 Vibrio sp. 1978
CAGGAGAGTTATGGATATATTGTCCTGCTATCGATAGTCAGTGCGATTGCGATTGCGCTTATCTACTTTCGTTTCCAAAACGCACTTAAGCAGCTTATTACTGATTCGCCTTATCCAGTGCTGGTGCTAGATGCCAGCCATGGACAAATCCTACTTTCGAATCAAGCAGCGATGCAGTTGCTTGGCATTCGCTCACTGGGTACAGGCTTTTTGTACCCAGCCTTGTTTGAGCTTCACAAACTTTCTTCGTTACTAGATAGTTTTTCCAGTCGCTATTTCCGTCACCAAGTCTTTGATTGGCGTTTATCTGAAAACGAATCTATTAAGGTTGAATTGTCCGGCCGAAAGAGTTTGCTACGTGGTCATCGTGTTTGGATCATGTACGCGCAACCTTATCAAGTCACTTTACAAGAGCAGCAGCAAGAGTTGGCGCAGTTAGAGATGGCTCGCTCAGCGCTAGATTCGCTGTCCGAGTTGATCTGCTTACAAGATTGTCAAGGTAACTTATTGACGACGAATCGTGCCTTTGACCAGTTTTGGGAGGGGCGACGAGAAGAAGCCATCACTGCAACGGCGAGCCGAGTCGCTACCCGTAAAAGTGAACGAAAATGGACGACGGACACGCAAGGTCGCAGCTGCTTGCTTGAAGTGAATTTAAGCTCATTAGT
>NZ_JAWPOP010000532.1:0-668 GCF_033344345.1 Vibrio sp. 1978
ACCACTAGGTCGCCGAAGTAAGGCATAACCATTGGGTTCACAATGTCTGCTGCTTTCACGTTAGACTTCGCGCCCCATGCTTCACTTTGCCAGTGTAGCGGTACGAATGCTGCGTCGTTGTAAAGCGTCGCTTCAACGCCTTTTAGCATTTCTGCACGTTTCGCTGGATCCGTTTCCACGTTTGCTGCTTCTACAATTTTGTCCATTTCTGGGTTTGAGTAGTAACCACAGTTGTACTGGCCACGACCTGTCTCTTCGTTACGAGTCATTGTTAGGAACTCGTTGAAGTTCGCAGAGTCTTCAGTGTCTGAGTGCCAACCGATCATCAGCATGTCACCCGCACACTTATCAAACTCTGGCCAGTATTGCGCTTTTGGCATGGTTTTCAGATCAACCTTAATACCAATCTTAGACAACATTGCCGCCGCAGCCTGTGCAACTTTTGCATCGTTCACGTAACGGTTGTTTGGCGCAATCATAGTTAGGGCAAAGCCGTTCTCGTAGCCCGCTTCTTTCATCAGCTCTTTAGCTTTCTTCAGATCGTAGCGAGGAACCAGTTTTTCGTTGTGACCAACGTAACCCGCAGGGCTTTGCTGACCAGCAGCTGTCGCGAAGCCTTTCATGATTTTCTTCACGATGCCTTCGTTGTTGATCGCATGCACGATAGC
>NZ_JAWPOP010000533.1:0-667 GCF_033344345.1 Vibrio sp. 1978
AGAATATTAGCTTGCTCCGGCCAATCCGAGTTCTTGATCAAAAGTACAGGGATAGGGCATTTACGTAATAAATGCCAGTCTGTCGGCGTGAAAATCACAGACTCTAAAACATCGTGTTTACGTGTCCCTTTGATTAGAAGATCGTGCCCACCAGCATATACTTCAGCAATGATTGCTTCGTAAGGACGGTTGTGCCACACAACGCAAACATCAAAATCGAAGCTATCGTTTAAGTACGGTTGAGCAATCTTACGCATCCACTGCTCACGTTGATGGATAACGCCGCGACGCATCGCATCTCTTTCATCGACTGACAGCATTGAGGTCATGTCATAGGAAAAATCGTAGATGGATAAGAAGAAGGTGATTCGGCTTCTGGATACACTCTTTTGAGCTAATTGAACCGCTCTAGCGAGTGCAGGCTGTTCATCATTATTGATGTCAGCAACAACAAGAATCTTACTGTATATACTCATAACTAAGCCCACTTATGTTGCGAAACCAAATACTGAAAACAAGTTAAATCAGTAAATTGGAGACTCTTCGTATATTTTTACTGTAGCTTAGTTTGGAGAACTTTTTGAGGACTTTCGAAGGGATTTTATGAGAAACATGATGTAGCTCATTTTCGAGCTACATCAATAAGTAAGCGAGATTACTCTTTTGT
>NZ_JAWPOP010000534.1:0-667 GCF_033344345.1 Vibrio sp. 1978
TCTTTTTCTTCGCCAACAAAATTCCGAATTTCTTACGACGTTTGTTTGCTGAAGGGGCTTTTTCTCAAGCGTTTGTCCCTGTTTTAACGGAGAATCACGCTCAAGGTGATATGGACAAAACACGCGAGTTGATTGCTCGTGCTGCCGGTACGTTAGGGGTTATTGTCTCTATTGTTACCGTGCTGGGCGTGCTGGGCTCTGGTGTGGTAACCGCGCTGTTTGGTTTTGGCTGGTTTTTAGATTGGATGCATGGTGGGCCGGCCGCAGAGAAATTTGAGCTAGCCAGTCTGATGCTCAAAATTACCTTCCCTTATTTATGGTTCATCACCTTTGTTGCGCTTTCCGGAGCCATTCTTAACACACTCGGCAAGTTTGCCGTCTCCTCATTCACTCCGGTCTTTTTGAATGTCATGATCATTCTGGCGGCTTGGTTTATTTCGCCACAGATGTCTCAACCGGAAATCGGTCTGGCTATCGGTGTGTTTTTAGGTGGTTTGGTTCAGTTCTTATTCCAAATTCCTTTCCTTATTAAAGCGGGCGTGATGGTTAAGCCTAAGTGGGGGTGGCGCGATCCTGGGGTGGTAAAAATCCGCACGTTGATGATTCCCGCTTTGTTTGGCGTCTCTGTCAGTCAAATCAACCTGCTATTTGATACTTTTATTGCCAG
>NZ_JAWPOP010000535.1:0-667 GCF_033344345.1 Vibrio sp. 1978
TCCCAAGCACTTCGCCACTTTGTGTTTTCAACGGGAGGCCAAGGTAAGCTTGAACGCCATCATCCTGAAACATCTGGTCTTCAGGAAAGCGTTTATAAACCTGATCTTGGTAAAAGATGTGCTCGCCAATGTCTTTCGCGACTTTTTCACATGGCGTGCCAGACAGGTGGTAACTGAGGTTATCTGAGATCTCTCCGCCACCTGCAAAGGTAATGGAGAGAACAGCATGTTGAAGATGAGCCACTTCAACAACGCATGTACAATGACTCTTCAACTGTTGATGGATATCTAAAGTCACTCTGTTGAGCAGAGCGCTCCCATTGAGCTTCAATATTTCATCAAGCTTTTGGACACTGATTTGTACATGATCCATTAAACACGTTACCTAGCCGTTATTAATTTCATATCGTGCTTTGATAGTTGTGCGACACGACGACTTATAATTTGATATGCATCAAGTAAACTATCGTTTACTTCAGGAGATTTTTCAAACTTTGAATCCCAACAGATAAGGAATTAACACTAATAGGTGAGTCTAGTAAGACTAGAGTGTTATCAAAGTTTGAGGCATTAATTTCAAAGTAGTCGCTTACTCACACATTTAACAAGAAAACTATCAAATTAGATGCGTTTTTCTTCTTCTAAACGGGATTTTAGATAGTCGAGG
>NZ_JAWPOP010000536.1:0-667 GCF_033344345.1 Vibrio sp. 1978
CAGCGCTGCGAAGTCGGTACTGATATTTGGTTGTACTGCAGATGTGTTCAAAGAGACCCAAGAGCGCATGTTAGGCGTAGGCGCTGACCATATCATTGCTAAACCAATAGTGGAGTCCGAACTGGATGATGCTTTGTACCGACATGCCGATTTGCTGTATCAATATCAATCCAAGCAAAATCAACAAGCATTAGAAGTGTTGGGAACCGATTCTTTGCTGATTAGCTTTTATGTCGCTCTAGATAATGGCAATCTCGGAGACGCGCTTGATGCGCTGCTTGCTATAATGGATAGCCTTCAACCTAATACAGATGAGGTATTGTCGGAGGTAATCACTAGGATTAAACGCGATCTACTGCATCAATCTCCACCCGATCAGGAAGATATAGACACATTAACTATGTTACTTGCTACGCCGTAATTTACAGATAAAAAAGCAGTCCATTTGTTTTCTTCGCCGCTCTTTTGGCTCTTCCTGAACTTCAGCGTATTTTTACCATATCGGTAGTGCTTTGTGCCGTCATTTATACTCTGAGTTTTTACATCTAGGTAGCATAAGCGTTTGCAATTGGTGTAATAAAACCAAATTTTGTTCCAATTCTATACCATCTACTCATTTTCAACCCTCTTAAAAGTAAGCCATTTCCATATTTTTGTGCCTTTTTTA
>NZ_JAWPOP010000537.1:0-666 GCF_033344345.1 Vibrio sp. 1978
ATTCGTCTCGCTCGTGGCTTTACTGTTCGTGACAAGATCATGAATTTTGAAGCCTGTTACCACGGTCACGCAGACAGTTTGCTAGTAAAAGCAGGCTCTGGTGCACTAACTCTAGGCCAACCAAGTTCTCCAGGCGTTCCTGCAGACTTTGCTAAGCACACGCTAACAGCAACATTTAACGATCTAGATTCTGTACGCGAACTGTTTGCAGCGAACAAAGGTGAAATCGCATGTATCATCGTTGAGCCAGTGGCGGGCAACATGAACTGTATCCCACCAGTAGAAGGCTTCCATGAAGGCCTGCGTGAAATCTGTGATCAAGAAGGCGCACTGCTGATTTTTGATGAAGTAATGACAGGCTTCCGTGTTGCACTTGGCGGCGCACAAGCACACTACAACATCAAACCAGATCTAACCACGCTAGGTAAAGTAATCGGCGGCGGTATGCCAGTGGGTGCTTTCGGTGGCCGTAAAGAAGTGATGCAATACGTTGCGCCTACAGGCCCTGTTTACCAAGCTGGTACGCTTTCTGGTAACCCAGTGGCAATGGCTGCAGGTTTTGCCTGTTTGAACCTTCTAAAAGAAGAAGGCAATGAAAAACGCCTAGCTTCTAAAACTAAGCAACTGGCAGATGGCTTTAAGTCTCTAGCAGAGAAACACGGTATC
>NZ_JAWPOP010000053.1:0-6210 GCF_033344345.1 Vibrio sp. 1978
GATGGCAGTTACGCCGAGCAGGCGACTCGTTCGATTGCCGATGCGGTCATCGATGCGTGTCGGAATAACGTCTATGGAGCAGGCTTGGAAGACGATGCGATTGATATCGATACGCTCATCGCCTATCGAGATAAATGGGCGTCGCGTGGTGATTACTGTGATGGATTGTTTGATCAGCCTACCGCTTTTTGGGAAGCGCTGGGCAAGCTGCTAGAAACAGGGCGATCTTATCCTCGTATCGAGCTCGGTACCGTCAGTATGTGGCGGGATGAACCAAGGGAAGCGCTGTGTAAGCCGTACTCGCCCGTCAATATGACGCCAGACAGTTTCTCGGTGGACATCAGCTTACCGGAAGATGGCGATTACGATGGTGTCGAAGTCGAGTGGTTTAACCCGCTATCGAGAAAATCCGAGACGGTGCTGTGCACGTTACCAGGACAAGAAGGTTACAACCCTAAACCGCTAAAGCTGAACTTTGTTACCACAGAGGAACAAGCCGAACGGGAAGGGATGTTTCATGCTGCCGTGCAAGCGTATCGCCGCACCAACATCGATTTCTCGACCGACATGGATGGCTGGGAGTCGAACTATGGCGATGTCGTGCCCGTGGCGCACGATGCCGTAGACTGGGGCGCGTCTGGTCAAGTCATCGAAACGCTCAATGCTGGCGATGGCAACCAATATCTTCAGCTTTCCGGCCTGCTGGAATGGGAAGAAGGTAAACAGCATTACCTGCTGTTCAACAGTGGCAACAAGGGAACACACGGCCCGTATCGAGTCAACCCGACTGAAGCGCCCGACATTGTCATCCTGGTCGATGAACCTACAGAGAAGGTGTATGCCGTAGGCGAAAAGGGACAGAAGCCAAGCGAATACATGTTTGGCCAAGCCAACCGGATGTATAAAAAATGCATCCTGCAGAAGGTTAAACAGAAAGGCGAGTTCGAGGTGGGATGCGCCGCCATAGAAGACGACCCTCGCGTGGATGCCTACGCCTAACAACCCATCAAATCAATTACCCAATGCCCAGCTATCACGCTGGGCTTTTTTATGAGGTTTATTCATGACCCAGAATATTGAACAGCGCACCGAAGCCGCGGTTAGCAAGTATGAAGGTGCTGCTGGGAGAGTTTATGAGTTCGCTAACTCTCAAAACGAACAGATGGCCGACGAACCAAATACAAGGACGATAAAAGGTCTTGAAATTCTGGCCAAGGATGTCATTTCGTCTTCAGTTGCGAATACCCTCGACAAGAGCTATCTCGGCACCTGGCAACAAGGGAGTACCACCTTCAACAGCTTCAATGAATACGCGGTGTTTAACGGCCAGGCTTATAAGCCGAAAAACCAGAGTGGTATTGAGTTTCCGTATGTGGCTCAGGGTAGCGATCCCACTCAGGCTCCTGATTCGGCTTTTATGCAGCCATTTAGCGACATCAACAGTGATAATCTATCTGATACCCCGATCAATGTACCTGGAGAGACAAACCCTCGTCCTTTATCTATGCGATTTGGCAGATTCATTGCCGTTGATGACTGGGGGATCAGGCCATACAACACGCCGGAGCAGAACTCGGATGCCTTTGAAGTTATGCTGTTATTCGCTCCAAGGGCAGGTAGCGGTACCTCTCAAAGTCTCGGGTTAGTGTTATTTGAGCGTGGAGAGTATCAGTTTGCCAGATCATGGGAATTAAAAGTCCATGCAATCTTTGAGGGGATGAGCTCAGGCCACAATGGTGTGTTAGCGTGGACGACGATAAGCTTTAGCGGTGATGATGATAACGCCATCACTGTAAACCGATACAACACATTAAACGGCGATGTTGAGGATGTACCATCTGGCCGAGCGGACGGCACAGAGTTCAGAAATCTAACGATTAACCCGAGAAGCCGAGTTGCTTATAAAAATGGTGTCTGGTTTAGAGCTCGCGCGGTGCTTAAGGGATGTCAGATTACCGGATTTGGTGGGTGGGGACTTAGGATTGTCGCGTCAGCAGTGACGTCAGATAACTCTGTGCTTGGTAACGCTAACAACTGGATACTCGATGGTTGTGTAATATCAGGGAATGGTACCGCAGGTGTATATCCGACCGGAGGTATGTTCGTTGATGGAGCAGATGTAAACATAGGTTCAGCAAAAGATGTAGACATTTCTAGCAACTATGGATTCGGCTTATTAGAAAGCTCATTTTTGGGTAATACCTATGTTGCTTGTCATTTTGCAACAAATGGTAAAGCGAGTGGTAATGGCGCATCGCAAGTATCACATAACGGTAACCGATACTATCTTGTTGATACCTCGGATGGTATCGGCGCACTTACCGAACCTGGGACTGATAATGATGTGTGGAGGTTCTACGGAGTTGGAGGTGTGCATACTACATACCCAGCGTGGTCAAATTCCGGGGATTACTCAGTAGGTCTAGGCATTTTATCTGACAATGCTAATGCGCGTAATGAATTCTTTGGTTGCTACACTGAGGGTGGTCAACCACGACCAAAACTACAGGCACCAGACAAAGTTTGGGGTGGGATAATGTCTGGAGGCGGCGCTGGTTTTGATGAAGACAGTAATGGCCTAGTATTTGGTGCTACAACAAACGGAACACTTTTATCTCCTGTAATCTCGATACTCAGCGCACTTAGTCAAGTAACTATTGGTGGTTCAATAGGAGACAATCAATACGCTCTCGGATTAAGCGAAACAGATGGTAACGCAAACGGCATCACTATGCAGAATCGCTCTGGTCAGTGGGGTTGGAGTTACGCAAACCAAGGATTAAGACACGGTTTTTATACGGATACGACCACAGAGGCTGCGGGTAGAGGTGTGCCAGTTGCACCAAATACACCGTTCATGGATGTCTGTATCCTCGGTTCTGGCAGTACAAAAAGACATTTCGGGCGCGCAACCTGGACAACAGGAACGTCATTCCCTACATCAGGTGAATATGCAAAGGGCGAAACGTATTTCTTTTCTAGTACAAATGCGGGTGGCTACATTGGCTGTGTGTGTACCGTAGCCGGTGAGGCTGGGTCAACAGCCGTATTTAAATACTTTGGACAGATAGAGGCTTAATAGATGGCAATACTAGCAAACGTACAAACAAAACATGGTGAAGATAGAGAACTGTATGTGCGAATTAATAATGTTGAAGCATCGAACCACGGCGTGAAATCCAGCGTCTTGTTCCGTGGATTCCTTTCTCAATCCGCCTTCAATGATGGGTATCATTATCTCTATGAAGAGGTCATTGAGCTAATCGTTGATCCGGCCTCGCCCATTTGGGAGCAGGCGTATCTAGCGTATAAGGCAAAATATCCAGGATGCATTGATGTATAAGACAAATTGCCTTCGGTAGTAACAATATTAACCAAGAATGGCCACTGCATTGCGCGGTGGCCTTTTTTTTATTTCCTCTCCAATTACTTATCCTCAGCACCACCCTCCACTTATAAATCCTACAGTTCATTCCGAACGGTAGTCCTCTTTGGGCAACAGTTTTGCTGCAGGATGTCGAGCCATGCTAATCGCACAAGGGTTATGCAATCAAATCAAGTTATTACATACATTTATAGAACCATATGCAATAATGTGCGCTCAATATTAATAACAATAAGGTTTAATATGAAAAAGGTACTATTGTCTATTGCAATTGCAGGTTCTTTGCTATCTACAGGCTGTGCGCAGCGTGTTGCCGATTTTACATTAGCTTCGACGAAGAACGTCGATCTGAATGGTGGTAATTTTGTTAAGGGGCCTCGCGTAAGTGGTGAAGATTCAAAGCCAGTAGTTATATTTCCTCTAGGGATTCCTAGTGTAAAAGAAGCTGCTGACAATGCTATCGAGCACGATAAGTGCGCTGTTGGCTTGACTGACGTTACAGCTGATTCAAAGGTTTTCTCGTTCCTGTTTGGGTTTATCGCTTATGAGGTTGAAGGTGACTTAATTATCGACAAGTCTAAACCTGGATGTGAAAGCTGGCACGGATAATAACTTGATGGATGGGGAGTATCTAAATGGTACTCCTTGTCTGGACTTATTTAAATTAGTTAGAACTAAATCTATTTGATCCAAAGCTACGATACTATTAAATCTTACAGGTTACTCGAATCCAGTTTATGCCTAAAAATGTGTCGCGAAGTTCATTTGAGCTTCTGCCCCTCCTACCACACTCGATCTGACTCTTTCTTGTTGCAAGAAATGGGGCAGATTTGGGGCAAATTAAGCATGCATTTTTGAGGATTTAGGGTTTGCTGTGATCATTAAATAATTGAAGCTGAGTAATTAGATGTGATGTATTCTGTTTTAACTTGTTGATTTTAAGTTATTTATTTTAATTCTACCAATTGCGGTGCACTTTTGTGGTTGACATGATGAATCTCAGTGTAGATTTGTGTGGTTTTTACATCAGTATGCCCTAATTGTTCCTGAACAGTTCTAATGTCTGCGCCAGATTCCAATAAATGCGTGGCAAAACTGTGTCTTAGTGTGTGGCAAGTTACAGTTTTCTCAATGCTTGCGTCGCTTGCCGCGCGCTTTACAGCTCTTTGTATTGCGCTTTCATTGATATGATGCCTTCTGAGTTCACCAGTGTCTCGATCTGCGCTTAACTTTGTTGATGGAAACAAAAAGTGCCAGTTAAAATCTAGCTCCGCTTTTGGGTATTTACGTCGTAAACCTTCAGAGATATATACGCCCGCATAACCAGGCATGTGCCTATCTTTAAAGTAGTAGTTTCTTGCTAAATTAACTTGAGCTTTGAGTGGTTCATGTAGTTCTTTGGCTAATGTGACTGTACGATTTTTACCTCCTTTTCCTTGCCAAACGCGAACTGCACCATAATCATAATCGATGTCTTGAACTCTTAAGCGTAAACATTCCATAACTCGAAGCCCGGAGCCGTAAAGTAGCTGAATATGGAGTCTATACCTCGGGTCGATATGCTGAACGAATCTTCGGATCTCCTCCCTGGTTAACACAACGGGAAGTTTCTTTTCGGTCAAGGATTTCTGAAATCTCATATCAAGTGATAGTGGGGTTTTAAAATAATCACGATATAAAAATGATATTGAGTTCAGCGCCAAAGCTTGCGTTTTTACCGCAACTTTTTCTTCTACCGCTAAGTAACTCAGAAATTGAATGACATCATCTTCTGCTAGTGTTGATGGGTGGGCGAGCTGGTGAAAAGTGATAAAACGTTTTATCCAAAAAAGATAACTTTCGATAGTTTTATTCGCATAATGACGAGTAAGCATGTGCTGTTTTACACTAAGTAAAAACTGACTTTTCATGATAAATTAACCTGTTTATTTATACAGCCCCGTTAATGTATCACCACTTTTGAAATTAGCGTGCTGTGCGCCGCCTAATTGCGCGCGCCACCACACATATTCATACTGTTTTTCTATTTGTTTCATGCATATAAGTGCTACGATTGATAGCGCTTTTGATAAGAAAGAAGGCGGTAGCCTGCCAGAAAAACGGCAAATCGCCGTATAGAAAGCGTTAGCACTGGGTTGGCATCAAAGGCTAAAAGTTTCTGTTTTTATTGGTTTCTTTTCCTCGCTTTACACCTGATCAAATGTGCCTTTCAGGTTCGCTCCGGTGGCACTAGATGTGAAGTTTTCGCTTTGAGTTTATCGTTTACGGTTTCTAACTTTCGGGCTATTTCTCTGGCGTGGTTTCTTTGGTGCTGAGAAATTTTCGGTAAAACAAGCGTTTCTTTGTCGTTGTTGTTCAAGTTCGAAGCCCGTATTCTTTGCTAAATTGAAGGCGGTGAAAAAGTGCAGTTTCGCATGTTTTTTTTCTAGCCAACTTACGTCTTGAAGTTTGTTTTTAGTTTGGCAGTTGTCCGTTTGGTTTCAGTGTTTTAAGCCATAAATTTAGTGCTATATTTCAATGCGTTGGTGTGTTTCAAAGGCTTTATGGGTAGCGTGCTAACAAACAATTCAAGAGGGATTCGTAACGCGTGGCATTTTTACTATGCGTTAATTTTAGTGATTAAGGTGGTTTGCAGCGGCGTCGGTGTTGCGTTACTCACCCCTTAATTGGGCGTTAGCTATTTATAGGAATCGTCACTTATTAATCTTTATCCACTATAGGAATTGTTGTGATAGACAGGGCAATCGTATGAAAGTTCCCATTTTTAAAGGGCTCTCGTCAAATTAGTATCTTCTAATTTACAAGGCGTTTCTTCTACATTCATC
>NZ_JAWPOP010000538.1:0-666 GCF_033344345.1 Vibrio sp. 1978
GAGCTGTTTGCTGGTACGCAAGAATCACGTTCACGTGGTTACAAACCTGGCCGCTTTAGTTTTAACGTTCGTGGTGGTCGCTGTGAAGCTTGTCAGGGGGATGGTGTTATCAAAGTCGAGATGCACTTCTTACCAGACGTGTACGTGCCATGTGATGTGTGTAAAGGTAAGCGCTATAACCGCGAAACACTGGAAGTACGCTACAAAGGCAAAACCATCGATGAAGTACTGGAAATGACCGTCGAGGATGCTCGCACCTTCTTCGATCCTGTTCCTGCGATTGCCCGCAAGCTGCAAACTCTAATGGACGTTGGTCTGTCTTACATTCGTTTAGGTCAAGCGGCAACCACATTATCAGGCGGCGAAGCGCAGCGAGTGAAATTGGCAAGAGAGCTATCCAAGCGTGATACGGGTAAAACCTTGTACATTCTGGATGAGCCAACAACTGGTCTGCACTTCCATGATATTCAGCAGCTATTGACCGTACTTCATCGCCTGCGCGATCACGGGAATACCGTTGTGGTTATCGAGCATAACTTGGACGTCATCAAAACAGCAGACTGGATCATCGACTTAGGACCAGAAGGCGGACAAGGCGGCGGAGAGATCATTGCCCAGGGAACACCAGAAGATGTGTCTCAGATCGAAGGTTCGCACACAGCTCGA
>NZ_JAWPOP010000539.1:0-666 GCF_033344345.1 Vibrio sp. 1978
AGGTTTTGGGCTTATTCCCCCAGTGAACCCCAATCTGTTAGATTTAATTGCTTACGCCTAATGTAATAGAAGGTTGCCATAACCAAGCCAAACAAAGCGCCAGTAAGTAACGAAATGAAAACTGCTTCTAAAACTGGTTTACCTAGTTCGTTCCACACAAGAAACCATTGGAAGATTCCCCAAACAGGAGCAAAGAAAGCCACGCAAAGCATAACGTTTGCAAAAAAGCTTTGATAGTAAGGCGGCGGAAAACACAGTCCGAGTTTACGTAACAACTTTACAAGTGGAGGATTGTAGTTCGACTTCCAAACACCTTTGTTACTTAATTCTTTGTGTGCAAGTTATAGCTTCGTTTCATAATCCATGACCCAAAATCCTCGAATTCAATGTTTCGCGCGGAGAAACCTAACGCCGTGTTAAGGGGTGAACAACGCGACCACCCGAACCCAATAATTGCACCTTAGACACAAAAGCTGATTTGAACCAAGAATGCCAGGCGTTGTGAATCCCTCTTGAACACTTTGTTATGTTTTACCACGTATGACGCTCATACATGGCAAAGAACACAATATTTGATGTATATTCAGGAGGTTAGTCACAGAGCCATTTCAGCTTGACCACCAGATGCGATAAAACCAAAGCGTATATGACACTTCCCTGCAAATG
>NZ_JAWPOP010000540.1:0-666 GCF_033344345.1 Vibrio sp. 1978
CGCCAAGCGAACTCAATCACGATGCGATTTACCGTGAAAGAACTGGTCTCTTTTGGTCGCTTCCCTTATTCAAAAGGCAATCTTACCAAAGACGATCATGCGGTCATTGCACAAGCCATTGATTACTTAGACCTGCAAGACATTCAAGATAAATACTTGGATGAGTTGAGTGGTGGTCAGCGCCAGTTGGCGTTTATCGCCATGGTGATTGCTCAGGATACGGACTATGTTTTCTTAGATGAACCGCTGAACAACTTGGATATCAAGCATTCATTGCAGATCATGAAGGTGATTCAAAGGCTTGCTCATGACATGAACAAAGCAATGGTGGTTGTGATTCACGATATCAACTTCGCGGCGTGCTATTCCGATGTCATTCTGGCGCTTAAACAAGGCAAAGTGGTGGCAAGTGGCGCGGTTGAAGAGGTGATTCAGGCAACAACATTGGAAGACATCTACGAAACGCCATTTAACATCATTGAGTTAAATGGCAAACGCATGTGCACTTACCATTAATCTGAACCAACTTGTTGCCTTTAACGAACTGCAATAGACAGGCGAGCTTACTTAGTGAGCTCGTCTATGATTGGACAGCGACTTTTTGCATCGCCGGGACAAGCCGATACCCAACCTTCCAACTGCTTTTTGATTTCCATCAGGTGAGCA
>NZ_JAWPOP010000541.1:0-665 GCF_033344345.1 Vibrio sp. 1978
TTTTGCGCTATAAAATCGCGTCACTTTTTCTTCATCTCAATGAGCAATAGCCTATGAATCATCGTCACTACGGCAATTTTATGGCTGCGTTATCCTTCGTTATTTGGGGATTACTGCCGGTTTACTACCGTTTTCTTCCTAATGCTGCAATGGATGAGTTGCTGGCATGGCGCATTATTGGCTCGGTACCCGTAGGGATTCTTATCGTCTACGCGGTGACTCGTCATTGGCCAAATTGGTCGCAGGTGTGGCGAGATAAAAAGTCTCTTTGGTATACCTTTGTGGCAAGTAGCCTAATGTGTATTTCTTGGAGTGCATTTACGTGGGCGTTGACTCACCATCGAGTGATTGATGCAAGCTTGGGCTTTTTCATCGGGCCACTTGTGTCTGTCGCTTTAGGTGTATTTGTTTTGGGAGACAAGCTTTCTAAGGGGCAATTAATTGCAATATTGCTCGCAACTTGTGGCGTGTTATACCAAGTGTTCCAATACGGGCAGCTACCGTTTGTTGCCTTAACAATGGGGCTTTTCTTTGCGCTTTATGGACTCTACAAAAAGAAAATCAACTACGATTGGAGCACAACATTGTTTATTGAAGCGCTTGTTCTTGCGCCGTGTGCGTTGGGATATTTGCTGTTCAAACAATGGACGACAGGCGAGCTTGCT
>NZ_JAWPOP010000542.1:0-664 GCF_033344345.1 Vibrio sp. 1978
GAGGCGAAGTTAAGTGGGGAAGTAAGCCAAATTTTAGTTGTAAAAAAGGCCCCGACAGAGCGGAGCCTTTGTGTATGCTTTGATTTTAGAAAATCAGATGCGCAACACCAGCAATCACAGGAAGTGTAATCAGCGTACGCAGAATGAAGATAACAAACAGTTCTACGATGTTAACTGGAATCTTGCTACCTAGTAGTAGTGCGCCAACTTCTGACATGTAAATCAACTGAGTAACAGACATTGCTGCGATAACAAAACGAGTCATTTCGTTGTCGATAGATGCCGCCAGAATCGCAGGGATAAACATATCTGCAAAGCCAACCACGATAGTTTGCGATGCTTGTACTGCTTCAGGAATTTGTAGCAACTCTAAGTAAGGAATGAATGGCTGACCAAGGATCTCAAACACTGACGTGTATTCAGCAATCACTAGTGCAACGGTACCCAAACCCATAACCACAGGCAGTACGCCAAACACCATATCGATAGCGTTGTGTACGCCTTCTTTGAATACAGACTGAACAGATTTTACTTCTGCAGCGCGTTTTAGAGCTAAGTCCATGCCCCATGAGAATGTCGTGTGACCTTCTGGCACTGCATCTACATCTTCTGCTGGCTTGCTACCGTCAATGTAGCGGTCTTTTTTCAGGCTTAGAGGCGGCAA
>NZ_JAWPOP010000543.1:0-664 GCF_033344345.1 Vibrio sp. 1978
CATTACCGTATTGGTGACAGACCACCATTTGCCAGGGCAAGTTCTACCAGAAGTGGATGCGATGGTGAACCCAAACCTCGACAGTTGTGCGTTTCCTTCTAAAGCGCTGGCTGGCGTTGGTGTGGCGTTCTATCTGATGATGGCGTTGTGCGTCCACATGCGAAAACACAATTGGTTTGCTCAGCAAGGCATGCAAGAGCCGAAACTGATGGAGCTGATCGACCTTGTCGCACTGGGCACTGTCGCTGATGTTGTGCCGCTTGATGAGAACAACCGAATTCTGGTGCATCAAGGTTTGCAGCGCATTCGTGCGGGGAAAGCGCGCCCAGGTATTCAGGCACTGATTGAAGTGGCGAAACGCGATGCGCGACGTTTGGTGGCATCGGACTTCGGCTTTGCATTGGGGCCGCGTATTAATGCCGCTGGCCGTTTAGACGACATGTCTTTTGGTGTTGAGCTGCTGATGTGTAACAACATCCACGCTGCACGTCGCATGGCCAGTGAGCTTGATGGGCTCAATCAGACTCGTAAAGAGATTGAAGAAGGCATGAAGCAAGAAGCGATGGCGTTTTGTGAACGTTTGCAGTTTGGCGAACACAGCGAGCTGCCATACGGCTTATCGCTGTTCCAGCGCGATTGGCACCAAGGTGTGATTGGTATTCTC
>NZ_JAWPOP010000544.1:0-663 GCF_033344345.1 Vibrio sp. 1978
GTTGTGGCCGTATTGACTGCGGTAGCCATGCTGTTGGCATTCATCTATCAACTCGCGGTCGGAGAGGTAAATCTCTTAGGGGTTGGTATATACCCGGCCACAGCCATCCTTCTGTTGGCAATCTCCTGGGTGATTCGCGCTATCGGAAAGACAGCACCTTTCCAGTTCCTGGGGAGACACCTGGCGCGGTTTGGTGCATCGAAGTGGGTCCAGCGTACCGCCGCAGTCATTGTGCTCGCGGGAGGCCTTGCCATCACTATCTATGCCTACTGGCTTAACCACGGGAGCTGATGATGATCATTGCAACGAAGAACGGCTTTCTGGTGGCCGCAGAACTAATCAGGGAAGAGGCCGGGTACTGGCTACTACAGCCTCGTGACCAAAAGACGCCGGTCAGGGTGAATAAGCAGGATAACAATAAACGCGCTTTCACGCATATGGGAGACGCCCTTCGCTGGGCCGGTGATCCTGAGCTTGCAAAGCAATTCGATGCCGAGGGGGAAGAACATGCAAATTCGTGACTACATGACAAAGTTGTTTGACGCATTTGGTGATGTGGAGGAAGTCACCCGAGAAATGCTTCTGGAGCAGGCGGAGCTCATTCATACGATCAGCGATAAGTGTCAGAGCACAGGCCTGTTTCTGGATAGTCAGGTTCGTTTC
>NZ_JAWPOP010000545.1:0-662 GCF_033344345.1 Vibrio sp. 1978
AAAATCGCGGTACACAAGAAGTAAGTTGTGATGGACAAGTGTCGCTGCCAGTTTCTCCCGGCGATGAGATCCACATTTATCAAAGCCCAAATGTGCTCAAACTCATCCATCCGAAAGACTACAGCTACTATCACGTATTAAGGAACAAACTCGGTTGGTCTAGTAAGTTATTCTAGCTTTCATGAACACGAATTTAAGCCAGTTGCTGATTGCTGCTGGCTTTTTTCTTTTTTGGGATAACACGTAAAACCTTACTAATAAGGCGACGCAATATATCCTGCCGTTAAAACGAAATTTATAAACTTTGATCCTGTGTGCAAAGTTTAACTTATTCCAGAAAAGCAAATTGAATGGAGTATGTCGGGTGATATTCTCACCATGAATAGAGTATTAACTCTATTTCATAAAATCAATAAAGGACATACTATGAAAAAAACTATCATTCTGTCTGTTCTCAGTACATTAGCACTGATTGGCTGCCAATCTGAAGATACTAAAGTGACAAACGTATCTAATGCGCGTGCGGACGACATTACACAAACCAAACGGGAACTTGCTCAACAACTGAGCGAAAACTATACGGCAATTGAGCCAATGTTGAGAAGAGATATTACTGCTCAACAAACCAATGTTCCTGTCTCCTCTTTCATTGAGCAAAACCC
>NZ_JAWPOP010000546.1:0-662 GCF_033344345.1 Vibrio sp. 1978
CAGTATGTAAAAGTTCATACTGGGCACAATTGCTACGTTGTAGAGTTTGATTTGCGTAAAGGTCTGGCGGATCCAGTCGGCCAAGATCATATGAACATGAACTCGAATGCCGTAAGTTTGGTGAACGCATCAGATTCAGGCCATATCGCTGGCACGGTAAGTAACGTTCAATACCAAGCTTGCGAAGCAGACAGTGCGGCATGGAACGCGATTCATGATGTGCCTGCCGTTCACTCTGTTTACCTGTATGCGGGTTCCATGGATCGCTCAACCATGGGCGATATGGGCGCGACAGCTCCACTCAATGCGCCAGTTGCGGTAGCTAACGTGAATGAATCGCAAGACGAAGAAGGCAATACAACCTACAGCTACGAGTTTGGTTACATTGGCCCAGGTACTTACAGCATTGGCTACACATGTACTGCGTATATTGATACGCCAGACGCTCATGAAACGTCAGAAGACGGTTTCTTGATTTACCAGCACTACACGCCAGTTGATGTTGTCGAGACAGAGCTGACAACTCAGGACATTAATCCCATTCTTTAAGTCACCATATTAAAAAAGCCGCTCGTACTGAGCGGCTTTTTACTTAGTCAGAAAGGTAATATTGAACCGTCGATACCACTCGTACTTTCTTAATGTAAGGCGTATTGCTATCG
>NZ_JAWPOP010000547.1:0-661 GCF_033344345.1 Vibrio sp. 1978
TGGTGAAGAGTCTGAGGGCTCAAATCAACCTGTTGTTCGTGATGAGCGTAAAGTAGGTCGAAACGAACCTTGTCCATGTGGTAGTGGCAAGAAATACAAGCAGTGTCACGGTCAGATCAATTAATCTAACTTGATAACTTAATAAGAAAGAGTCGCTTAGGCGGCTCTTTTTGTATCGATAGATCCTAGGTAAATATCCATGAAAAGAATTCACATTGTTGCAGCGATCATTTTCAATCAAGATAAGTCGCAAATCTTTATTACTAAACGTCCTGATGATAAACATAAAGGTGGTTTTTGGGAGTTTCCGGGCGGTAAAGTCGAGCTAGGAGAAACAGTTGAACAAGCGATGGTTCGTGAGCTTGAAGAGGAAGTGGGGATTCGAGTGATTGAACAAGCACCGTTTGAACACCTTGAATACGATTACCCAGATAAGTCACTAAAATTTGATTTTATTACCGTCTCTCAGTTCGAGAACGAACCTTATGGTCGAGAAGGCCAAGAAGGGCGCTGGGTCGCAGTTGGTGAATTAGGGGATTACACCTTCCCTGAAGCTAACGTGCCTATCTTACAACGTGTCGTAAAAGAGTTTGCTTAAGCCCAATGGACGTGCTTGTGGTTAACACAGTATGTTGTTAGTTTAAAAAGATACAGCGAAACG
>NZ_JAWPOP010000054.1:0-4940 GCF_033344345.1 Vibrio sp. 1978
AACCACCTCCGCAGCCATTTATTGGTGTGGTCTACAGAGGATTATGTCTTTTTAGAGGGGAAAATCCCTAGAACCCCTAAATGGTAATGCGGCAGGCATACGTTGTCCATATGTTGTAACTATTCATTCTATAAATTTTACTTGATCAATATCAAAAGTCAGGATTATTATGCCGATCGGTACAAAACTAACATAAGGATAGCGAGATGGTAGGCAAACACCTTAGAACGCCTCTTCTACTAATCTCATTTGCAGCGCCATTGGTGTTGTCTGGATGTCAAGATTCACGCGCCGAAGCACCTGCATCAGCACCGCCACCACCAACGGTTGAAGTGGCACAAGTGCTTGTAGAACAGGTTACCGAGCTTGATCAATACACTGGTCGATTAGAATCACCTCAAACCGTCACCGTAATGCCTCGTGTATCGGGTTACGTAGACCGTGTTCACTTCCGTGAAGGCCATCTCGTAGAAGCTGGAGACGTGCTTTTTTCAATCGACAATCGTTTGTTTGTTGCTGAAGTTAACCGTTTGAAAGCGGAACTTAGCAGTGCTCAAACAAGCTTGAACCAAGCAATCAAAGATTATGAACGTGCACAAAGACTAAGCAAAACTAAAGCAATTTCTCAAGAGACCGTTGATGCGCGTTTTGCAGATCAGCAGCGTAGCGTTGCAAGTGTTTCAGCTCTTAAAGCTGCTTTGGCAAAAGCGGAACTAGACCTTGAATTCACTCTAGTTCGCGCGCCGATTGCAGGCAAAGTTTCTTTCGCAGAGGTGACCAAAGGTAACTATGTAACTACGGGTCAAACCGTTCTTACGTCACTGGTATCTACTTCGAAAATGTACGCTTATTTCGACATTGATGAGCGTAGTTTCCTTAAATATCAAGAGATTAATAACCTCATCTCAGCGGATGGTGAAATTGAAAATGTCGTCCAAATGTCGTTGGCTAACGATACCGATTTCCCTCATATCGGTTACATCGACTTTGTAGACAATGCGATTGACGAAGCAACGGGAACCATTCAAGTTCGCGCCGTTTTTGATAATGCGGATAAGAAATTTTTACCGGGTATGTTCGCCAAAATGCGTATCGCTGGCTCGGATAGCTACCAAGGTGTGTTGATTGATAACAAGGCGATTGGTACCGATCTGAATAACAAGTATGTCTTGGTTTTAGGCGATGACAATATTGTCCAATACCGAGCAATCTCTCTTGGTGAAGGCCTTAACGGTCTGCGCATTGTATTGGATGGCCTAAAAGGCGACGAAAAGATTGTCGTCAATGGCTTACAACGCGTTCGTGCCAACATGCCTGTTACGCCCGATGAAGTTGCAATGGCTGATGAAAACACCCTTGCCAATATTCGCCAGCAACAAGCATTACGAGACCAGCAGCGCAGTGAGCTACTGACTCTGCAAGTGAAGCAATAAAGGAACCATTGCAATGTTTTCCCAGTTCTTTATTCGTCGGCCGATCTTTGCATCCGTGCTGTCGATACTCATATTCATCGGTGGTGCATTGTCAGTATGGCAACTGCCTATCACTGAATACCCCGAGGTTGTACCTCCGACTGTCGTTGTAACAGCGACTTACCCGGGTGCGAACCCGAAAGTGATTGCGGATACCGTCGCGTCTCCCCTCGAAGAAGAGATTAACGGCGTAGAAGACATGCTGTATATGTCTTCTCAAGCGACTTCTGATGGCGTGATGACGTTAACCGTCACCTTTGCCATTGGTGCCGACGTAGACAAAGCGCAAACCCTAGTTCAAAGCCGTGTTGATCGTGCCCTACCTCGTTTGCCTGAAACCGTTCAGCGACTTGGTGTTGTGACGGAAAAGTCATCACCAGACTTAACCATGGTCGTTCACTTGGTGTCGCCTGATGAGCGTTATGACCTACTTTATCTTGCGAACTATGCAGCGCTTAACGTTAAAGATGAACTTGCCCGAATCGAAGGTGTGGGTGCCGTTCGCCTGTTTGGTGGTGGCGAATACAGCATGCGTATTTGGCTTGATCCAAACAAGGTCGCAAGCCTGGACCTCAACCCTAGTGAAGTCATTTCTGCGATTCGCGAACAGAACCAACAAGCTGCAGCAGGTAGCCTTGGTGCTCAACCAAGTGGCTCGTCAGACTTCCAGTTGCTTATTAATGTCAAAGGACGTTTAAGCGAAGTTGAAGAGTTCGAGAACATCATCATCAAGGTTGGTGAAGATGGTCAGATCAACCATTTGAAAGATGTCGCTCGTATTGAATTAGGTGCCGAAACCTACTCACTTCGTTCACTACTTGATAACCAAGACGCAGTTGCCATTCCAATCTTCCAAGCTTCTGGCTCAAACGCGATTCAGATCTCTGATGACGTAAGAGCGAAAATGGAAGAGCTGTCAGCTAGCTTCCCTCAAGGTGTGAGCTACGAGATTGTTTACGACCCAACGGTATTCGTTCGTGGTTCTATTGAAGCGGTAGTGCAGACACTGCTTGAAGCGGTATTACTTGTTGTACTAGTTATTGTTCTGTTCCTGCAAACTTGGCGCGCATCGATCATCCCATTAGTTGCGGTTCCGGTTTCATTAGTTGGTACGTTCGCCTTCATGTACTTAATGGGCTTCTCTTTAAATGCTCTGTCACTGTTTGGCTTAGTACTCGCTATCGGTATCGTTGTTGATGATGCGATCGTGGTGGTCGAAAACGTCGAGCGAAACATCGAAGAAGGTCTTGCTCCTATTGCGGCGACAGAAAAAGCGATGCGAGAGGTTACAGGCCCAATTGTTGCGACGACGTTGGTGCTCGCTGCGGTATTCATCCCGACTGCGTTTATGTCTGGCTTAACGGGTCAGTTCTATAAACAGTTTGCGTTGACCATTACTATTTCAACGTTCATTTCAGCTATTAACTCGCTGACTTTGAGCCCGGCTCTTTCTGCCCTGTTGTTACGTGGTCACGACCAACCGAAAGATTGGCTCACGCGTGCAATGGATGGCTTGTTCGGACGCTTCGTATTTACCCCATTCAATAAGCTATTTAACAAAGGTTCTATCGCTTACGGTTACGCGGTGAAGAAGAGCATTCGACTTGGCGCACTGATTGGTGTGATGTATGTTGGCCTGCTTGGCTTAACGGCTTACCAATTCGATCAGACTCCTACGGGTTATGTGCCGGGTCAAGATAAGCAGTACTTGGTTGCATTCGCGCAACTGCCAGACGCGGCTTCACTTGAGCGTACCGATGCAGTGATTCGTGAGATGTCCGAGATTGCTTTGGCACAACCAGGCGTTGAACACTCCGTTGCATTCCCAGGTCTGAGCATTAACGGGTTCACCAATAGTCCAAACAGCGGTATCGTGTTCACTCCGTTGGCTGATTTCGACGAGCGTCAAGATCCGAGTCTTAGCGCAAATGCGATTGCAGGTCAGCTGAACCAAAAATTTGCTTCTATCCCTGATGCATTCATCGCGATCTTTCCACCACCACCGGTTCAGGGTCTGGGTACGATTGGCGGTTTCCGTTTGCAGATCCAAGATCGAGCGAACCACGGCTACGAAGCGCTATACGGTGTCACTCAACAAGTGATCATGAAAGCATGGGCGCACCCGGCACTAACTGGTGTGTTCTCAAGCTATCAAGTTAATGTTCCACAGTTAGACCTGGATGTTGACCGTACGAAAGCGCTCAAGCAAGACCTATCATTAGACGATGTTTTCTCTACCCTGCAATCCTACATGGGGAGCACGTACGTCAATGATATCAACCGCTTTGGTCGCACATACCAAGTGAACGTTCAGGCCGACGAAGAGTTCCGCCAAACACCAGAGCAGATTCGCCAACTAGAGGTTCGAAATGCGAACGGTGAAATGATTCCTTTAGGCGCGTTTGTTGATGTGAATTACAGTGCTGGTCCTGACCGTGTGATGCATTACAACGCTTATACCACAGCAGAGATCAATGGTAGCCCTATGCCAGGTTTCAGCTCAGGTGAAGCGCAAGCAGCGATTGAGCAGATCCTTGCAGAGACACTACCGATTGGCATGACTTACGAATGGACCGAGCTGACCTACCAACAGAAGTTGGCCGGTGATACAGCTATGTTGATCTACCCACTGGTTATCTTGTTGGTGTTCCTTGTACTTGCTGCGCAATACGAAAGTGTACGTCTTCCGATGGCAATCATCTTAATCATTCCTATGACGCTTCTATCGGCGATCAGCGGTGTGATTCTATGGGGTAGCGACAACAATATTTTCACTCAAATTGGTCTAATCGTACTGGTTGGTTTGGCAACTAAAAACGCCATCCTAATCGTAGAATTCGCCAAAGAGTTGCAAGATAAAGGTCGCACTGTGATGGAGGCTGTTCTTGAAGCATCACGCTTACGTCTTCGCCCAATCTTGATGACGTCGATTGCCTTCATCATGGGTGTGGTTCCAATGGTGTTCTCTACTGGTGCCGGTGCTGAAATGAGACAAGCAATGGGTATCGCTGTGTTCTCTGGCATGATTGGTGTAACCATATTCGGTCTGCTACTCACGCCACTGTTCTACTACGTATTGGCTAAACGTACTCCTAAAGAGCAGAGTGACAACACAGAGCAAGTTGCACTAGAGCCGATTAACGAATCCACTGTCTAATCCTTTATTTTGAGTGATTAGAAAGGCAGCCCGTGCTATTTGGGGCTGCCTTTTTTTCGTTAAGGACTCAACGGCAATTCCAGCCGTTATTTTTTGTTCAGTCTAGAAACTGTTGAATATCGTCGACGTCCATTAACTCTGACGATAAATACCGCTCTGCATAGTTGCGATAAACACCGCTCGTTAAAAGCAGGTGGAAAATCTCTTTATCAATATGTTCATTCTCCGCCATTTTGGGGTTCTAGGGATTTTCCCCTCTAAAAAGACATAATCCTCTGTAGACCACACCAATAAATGGCTGCGGAGGTGGG
>NZ_JAWPOP010000548.1:0-661 GCF_033344345.1 Vibrio sp. 1978
TCTTCCTTGAATCTATCCCTCAATTAACGCTTCGACTGGATGCGAACCGCGCTTGGACTCCCGAAAAAGCGCAGCAGTTTGCTAAGTACATTACACCGTCTCTTCGCCAACGAATTACGTTTTTGGAAGAGCCATGCCGAGCTCCAGGCGACAGCATGTCTTTTGCCATTAATACTGGTATCGCGATTGCTTGGGATGAAACGCTGCAAGATGCCGTTCGTCGAGAAGACTTTAGCCTTGAAGATCTGACAGGCGTGAAAGCGATCATTATCAAACCGACATTAATCGGCTCCGTCGATTTCTGCATTAAATTGATCGAAAAAGCAAAAGCGTTAGGAATGAAAGCGGTGATCAGCTCAAGCATTGAGTCGAGCCTTGGCTTGAACCAATTAGCACGTTTGGCGCAATGGCAGTTGCCTGATGAAGTTCCTGGTTTGGACACTATCGGGTTGTTCAAAGCGCAGCTGGAGCAAGGTTGGCCAAAGTGCGAACTTCCTGTGCTTCCTTTGTCTGAGCAGGAGTTAGTGTGGCATTCAGCATAGAGCCATTCTCTACAGAAAATAGTGCGATTCCACCTTGGAAGTATTGGGCTCAAACGAGCCCTTTTTCTATTGCACTCGCAACATCTCAAGAAACATTGAATTGGCAACAGCTCTCGCTT
>NZ_JAWPOP010000549.1:0-660 GCF_033344345.1 Vibrio sp. 1978
GAGAGGTAAACTCTCAGCGCAGATCTGGCACGCGCGCACTTGTTGGAGTAGATTCTCTAGAGACATCTATCTTTAATACCCTTTCTCGAAATCCACTTGATTGTTTAATGAGAAACCATCGCGCCAAAGTCGGTAATTGTCGGCAAAAATGTCGACCACCTGTTCAGGAAAGCTCAATGCGGCAATGTGTGGCGTGATGGTCACTTGCGGTAACTTCCAAAACGGATGCGCTGGTGGCAATGGTTCTTGCTCAAACACGTCCAAGAAAGCGTGTTCTACCCAGCGATTCTTGATGGCGAGCAACAAGCTGGCTTCATCCAACACATCTCCTCTACCTACATTGAATAATAAAGCTTGGTTGAGATGTTGAAGTGTTTCACGGTTGAGCAAGGCACGAGTATTAGGTGTGCTCGGCAACGTATTAACGACAATATCTGCCTTTCTTAAAGCATTTGCTAGTTCATTGATGTGGAAGGTTTGTGCAAATTCATCATTGGCTGTTGGAATTCCTGTACGATTAATACCAATCGTGTTAATCCCCATCGTCTGGGCCGTTTGTGCTAGGCATTTCCCAATGCTACCCGTACCGAGAATCACCATGGTTTTGCTTTGCAGTGATGTGTAGAGATGCGGTTGCCACTGTTTGTTTTGTTGTTGCTG
>NZ_JAWPOP010000550.1:0-659 GCF_033344345.1 Vibrio sp. 1978
CTGATGATGATTCCATGATTGGCACCGGCATTGAAGGGATTAACCAGGATATGGTCGAGCGCTGGCAAGACCTCTGGGAACGCTTTGTGCTGGAGCTGGCGGATGATGTAAAAAGTCTTTCCAAGAAGCTCGAAGCGGACGGGTACTCGCTGATCGAGGCCTCTCCATGCGAAGATGAAGTGGTTTGGGAACGGGCCACTGAAAACTACCTGGTGCGTGTTACTGAACTCCCTGAGCGGGATTTCGATATGGGCCACTGGGATGACGAAGTAAGAGACCAAACAATTTGTTCTATCCTGGAAGGGAAAGAGCGAGTGCTTGGCCTACGTGTTGAGGTACTCTCTCGTGAAAACGAGATTGTCCTGGGTGAAGAGAGTCTGCACGGCTTGACCGTTGCCAGTGATGACAAGAGCTACGCTGGCTACAGACGAGAACTTCTCCGGGGCGCTATCCAGCAAACCAGGGACTTTTTCTCTCGCCACCTCAAAGCGGCATAACAAGGCAGGGGGAAACCCCTGCTTTACTTCCCAAGTCTTCTTACTCATGGTTAAGCCATCAGTAAGCAGATTTTGTCCTCCCTGAGGGCGAAAGCGTGCGATAGCTGGTCGCCAAAAACAAACAGCAAATTAACGTTAATTTATTAATCCCTGCGGGAGTCT
>NZ_JAWPOP010000551.1:0-659 GCF_033344345.1 Vibrio sp. 1978
CCAATTGGTCGACTCGACAAACCTTCGGATGGTTTGATCTTCTTGACTAACGATGGCGACATCGTAAATAAGATTCTGCGCGCTGGTAACAACCACGAAAAAGAATACGTGGTGCGTGTCGACAAGCCAATTACGGACGAATTCCTAAAACAGATGTCGAGCGGTGTTCGAATCCTCGATACCGTAACGCTCCCTTGTAAAGTTACGAAAGAAACCAAGTTCTCTTTCCGTATTGTTTTGACGCAAGGCCTAAACCGTCAGATACGCCGTATGTGTGAAGCACTCGGCTACGAAGTATTTAAACTTCGCCGCGTACGCATCATGAACATCTCTCTAGATGGTATTCCAAATGGTAAATGGCGTTACCTAACCGATGACGAAGTCGCAGAAATTTTAGCAATGTGCGATGGCTCGGTTGGTACCGACGAAGCGTCAAAGACAGATTCTCGAGGTCGTAATATTCGTAAAGCGACTGATGCGAAACTGTTTGATAGCCGTGAAGAGAACCAAGGTTCGACTGCTCGTCGCAATCAAAAAACGCGCACCTCCCGTGGTAATAACGCTGACGAGTTCCGTCATGCACCTAACTCTAAAAAAGGCCAGCAAAAGCGCCGTCAACGTGATGATGAGAACTCACGCCCTGCGAAAGAGCATTACAA
>NZ_JAWPOP010000552.1:0-658 GCF_033344345.1 Vibrio sp. 1978
TTGCAGTGATAGGTGACATGGTGTTCATCGCAAGTATGTATGCGTCTACCTCACTGGTCGGTAATGTCGCGGCGTAGACTGACGAGCATGATGCGGCTGCGGCCATTATCAAAGTTATTACCTTCTTATTCTTCATTTCTCTGAAATCCCCCTTTAAAATATGGAGCTACAACTCATTTGTACCAATCATAATACTATTGATTTCCAAAAGTATCTCTCTCTACTGACTCTATGATGGCTCGCCTTCCAAACACTTGGCCGCTGGCGTCGGTTAGCTAGACTAACACCAGCGTATTCAATGAATAACTAGCCAAAAACCTTTATCAATTCTTTAATTGTTCTGGCAGACTCCATTTCCTCCATAATCTTTTCAATTCCGACGCCGGAATCCAAATTACTTCTGTACTTTTTAGCCAAATCACAAAGTTCAGATTTTAACTCCTTGCAATCCAGATTAGAGATAAGAACAGCATTGAAATTAGCCTTAAACAGTCGAGAACCATACATCACAATTTCTACAGGCCAGTACCAGAATGGACTTAGCGGCTTGTAGCTCGCAACCTCGTCTATTTTGTAGTGACGACCTTCCGAATCATAAATGTCCATCAGCTCAAAATAACCGTTCCTCAAAGACTGAATAGTACATTTCCCGAACTCG
>NZ_JAWPOP010000553.1:0-657 GCF_033344345.1 Vibrio sp. 1978
CCACACACCCAAAGCATCACCTGGTTGGTATGTCAGACCCGAACCATCTAGATCGATTTCAATATGGCGAACATCTTTACCCGAGTCTCGACCCGTGATCTTTTGGCTGGTGAGTAACGTCGCTGTGTATGGATTTTGTTTGTTGTACTGAGAATGTGAAGCTGCCGCTTGTCCTACAGGAAGTTGAACAATTTCCGCTTCATTGCCAGAAGATAGTGTCTCTTTAACTTTACCTAGCGCATTCTTGCGCCATTCTTCCGCTGCCGCTTCGTAATCAACATCGCAGTCAATACGCTCAATAAAAGACGTCGCGCCCAGTTTTGCTAAGTAAGTGTCAAAGTCTTTACCAGTTTGGCAGAAGAACTCATAACTAGAATCACCCAATGCAATCACACCATATTGAAGGTTTGATAGCTTAGGCGCTTTCTTAGATTGTAAGAACTCGTGCAGCTCAATGGCATTGTCTGGCGCTTCACCCTCACCGTTGGTAGAAGCAACAATGATGACGTGCGTTTCTTTGGCTAAGTTTTTGCCTTTGTAGTCGCTTGCGTCAAACAGCTCTACTGCAATTCCTTCTGCTTTCGCTTCTTGTTCTAACGCTTCAGCAACACCTTTTGCGTTACCGGTTTGAGAAGCAAAAATGATGGTCAACTTACC
>NZ_JAWPOP010000554.1:0-657 GCF_033344345.1 Vibrio sp. 1978
CCCCAATTCCGCAACCGCAATTTGTGTCACTACCGCAAAGGCTTCGTTGATTTCCCAGAGATCAATTTCGTCAATCGACCAATCCAGTTGCGACAACAATTGTTCAATGGCGTAGACCGGAGCCAACGTAAACTCATCCGGCTTTCTCGCGTGAGTCGCGTGCGATTTGATGATGGCAAGCGGAGCAAGATTTTGGTGACGAGCGGTTTCCTCGTCCATCAAAATCAAGGCTGCCGCACCATCGGAAATGGCACTGGAGTTCGCCGCAGTCACTGAGCCTTTTTTATCGAAAGCGGGTTTGAGCTGAGGAATTTTTTCTAGATCGATGGAGCGAGGATGTTCATCATAATCGAGGTGGGTTGTGGCTGTTTTTGTCCGGATGTCAATTGGTGCAATTTCATCATCAAACAAACCACGCTCTTGCGCTTCTAACGCTCGTTTTGCAGACATGGTTGCCCACTCATTCATTTTCTCACGGCTGAATTTGAGCCTATCTGCAATTTGCTGAGCATAGACGCCCATCAAGTGCCCTTCGTAAGCATCCTGCAATCCATCGAGAAACATGTGATCGTAAGTGGAGTGATGCCCTAATCGCATGCCATTGCGCGCCTCTTTCAACAAATAGGGCGCATTCGTCATGCTTTCCATACCTCCAGC
>NZ_JAWPOP010000555.1:0-656 GCF_033344345.1 Vibrio sp. 1978
TGGTAGGAAAGCAAAGAGGCGATTTTGCGCTCTTCCTCCAACTCATCGTAGCTAAAGTGGGCCAGTAGTGTTTCGTAGCCGTTAGCCTTAGTGACCGTCTCTATGCCCTGAACAAAGGAAGCAAAAATTTGGTTGGACAGAGAAGGAAGTAAGATGCCGATGGCTTTGCTGGAAGACTTAGACAACATCGCGGGGGCGCGATTTTCGATGTACCCCATCTCCTCGATTGCCGCGGCAATTTTCACGCGGGTCTTCTCAGCCACCGATTCTGGATTGCGCATATAGCGCGAAACCGTCATCTTCGTTACGCCAACTTGGTCTGCGACATCCTGCAATGTCGTTCGTGTTTTTTTATTCTGTTGAGCCATAAATATGTGATTTATCAATAATGTTACATGTAACATTATGACGAATACACAGGATGCCGACAAGCCACCAAAAGCCAAACATAATATCCACAATAAAATCATACACTTATTGTTACAGAGTTGTTTTTAAAGAAACACTCGCAAAACGAATAAATAAATGACATTAATATTGAGTTTCTTATAAAATAGCGCACGTAAAACAATAAGATATCAGGCACTGTGCAGTTAGGCTCCAGCGAAACCCAAGTTTATTATCATCTTCTTGATCTGGACGACTCTCAAAAGCTG
>NZ_JAWPOP010000556.1:0-656 GCF_033344345.1 Vibrio sp. 1978
CTGAGGAAGACCCAGTAATGAGCCGTAAAAAGAAATCTAGAAAGCCGGGTGCCGCTGGTGCACCTGAGTTTGTTGTAACTCGTAACCGTACCGAATCTGACGTTGAAGGCCGTCTACGCAAGCGCGCGAAAAAGCGTAAAGGCTTGAAGACAGGTAGCCGTAACTCAGAAGTTAACGAACAGAAAAAGCAATCTTCTGCGCAAAATCGTGACCCACGTTTAGGCAGCAAGAAGAAGATCCCTCTGATTGTTGAACCAGTGAAGAAGATGACAAAGCAAGAGCGTCGTCTATCTGCGGAACAAGAGCTAGAAATGCTAGAAAATGACGCGCAATTGAACGTGTTGTTGGATCGCATTGAAGCGGGTGAAAACCTAGGTACAGGTCTACAAAAATACGTGGATGAGAAGCTTGATCGTATTGAAAAGCTAATGGACCAACTTGGTCTGCTAGAACCTGAAGAAGAGGAAGATTTTACCGTTTCTTCTGCGAAAGGTTCTCGTAATGACGATGATTTATTAGCGGATTTCGACGATATTAACTTCGAAGACTACAAAGGATAATTAAGCCATGAATGTAACCTTATTAGCTATTGCGGGTGCAGTGATCATTATCGCGCTGGCTTCTTATGCAGGTTACCTTCTGCTTCAATTGAAAAA
>NZ_JAWPOP010000557.1:0-656 GCF_033344345.1 Vibrio sp. 1978
CACGTCCACAGTGACGGGTTGCCTGCTTGCCGTAATGATGATTGCGACAAGCAGGCAACACGTCCACAGTGACGGGTTACCTGCTTGTCGCAACGACGCGTGTGACAACTTCGGACTCTCTGTCCACACTCATAAACACCTCTATCACGCATTCGGTTACAGTGGCGATCGTCAACGTTACCGTTGTAAAGCGTGCCAAAGCACTTTTGTCGATAAATGGTCTGGCGCCAATAAAAAGCTGCAGTTTCAAGAAAACCTGATGGGCCTTTTGTTCACCGGTTATTCCGTGCGCGAAATTTGCCGCAAACTCAGCATCAACCCAAAAACGTTTTATGATCACGTTGACCACATCGCCAGTCGTTGTCGTCGTAAGCTCGCGACCATTGATGCTCGTTGGGTTAATCACGCCAGTCACTACGAGTTGGCTTCCAGCTACATTGCCTTGCAGCCACACAGCAATAATGGAGTGTACTGGATTGTGTCTGGTGAAGCGCACTCGGGCTACATTCTTTGCCAACACGTGAACTACTCTTCGGATGAAGAACCTATCGCGACGCTGGATCACAACCCGTACGACGAAGTTTCTCGTTTTGTCTCTCAAGAGTACACAGCGGAAGCAAGTGAGCCACCAGCGGAACCTTCTAATCACCTTAGAG
>NZ_JAWPOP010000055.1:0-4754 GCF_033344345.1 Vibrio sp. 1978
GCGGGAGCAAACTTCATGATTATCGCATCTCACTGTTTTTATGTTCAGAGGTGTCGCACTTCGTACTTGAATCCAAGGTACCTAACAAACTGTTCAAGAGGGATTCGCAACGCGTGGCATTTTCACTATGCGTTAGTTTTAGTGTTTAAGGTGGTATGCGGCGGCTTTGGTATTGCGTTGCTCACCCCTTAACAGGGCGTTATGCGTACGAGCATGATTAGCTACTCTCTCTTATGGTAAAATTCGCATTTTGTTATAGGATCCCAAGATGAGCGATGAGCATTTTCAAGGTAAGTATGAGGTAGAGCTAAAGTACCGCCTTGAGTCGAAGACTAATTTCATGAATGTTTTGAAAAATATACCTCATGAAATAATGGTTGAGGACAATCTAGAATCCGATTGTTATTTTGATACTCCTGATAAATCATTGTATCAGCAGAATAAGAGTGTCTGTATTCGTACTATGAAGCCTTCGGGTATTAAGCTTTGGATTGTAAAAGGCCCTGAGGCAGACCGATGTGAAGCGACTAATATCACTGATGCAGAAAATGCTAAAAGTATGCTTGAAACTATGGGGTACGAAATTACGTTAAAGGCTACCAAAACTCGAAGTATCTATTTCGTTGGCAAGTTTCATATCACGGTTGATTCATTAGATGGTATTGGCGACTTTGCTGAGTTCGCTATCATGACAGACGATGAATCAATGCTAATTGCTTATAGGTCGGAACTTGAAGCCCTAGCTAGCAAGTTTGGGTTGACAGGTTCAGCATTGCAGAATAAATCCTATAAACAGATGTTCGAGGAAAAGTACGCATAACAAAGCATTTAAGAGTGATTCGCAACGCTTGGCATTTTCGCTTCGCTCAAGTATAGCCAAACGTCGCTCACACCTTAATGCGGCGTTATGTTTCCGATTGAAAACTGCGTAATACCACTTGAATGCTGTTTTTATATCCAGTATTGTTGGCATTTTCCATAGTTTGAGCATGTGCGTAAATGAGAATAATAATTGATGGTTGTAACTTCAATTTGGATAGTGTTTCAAGTTTATCGAGAAACAAGAATTTAGGAGTTTATTCGTTACAAGGGATAGATGACAACTTAGCTAAGTTCGCCAGTGATTCAATAGAAAACAAGGCGTATTTCGATATTGAAGTTTTAGACAAAGATCGTTCAGTGCTAGTTGGTGAACACTGCTTTTTCAACAATCTTAATGTTTTCAATAAAACATTAAAACTGACGGTCAACTGGGTAGAACACTCACTTTTTGACTAAGTCGATAGCGAAACATAACAAAGCATTTAAGAGTGATTCCCAACGCTTGGCAGTTTCGCTTCGCTCAAGTGTAGCCAAGCGTCGCTCACACCTTAATGCGGCGTTATATGCCAGTAATCAGAAAGTCGATAGCAGAGATGATCTCGTCTCTAAAAGTGCTTAGATCGTTTACAGGCTCTCTTAGAATTTTGGTTGGTACACTTGCCATTTGATGAGTCAGAATTACGAAGTCACCTTCATCAATATGGATTACGGGGCATAGGTGACAGGGTGCTTTTTTCTCTAACAACTCAGTAGGCGTCAACGGAATAACTAACCGAGTGTTCAATGTATCAAGCAATTCACTTTGAACGTCAACAAAGTATGGGTATGCGGTTGCAGTGTTTTTATCGTTGTTTTTGTATAGCGAGAATTGTGACATTAGAATACTCGGTAAGAATCAGAAAATAGCCCGTGGTTTTCAGTTAGCTCGTTACAAGCATTAATGGCATCAGCATTTTGCTCTAACCATTCAGCTTTAAGGCGTTGACTCACTTCTTTTTCAAGTGCCTTTTCCATTGTTGCCGAAAGGTTTATATTTAAGCGTTTAGCCTCAGCAAGTAACTCACTGTTTAAGCTTAAGTTTGTAGCTTTCTTTGGAGCTTGCGTACTATATGCGTTTCTCATGATAGTAACCTATGCGTATTGTGTGTGCGCATAAATTATAGGTGCAATACAAGCATATAACAAGGCGTTTAAGAGGGATTCTCAACGCTTGGCATTTTCAGTTTGATTCAGCTTTAGTGTATACGGCACAATGGTTTAGACTAGGTGGTGGCGTTGTTCACCCCTTAACGCGGCGTTATAAATCACATGAGTTCGGAGGGTTATGGGTATATCAATGTTAGAAATAAGTAAAACTGCAATGTATCACGGAGAATTTACAGATCGTAAAAAAGAATTCTCAGAAGCATGTAAATGGTTATCCGAAGAGATGGGTTTTCCATATAAAAGTACTCGAATGGGCGACTACGAGCGGTTGCTAAAAACATTTGTAAACCCCGGAGCAAAAGCACCTACGGAGCGAGACCTGCTTGATGATTTCTATCATTTTATGCAAGCAGCGACCGAAGCGTGCCAGATCATCCGTTTGTGGAATACTTTTAAGGATGGTAAGCATGAGGGCTTAAAAGACCGTATCAAACATGTCATGTCTGGTAAAAGCATACGTGCCGAAGCAATCAAAAAGAACAAAAAAGGACAAAATGATGACCCAGCACGAGATTTCGCGTTTGAGCTAAACATTGCCTCTAGGTTTCTCAAAGGCGGCTATGAAGTCGACCTAACGGATGACTGCGATGTGGTTGTTACTATTGGTAAAGACAGATTGTATGTAGAGTGCAAACGTATAAAATCTTTGAAAAAATTAGCCTCTCGTATCAAAGAAGCATCAAACCAGATAGATACACGTATTGTTGCAAATCGTAAAAATAAGTATGGCTTAATAGCACTGGATGTGACTGATGTGCTCTTGCCTGAGGGTACGGTTACAGCAACAAGCGATGTACGTCTGTATGACATGGAAATACAAAAAGCGATTACAGATTTCGCTAGAGAGCAGCAAGATGTATCAGACAAAAATGCAGGTCGTAATGTAGCAGGTATTCTATTTGAATTTAGTTCAAGCGCTTTCTTTTCTCATGAGGAAAATGAACCTGCTTTGGGTTTTGGACGCGCAGCGTGTATGTATAGGCAGGCTAGCCAAAGTAAAAAGTCGTTGGCTCTAGTCTCTGGTTTTTATGGACAAAATTGCCAACCAAAACTTATAGAGTTCAGATTTATAACAAAGCATTTAAGAGTGATTCGCAACGCTTGGCAGTTTCGCTTCGCTCAAGTATAGCCAAGCGCCGCTCACACCTTAATGCGGCGTTAGCCTACAGAGGTAAGCATGGAACACAGAGTTAAGAAAGTTAGAGCTTACTCTACCGCAATGATTAGTCGACTTATTATTGCAGATCGAAAATTAGCTTTGCTTAATCCCCTATTAAACGATTCTGATTTGATTCATAAGTGGGATCATTCTTATGGTGGTCATGGGCTTGAGTTAATGCGTATAACAATGTATCTAGATATTGTTCGTGAGTTAGCTGCTATTTCATTTGACCGAGGTAATACGTCTCCATCAATTTTCATATTCTTGAACTTATTTCCTCTAAGCCTCTTTTAGAGGCTTTAAAAAGGGACTACTGTAAACCGACAACGATTACTTGGGTAAACGACGTTGACCCCGAATCAAGAGCATTCTGGGAAGAGCGTCATAAAGAAAGAGATTTGGGAGACAAGTCTCAAAGGTTTGATGAGCATTATCACAAGGCAAAAAAATTATTTAGCGAACTAAAAGGCAAGGATCTTCATCATAAAATTAGGAACGTACGCAATAAATTGGTTGCTCATTACGAAATGAGGCAAGATGGTACAGAACCCCGCTTAGCTGACCCTAAAGACTTTAATTTGAAGTGGGGAGATGTCGAAAGTTATTTCGAGGAGTTGAAGCCGATTATTGTCGAATTGGTGTTGTTAATTTCTAATGAAGCATATGCTTTAGATTTATTCCGAGAGGATCACGAAAGGATTTCTCGAGACTTTTGGAAACTGTAGGCTAACAAACTGTTTAAGAGTGATTCGCAACGCGTGGCATTTTTACTATGCGTTGGTTTTAGTGTTTAAGGTGGTATGCGGGAGCTTCGGTATTGCGTTGCTCACCCCTTAACAGGGCGTTATACCCTAATTGGAAAGGAAGCATCCTCATGGTTTCAATAGAATTTTTAATTACTTCTTTTATTGTTGTCTTAATACCCGGTACAGGAGTATTGTTTACAGTTGCTACTGGGCTCTTCAATAGCAAACAAGCTAGCGTATTTGCTGCAATTGGTTGTACGTTTGGTATTGTTCCTTCACTTTTGGCGAGTGTGTTTGGGTTGGCGGCAATCTTCCATACTAGTGCGTTGGTATTTCAGGTCGTCAAATATTGTGGTTCAGCTTATTTGATCTATTTAGCATGGACTATGTGGAGGGCTTCTTCCCCCTTGTCACTGGACAAAAAGCCTGCAAATGCGAAGCTCAGAGATATTGCGTTAAAAGGTTTTTTAATTAATATCTTGAACCCTAAGTTATCAATATTCTTTTTAGCATTCTTGCCCCAATTTGTTTCGCCACAATCAGAGCAGCCATTGTTTAGTATGCTAGTTCTTGGAGTGGTGTTTATGTTGATGACACTTTGTATATTTATTGTGTATGGCTTAATGGCTAGTACATTTAGTGAGTTAATTGTACGCTCAGAAAAAGCAAGTTTGGTTATTCAAAAAATATTTGCGGGTGGTTTTGCAGCGATGGGTTTGAAGTTGGCGTTAACAGAACGGGCTTAGTATCAAGTTTGAAGTGCGACACTTTCTACAGATGCGCATGAATATACTCCAGTGGTATTCTATACCCAAGTC
>NZ_JAWPOP010000558.1:0-656 GCF_033344345.1 Vibrio sp. 1978
CGTAGTCATCATCATTCGCAAGGTTGCTGTCAAAGCCTGAGAAGTTATAGCCGACGCCGACTTTGAAGTTGTCGCCAAGATGTTTGTTCACTGAAATCAGCGCACCTTGCTCTAACTCATCGTAGGTCGAATCGGTCTTCCAATGGTACTCGCCTGTCACGTCCCACTCTTTCATCACTCGGTAAGAAGCACTTAAGCCGTACAATGAGATTTTGCTGTCAACCGGAATGTCTTCACCCGATTGACGAGTGAAGAGTTCATGCTTGTTTTTGAATGCGTATTTCGCGCCTAAATCCCAGTTGGCATCAAGTGAATAGATGCCTTCCACTTCTATGATATGGCTTTCTTCATCTTTGTAATCCACATCGCGATTGAGTTGGTCGAAGTCCACTAAGTAGGTGTAGCGCGACAACAAATTCAAACGATCGTTGTAAATTGGGCGATACGCCAATCCAGCGGTCGACTCAATAAAACGAGCCAACATTTTGTCGCTCGATTTGCTTACTGAGCGTGAGTAATTGAACTTACCGAATAAGGTGTACTCTTCCGTCAGATGATGGGTGTAACGGTTGGTCGTCACCCATTGGTCGATGCGTTTTTTGTCTGGGTCAGCAGAGTCATCTGTCTTATCGACACGATATTCCACTTTGTTCTTG
>NZ_JAWPOP010000559.1:0-656 GCF_033344345.1 Vibrio sp. 1978
TGCTCACAGTCCAAGTGAGAACTCAATAATCTGGCTATTGTAAACAGCTACTTAGGGATGCACAAACTTTTAGTAAAATCGTGCGATCCACGAAAGAGAGCGGTATCTGCTCGACTCATCTTCACTGCTCATCATCTTCTCGGTTTAATTTAACTAAAGTCTGCATCTAAAATAAGGCTTTTTTGTAATTCTGTGGAAACGTTTACACAATTTGAATTCGATCACGGATCTGGATCGAGATTGGTTGCTAGACTTTTAGCCAGTTAAGAAATGGGCGTACTGATTCGATGCAATAGCGATTGGCTTTTAGCGCATCAGAGTGAGGTATGAACAGAAAGCAGCAAACGTGGAGAAGCAAAAGTGAAAGTTCTTGTCACAGGCGGTATGGGATACATCGGTAGTCACACTTGCGTTCAGATGATTGAAGCGGGAATGGAACCTATCATCGTTGATAACTTGTGTAACGCCAAACTGGAAGTGTTAAACCGTATTGAAGCGCTGACTGGCAAACAGCCTGCGTTCCACCAAGGTGACATCCGTGACGAAGCCTTTTTGGATACGGTATTCGCGCAGCACGACATCCAAGCCGTGATCCACTTTGCTGGCCTCAAAGCAGTTGGCGAATCGGTGGCAAAACCACTTGAGTACTACGACAA
>NZ_JAWPOP010000560.1:0-656 GCF_033344345.1 Vibrio sp. 1978
TTTTCGCAATAAACTGTTCCAGTTTCTTAATCTCAACTTGCTGTGCGTGGTACTCTTTTTCCAACAGCGAATTGTTGTGTCGCTTTTGCGCCATTGCTTTGTGGTATGAGCCGGTGTATTTCTGGATTTTTTGATAGTCGATATCACAGATGCAGGTAGTAACCGCATTCAGGAAACTCACATCATGAGACACCAACAGTACGGTTCCTACATAAGCATTGAGATAACTCTTCAACCACTCAATATGAGTTGCATCAAGATAGTTAGTCGGCTCATCTAACAATAAGACGTCTGGTTCACGCAACAATAAGCGCGCTAATAAGACCTTATGGCGTTGCCCACCACTTAACGCACTCATTAGAGTATCCAGTCCCAACTGCTGTATACCAAGCCCTGCGGATACACTTTCAATTTGGGCATGTAAGGCGTAAAAGCCTTGGGCTTCCAATTCCGTTTGTAACTTAGCAACTCGGCGAAGCAAAGAAGGCGATGCAGATTCAGCCATCTCTTGATACAAAGAAAATAATTCACGTTCAGCTTCAAACAACTCATTAAATGCCGATTGTAAACATTCTCTAATCGTCTGAGTTTTATCAACCACAAGATGTTGATCAAGATAGCCAATCTCTAAGTTTGGCTGCCAATGAATATCTCCC
>NZ_JAWPOP010000561.1:0-656 GCF_033344345.1 Vibrio sp. 1978
ACATTTGGTGACACCATGGGTGGCGTGGCTCTAATTGCTTTGGGTATCGCTACAATCTTCGTTGCTATCACAGTAATGGGTAAGCTAATGAAGAGCCTAATGGTTGGCCGTGCTCGCGATATTCTGAAGAATGCAATTGGTCGTGGTCCTATCCACGGTATCGTATCAGGCTCGATCGTGACGGTGTTGGTACAATCTTCATCAACAACAACAAGCTTGATGGTTCCACTTGTAGGTACTGGTGTTCTTAAAGTTCGTGACATTTACCCATTCACTCTAGGTGCGAACATCGGTACATGTATCACTGCGCTACTTGCAGCTACCGCCGTATCTGGTGAGTTTGCTGTGTTTGCTCTTCAGATTGCGCTAGTACACTTAACCTTTAATATTTTGGCGACACTGTTTATCTTTGGTATTCCGTTCTTACGTGAAATCCCAGTAAAAGGCGCTGAAATGATTTCAGAGCTTGCTATCAAAAACAAAGCCGTTGTGGGTGGCTACCTGATGTCTGTATTCATCATTCTGCCAGGCGCAATCCTTGCTCTGACAACCTGATAATACCAACCATCGCTTATTGTTTAAGGCTCCACGTTGTGGGGCCTTTTTTGTATCTGTAACCATGATGCAAAAATGAGAGCTGATGTAACTCCGATTGA
>NZ_JAWPOP010000562.1:0-655 GCF_033344345.1 Vibrio sp. 1978
CATGAGAATCCACGCTTTCCATCGTTTATATCAGTATCGTCAATCCATCTCAACGAAGCCTTTCAATGCTCGTGGATGCAAAGTTCAGCGCTGCCCATTCTGTCAGGTTTCAGAGCAGCATTGTTTATGTGAATTGCAACCTGATATCGATAGCAATGTTGCGTGCATGCTGATTGTGTCTGAGAACGAAGTGTTTAAGCCAAGCAATACAGGCCGATTGATTGCTGATACGGTGAAAGAGACTTACGTGTATCAATGGAATCGCACTGAACCTTCACAAGAGATGCTTGATCTTTTGTCCAACGATGACTACCAGCCTGTCATTGTCTTTCCTGCCGATTACGTTGATCAACCTGAGCGATTGCTAGATGGATTACACACTGAGCACTTACATCGCACTGATGGTAATAGCAAAAAGTGGTTGTTGATTTTTATCGATGGTAGTTGGCGTGAGGCGCGAAAAATCTTCCGTCGCTCTGAGTTTTTACAGTCTCTACCAGTCTTATCTATCGAGCCGGAGTGTTTATCTGAATACATCATGCGCCGTTCTGAGAACGAGCAGCATCTTTCGACAGCTGAAGTCGCGACTTTAGTTTTGAAACAAGCCGGTGAGAACAAAGCATCGGAATGCCTTCAATTGTGGTTTGAAGCCTTT
>NZ_JAWPOP010000563.1:0-654 GCF_033344345.1 Vibrio sp. 1978
GTTTTTGGATGAAATTACGGAGATGCCGATCGAGCATCAAGTGAAACTGCTGCGTGTGCTAGAAACAGGCGAATACCGCCCAGTGGGCAGTAATACCGTCCACATCGCCAATACCCGCATCGTCGCGGCGACCAACCGCGATCCTAAAGTCGCGATCGAAGAACAATTTCTGCGTGAAGACCTATTTTTCAGGCTATCGCACTTTCCGTTAACCGTTCCACCATTGCGCGAACGTGGCGGAGACATCGTCGGATTAGCCAAACACTTTATTGCGCACCGCAACGCTAACGAATCCAAAACCAAGACGATTCTCGACTCGGCAATCCAAAAAATCGCCATGCACGATTGGCCTGGCAACGTTCGAGAACTCAAGCACACCATCGAGCGTGCGTTCATTCTCGCCGACGATACCATTAAAGATGAACATCTGATTTTCGATACGCCGCCACTAGAAACTGGCACCCGATTAGAAGATATGGTGCCTGCTGGCGTATCGTTAGAAGAGCTGGAAAAAGCCGCTATTCTCAATACGCTTGAAGAGAATCAAGGCAACAAAACGGAATCGGCTCAGGAGCTGGGTATCAGCGTTAAAACGCTGTACAACAAGCTCGAAAAGTATCAAGACGAGTAAACACACCGCAAATAGCAAAAGAG
>NZ_JAWPOP010000564.1:0-654 GCF_033344345.1 Vibrio sp. 1978
CAGCAAGTCTCGTTTCTTCCAAAATACGGGTAAGGAATCAACCTGCCAAAGCTTGGATTTCAAAGGTCAGTTTGAACTGTTGCAAACCAGTCGAACACAAAGCGATCCAAATGCTTATATGGCGGAGCAAAACCAAACGGGTTGGAGCTGGGGTGCTCGCGTTTACATTCAAATGATGATGGCAACTCAGCACGAAGGTGTGCTTAAAAATGGTTGGCATTTACTGGCGCGACTGCATCTTATTGAGCGTGAGTTTAATCGTTTGAAAGCAGATGAGGCACTGTGGAATGCGAAACAATCAAGCATTGGCTTCTCGATGTATACCAAAGATGAAGCGAACAGCATCTCAAACAATGACTGGTTGCTCATTGCCCTAAGTTACGTGGCTCAGCGAGATATGACTAACTATCTCGACATGTGGGGATTCTCGTTCTCAGAAAAAGCGAAGCAACAAGTTGTTGCGTTGAATCTGACGCCGATGCCTCTCACTTACTTTGCAAGCAGCAATACCGGTTACTGTCTGAACGAATTCGCTCAAACGCCAGTAAGTATTGATGGTCAAACGGTTTGGCCGCTGAACTAGCTGAGTAGAAAATAACGTGCATGAAAAGGGAGACTGAGTCTCCCTTTTTACTAGATTTACCTTAGCGTTGA
>NZ_JAWPOP010000565.1:0-654 GCF_033344345.1 Vibrio sp. 1978
TGTTAGCTGCTGAGTTTTAAACATTTGTGGAGTCAGTGCATGCCACAATGCTTCTCTGTCTACGGTATGATCGATGTTGTTTTCTTTGTTCGCTCGTTTCATTGTATCTCTCACGGGCGAGGCAAGAATGCCACCAGTAGGATGAGCACAACAAACATCAATCAGACGATCAATATCGTTTAATGTTACGCAAGGTCTCGCGGCATCATGGACCAGAACCCATTCACACGGAAGCTGCGCACTTACATAGTTTAGCCCTGAAAGCACTGAATCGGCTCTTTCTTTACCACCAGCGACACGTATTACGTCTGGGTGCAGGGCAATCGATAGTTCAGGGTAGTATGGGTCACCTTCTGTAATCGCAACCACAACTTTCGCAATTTGAGGGTGAGCAAGCAGCTTCTCTACGGTATGTTCCAATACCGTTTTTCCATCGATTAACAAATACTGTTTAGGTCGATCTGCTTTCATTCGGCTACCAACACCAGCCGCAGGTACAATAGCGATATGAGATGAAACGTTCTCTGACATCTTACGGGTTTTCCTCACCAACTATGCGGTAGAAGGTCTCTCCTTCTTTCACCAAGCCAAGTTCATGACGTGCTCTTTCTTCAATCGCATCAAGTCCTTGCTTTAAGTCATCTATCTCAGCAA
>NZ_JAWPOP010000566.1:0-653 GCF_033344345.1 Vibrio sp. 1978
TAGTCATCTCTTTAGGTCGAACTCAAGTTTAGGCCGTAGTAAAGCATTCTTACATATAAAACGCCGGAGAAATAATCTCCGGCGTTGTTGTATATTGACGTTGTTCGCTTGTTAATTAAGTAAGAGCCTCGAAAACGCTCAAGGCTTACTTTGTATATGTTAGTGAGTATCTACTTACTGTCGAATAACTTTCGTTGAGTCATTTCCAAGTGATGAGGTCAGCTTATTTTCGACCTTTGCTCATTAATTTAAACGAAACTTAGCGATCACTTCGCAATTGGTTGCGGTATCGATCTTTTCTACTTGTTTCGCAATTGCTGGGTTTGGATGACGCTTCATAAAATCGATAAGTGCTTTTGTGCAACAGCCGATGGAGTCAATAAAGCTCGCGCAATTCTGGTTTGGGCATTGGGGAATAAGTGTGAGCACTTTTTCAGATGCCAGCTGAAGATATTTGAGTTCGTATTCGGTATCACCAGCCCAGCGCCAAAATTGCGCGAGGTTGTGACAAGAGATTACAGAAATCAAAAGTCGTTCGTCTGCTTCAATTTCCACGCATTCACTAATGTCTTCACTTAAGCTTAAAGCTTGTTGATAGTGAAGAATGCTGCGTACAGGATCATCTAGTTGCAGGGCAGTATCGGCTAGGAGTG
>NZ_JAWPOP010000567.1:0-653 GCF_033344345.1 Vibrio sp. 1978
TCGATGCATTGGTGTTAGGTACGCGCGGTTGTATTGATACCTTGTTAACTGCGGTTATCGGTGACTCACTTACCCGTAAAGAGCACGATTCCGACAAAGAGCTTCGTGGTCAGGGCTTAGCGAATATGATTTCAGGTTTATTCGGCGCACTTCCAGGAGCGGGTGCGACGATGGGCACGGTGACAAACATCCAAGTTGGCGCTCGCTCTCCATTATCTGGTGTGGTGCGAGCCTTAGTACTGGCTCTGGTTGTTTTGGTGGCTGGTGGATTAACCGAACCTATCCCAATGGCTGTGCTAGCAGGCATCGCGGTGTACGTTGGCTTTAACATCTTAGACTGGAGCTTTATTCAGCGCGCGCATAAGGTCAGTTTTTCTGGCATGGCGATCATGTATGGCGTGATGCTACTGACGGTGTTTGTTGATCTCATTGTGGCCGTTGGTTTGGGTGTGTTTGTTTCAAACATCATGATTATTGAGCGCTTGAGTCGCGAGCAAGCTCGTCAGGTAAAAGCCATCAGTGATGCCGATGAAGATGATGTGCCACTGACGGACAGTGAACGAGGATTGTTAGATCGCGCCAATGGGCGAGTGTTGTTCTTCTATCTCTCTGGCCCAATGATTTTCAGTGTGTCTAAGGCCATTTCTCGTCAA
>NZ_JAWPOP010000056.1:0-4333 GCF_033344345.1 Vibrio sp. 1978
GGGTGTAGCTCCAATTGGCAGAGCAGCGGATTCCAAATCCGCGTGTTGGGAGTTCGAATCTCTCCACCCCTGCCATACTCTAAAGCCTCAGCAGTAATGCTGGGGCTTTTTTGCATTTGAAGAAAAGAGAAGCTGACTAGTTGGAAGAGTTGTCGATTCCTCTGATACCAAAGTATCGGGGGGATTGAAAGCTCATATCTCCGGGATATTGGTCCACTTCACCTATCCCCCATATTCATAAGCTCTGGCTTAGGTCAGGGGCTCTTTTATTTCTAACGAATATGTCTTTTATTTCTAACGAATATGTCTTTTATTCCTAACGTATAGTTTCAACGTCAGGTGTATGTTTATCCAACGAATATGGCATATCTTTGCTTCATATAGTTTTATTTTCTAGTAATGTAATTACTAAATGTTGATGTATCGCTTTGCTCTTTCTGTTTTACCTTCGAATTTCATAACACTTTTTCTTCGTTATCGAGCACATCTGATTCACAATCTATTGAAAGGTCAGTGGTTACATTGGCTTGGATGATTACTGACTTGGTTCCTGTTATCATCATGCATTAATGCTAATAATTAGGAAGTAAGTTTATGCCACATTTTCGATTCCGTGCTGTAGAGCCACAAGCTGTTCAGGCATTATCAAAACCCCTTACGGATGAACTTCAGCCTCTAATGGACTGTCCGCGTGAGGATTTTACTTTTGAGTATATCTACACTACGTTTTTCAATGAGGGTGAGGTGAGTGCTGCATATCCTTTTGTCGAAGTGCTTTGGTTCGACCGTGGCCAGGAAGTGCAAGATGAAGTTGCCAAGCTTATTACGCAACAAGTGCGCGGTATCGCTGGTGCCGATATTGATGTTGCAGTTATCTTTTCCGCCTTATCTCCTAAAGCTTATTACGATAATGGCGAACACTACTAAAGGTTAAAGGCTATGAGGCTGAGTTTCATTGTAACTTTGGGTTTATGTTTCTCAGCTTCAGTATGTTCTACTCCTTGGGAGTCTGCGGTTAATCCTACCCGAAACTCTTCCTCCTCTATTGGTAGTTATGCTAACGGTTGTTTAGATGGTGCATTACCCTTGCCTCTCGATGGCGTTGGTTATCAAGTCTTACGTAGTAAAACGAAGCGCTACTATGGGCACCCTAAAACGATAGAGTTTATTGAAAATCTGGCGCTTAAAGCTCATCAAAATCTCAACACCACTCTGCTAATTGGTGATTTGTCTTTACCTAGAGGTGGAAGGTTCTCCTCTGGTCATTCTAGTCATCAAACCGGGTTAGATATCGATATCTGGTTAAGACTTGCTGACCAACCGCTTTCTTATAACGAATTACAACTTCCTAAACCCATGAGTGTGGTGGATTTAAAAGGTTATTCCATACTTAATCATCGCTGGGAAGAGCGGCACTTTAAGCTAATTCGGTACGCTTCAAAAAGTAAGGATGTTGCACGAATTTTTGTACATCCTGTTATTAAGGAGCAACTTTGCTTGCAAGAAAACGGCAAAGATCGTTCTTGGTTACGTAAAGTGCGTCCATGGTGGGGGCATCATTACCACTTTCACGTCAGGTTGTCTTGTCCTGATTCGAGCGACTATTGTGTTGATCAAGCACCACCTCCAGTAGGCGATGGCTGCGGTGTTGAGCTCGCAAGTTGGGCCCCGAAAGCAAAACCTATTGATACCCCTCCACGGGTAAAAACAACCTCTAAGCCCAAACGAAAAAAAGTCGTTCCACCTCAATGCTTGCCGCTTATCAATCCTAATTAGTGTTACTCTTCAGGTTTATCTGTACTTGGTGATCTCTTTTATGAAACTGGAGAAACATCATACTTTTGTCTACATTGAATAGTACCAATACAAAAACTAACCCAATCAGTTTTGGGGACATATTATAGAAATCTAAATTAAACAAAGAGTTGTAGTATGGGTAAGTTGTAACTTCTCTGTTTAGAAAAAGACCTTTCGTCACGATACTCTGGTTTCTTAGCAATATGTCTGTCAGTTGGCTAAAAAGCAATAACAACGCAGACAAGTGTGTAAGGCAGGGATATACCCTTTTCCTGTTAGAAGAGTAAATCAAGGACAAAACCATGACTATGATTTGTGCAAAAGAATTTGCAGAGTGGTTAAGACACAGATTTAGCAGTGATACTAAAGGAGTCTCTTTGACTCGAGAGGATGTGAATCACCTGACTGGGCGTCAACGCCTTGATCCGGGTTTTGTTAATGATGTGCATTATGAGCTGATGCAATATGGAATGGCTTTCGTTACTGATACGAGCCGAGAAAACTTTTATTTAATACCTGTTTCTCAAGCGGAAAATTGGCGTGAGAGACTAGAGTATCATTTTGAAAAAGAGCTATTCTGCAATATTATCCCTATTGAAAAATCAGGTTGAGAAAAGGTTCAACTTTGATGCCAAAGTTGAACCTAATTGCTCTTATGCTAACCCTTGAATAATCACGAATTTTTCAAGCAACTGCTCTTCAGTTTCGACATGGTTCGGATCAGTGATTATGCATTTTGTAATTGGACACACTGACTGACAGGTCGGCTTTTCGTAATGCCCCTTACACTCTGTACATAGCGCTGGATCAATTTCGAAAATGCTCTCTCCCATACTGATTGCCCCATTGGGGCATTCGGGATCACACATGTCGCAGTTAATGCATTTGTCAGTAATGAGCAAGGCCATGGTTACTTACCAGTCGGGTTACGGGTGTCCTGCCCTGAGTTTAGATTACGCATTAATAGGCCATATTCTAAATCTAGCTCTGCTGGTACTGGAATGAATACAAAGTGACCGTTTCCTTTCGCGTCTTCAATAGACTCTGATTTGCGGTTTTCCATTGCCTCTAGCGTGAAAACAATATTGCCTTTTGGCGTCATTAGTTCAAGGCTATCACCGACAAGAAACTTATTTTTTACTTCTACTTCAGCCATGTCACCACGACGTTTGCCAGTGAATTCACCAACAAACTGTTGAGCATCAGAGACTGAGTAACCGTAATCGTAGTTTTGGTAAGTATCGTGTGTATGACGGCGTAGGAAGCCTTCAGTGTAGCCACGGTGAGCTAGGCTTTCTAGTGTACCCATTAGGCTTTCATCGAATGGTCGACCTGCTACTGCATCATCAATTGCTTTACGATAAACTTGAGCGGTACGTGCGCAGTAGTAGAACGATTTAGTACGACCTTCAATTTTCAATGAGTGAACACCCATCTTAGTTAAGCGTTCAACGTGCTGAACCGCTCGTAGGTCTTTAGAGTTCATGATGTAAGTACCATGCTCATCTTCGTAAGCCGCCATTTTTTCTTCTGGACGGTGCGCTTCAGAAAGCAGAACGACTTCATCTGTTGGTTTACCGCGACCAATTGTGGTTTCAGGGAGCTCGTCTTGTACTTCGACAGGCTGTGCTTCAGTCGGGTCGAATTTCTCTACGATGTCACCAGCGTCGTTTTCTTTACCCTCTTCAACTTTGTATTCCCAGCGGCATGCGTTAGTGCAAGTGCCTTGGTTAGGGTCACGTTTGTTGATATAGCCAGAAAGTAGGCAACGACCAGAGTAAGCCATGCATAATGCACCGTGAACGAATACTTCAAGCTCAGTTTCAGGGCAATGCTCACGAATTTCTTCGATTTCTTCTAGAGATAGCTCGCGAGAAACGATCACACGTTCCACGCCATTCGCTGCCCAGAACTTAACGGTCGCCCAGTTTACAGCGTTCGCTTGTACAGAAAGGTGAATTGGCATTTCTGGGAAAGCTTCACGAACCATCATAATTAGGCCTGGATCTGACATGATCAATGCGTCAGGACCCATCTCTACGATTGGCTTCAGATCACGGATGAACGTTTTTAGCTTCGAGTTGTGTGGTTGAATGTTACATACCACATAAAGCTTTTTGCCTAGGGCGTGGGCTTCATCGATACCTATTTTTAGGTTCTCGTGGTTAAACTCGTTGTTACGTACGCGAAGGCTGTAGCGAGGTTGGCCAGCGTAAACTGCATCTGCCCCGTAGGCGAATGCGTAACGCATGTTTTTCAGGCTGCCCGCTGGAGATAGTAGCTCAGGCACGAATGCTTTCTCAGTTGTCATTACTCAATTCTCTTTTATCTGATCACAAGTCAGGCCAATTCCACCTAATGGAAATGGGGCGCAAATTTTACGTCAAAATGTGAACTGTGACTAGGGTAATTGTGCTTCAGATAGAAAAACGCCCTCAAAAAAAGTGAGGGCGTTATGGTTTAATGCCGTTCACTTAAGGTGAGCGGCATTGTTTTTTCTAGGGTATCGGCTTGGTTTTTTCTTAACGACTCTAGG
>NZ_JAWPOP010000568.1:0-653 GCF_033344345.1 Vibrio sp. 1978
CGTTAACTCCTATTACAACGCAGCGACGCTGGCACGATCACCGTTATCAATCAGCGATTGGTAAGCACTGCTCACCGCATCAATCACTTGTGGGTTTTGACCAAGCTCTGCAGGGAAGATGGCTTCAACCGCGAGCAACGCAGGCACAACAGAAACGTTCAAGCCGTGTTGGTCGCAGATCTGACGTAGTGTCTCTGCCATTGGATCGCGAACATCAATGTCGTTGCCTTGCTCGTCCACGCCGGATACGTAGCGCATCCAACCTGCAATCGCTGTTGCCAACCATGAGAAGTTAGAGCCTTGAGCAAGGTGGAATCGTAAGCTGCCACCCATGCGTTGCGGGATCTTCTGGCTGCCATCCATCGCGATTTGCCATGTTTTGTGTTTCAAGCTTGGGTTAGTGAAGCGCTCGATAAGCAGCTTGGCGTAGCCTTCTAAATCAGTGCCTTCTGGCATGGTCAGCGAAGGGGCTTGCGCTTGCATCATCATGTCGAATGCCGCTTTACGGTAGCCTTCATCTGTCATGGTGTCAGAGATGTGCGCGTAACCGCCAAGGTAGACTAGGTAGGCTAGGAACGAGTGGCTACCATCAAGCATGCGCAGTTTCATTTCTTCGTAAGGCACAACGTCGGCAACAAATTCTGCGCCAGCCA
>NZ_JAWPOP010000569.1:0-652 GCF_033344345.1 Vibrio sp. 1978
AATCATGTATTCCGTGTCGCCTTTTTTAGCTCGCCAGTGTTGAGGCTCAGCGTAGGACGAAAAGGAGGTAAAGATAACAATAAGAGATGACATCAGTGTCATTAGGCGAAACATAGTTTTTATCCTCGGCTGAATCTTATGGTGAGACTCAGATTTCAGCATCTACAACTCACAGGGGATATTACTTTATACCCAAATAAAGCTTAGACACCAGAGCTCACTTTAAAACTATTTTTTGCAACGATTGGATAGACCAACCAATCGACAAAAACGTCATTTCAAACAATATTGACGAGTTTTGACACGCTAAAAATGAGATTGACTTCACGAAAGCTAAATTGGTGAGTTTGGTATTAATGGTTCACAAAATAATCAGATGTGATCCGAATCCTACAAAGTCATACCAAATCAATCGGAATCGGTGATTTAGATCGCAACAAACTCGTCAAAATAAGTTGTTCGATTTTGACGTTGGTTGTAAGTGCATGAAATAAATGTGTTTATATTTTTTCTTGGTGAGTGGAGTTTGAGCTGGATCACTTCTTACTTTTATTTATTTTACGCTTAGAAATAACTGCTTGTATGTTGAATGACATTGTTGAGCACCACAGATTTGGGTGCTTTTAAATTGCGTAATTGTCGTTTTGAACCA
>NZ_JAWPOP010000570.1:0-652 GCF_033344345.1 Vibrio sp. 1978
AAGTTGAAAATGGTGTGTCGATTGAGCAGTTCGGACAAACCGCAAAAGTGGAGTTCAAATTAGGCAAATGATGAAGAAATTCTTAATCACAACGCTGCTTAGTTTGACCGCAGCCAGTGCGATAGCTCAAGAGCTTAGCCAGTACACCGCATCTAGAGTGCAGCGTGCGCACAGCTTAGCTCAAGAAGAGAAGCTTAAAGAAGCGATCTCAACTCTCGAATCGTTAGACCTATCGCGTGGCTACGATCAAGCGTTTGTTGCTCGTATGCTTGGTATTTTTTATTGGCAGAATGAGCAAGTTAAGCCAGCTATCAAGCAACTGGATTTCGCGGTAAGCAGCGGTTTATTGCAAGACGAGCAAGCGTGGCAAACACGTAAAATGCTAGCGGATATTTTGTTGAACGAACAACAGTTTGCTAAAGCCTTGCCGCACTATTACGAGTTGAGTAAAGCCGTACCTAAAAACCAGAAAGCTCATGAAGTTTGGCTGCGCATTGCACAATCGCATTACCAGTTGAGTCAATGGAATAAAGTGTTATCAGCGATGGGTCGCTACGAGAAGTTTGGTCAGCCGGATGAACTCGGTCCATTGTCGATTAAGCTTTCGTCTGAACTGGAACTCAAAAAGTGGCAGCCTGCTATTGTCACCATC
>NZ_JAWPOP010000571.1:0-652 GCF_033344345.1 Vibrio sp. 1978
ACCAATGAGCGGAAGCGGTACGCTCATGTGAGTTTGCTATTGACTTGGGTTGCCTGTAATTGCCAGATGTCCGACGTCCTTAAGTTAGCGTTCAATTAGCCAAGCTCGGCGTACTCTTCGTCCGTCACGGGTTGACACCACTCATTGCTTGCTCCTTCGGCGGGTATTTCTATTGCTACATGTGAAAACCAGCTGTCTTTAGCTGCGCCATGCCAATGCTTAGTGCCAGGCGCAATATGCACGACATCGCCCACGTTGAGCGCTTGTGCTGGCTGACCAAATTCTTGATACCACCCGCGGCCTCCCGTCACGAGCAAGATTTGTCCGCCTTCGTGATGAATGTGCCAAAAATTACGGCAGCCCGGTTCAAACGTCACATTTGCTACGATCAGCCCCGGTTGGTTGAGCAACGCCAAGTAGCTTGTCCCCGTGAAGTAATCGGCATACGCTTCGTTCTTTGCCCCGAAATCAAAAATGCCACGGCCGTTAAATACTCCGGCTGTTAGTGATTGTGGAATCTGTGTTTTTGCTGTGTGATTAACCATTGCTCTACGTCTCTTTATGGAATGCAGGATGCGTATCGAGCATTCGCCAAACTGTGTAGATAACGTTAACGCCGCAGGCCATTTATCGTTAGCCTATTCATGGCTAA
>NZ_JAWPOP010000572.1:0-650 GCF_033344345.1 Vibrio sp. 1978
GCGCCAGCTGGAATTGCTAAACTGTCCATCCAGAAAATGGTGCCTTTTTCAGGCCAGATGATGTCGATATTCGCACCTTCTTGACGAGCCATGTAAGCAGAGCCGTTCCAAAGCATACCAAGAGACACTTCACCTGCAAGGTAAGGGTTTGCTGGGAAATCAGAGTTGAATACCAATACGTTTGGCATTAGCTTTTTCAGCTCTTCATAAGCTGCTTTGATTTCATCTGGGTTCGTTGTATTTGGCGAGTAACCAAGCTTTGTTAATGCAATGTGGAAGACTTCACGAGAGTCATCCATCAGCATTAGTTGACCTTCCCACTTGCTATCCCAGAAATCGTCCCATTTAGAAACAGACGATTTATCTAGCATATCTGCGTTGATACCAATGCCCGTCGCACCCCAAATGTAAGGGATAGAGTAGTTGTTGTTTGGATCAAATGGTTTATCTAGGAAGTTGGTGTCAAGATCGCTAAAGTGAGAAAGTTTCTTTTTGTCGATCTCTTGCAGCATACCTTCTTTACGCATTTTAGAAACGAAGTAGGTAGACGGTACTACCAAGTCGTAACCAGAACCTTGCGTTTTTAGCTTCGCGTACATACTTTCGTTAGATTCGTATGTAGAGTAGATAACTTTGATGCCAGTTTCTTT
>NZ_JAWPOP010000573.1:0-650 GCF_033344345.1 Vibrio sp. 1978
AATCATGATGACCGTCTTAAAGTGGCGGCAAAGTACATTCTTCACATACGCCATGCCTAAGAGGCCGTTCGCTGTGTCACCTGCAACGACTAAAGTGGCTTCGTTATCGAAGCTATACCAGAAATCACGGCGTATTCCGTGAATGTCGAGATGCAGATCGGAAACAACGTAAAACTTCAAACTATCATGACCTTAGAGTTGATTGACTTCTCCATGGTACAGGGGTTTTTTAGATTAGAGAAGTGAGCACATACGCTAAGTGCTTTAACATCAGTAGCTTAAAGTGAAACCTCCATGGAAGACAATGATTGGACGCTTTGTTTGATTTTTCGGCACTAAGATTTAGACACTAACTTTTAGTGTCTAAATCTTAGTGGTTTATAACTGTCTGAAATTAATCGTTTTTATTGTAAACAGTTAAGATTTTTTGCTGAGGAAACTTCTCAGAGGCTGGCGAGAGTGTAATTGTGCTACAGCCGTGTGTACGGCAGGCATTTTTATGAGCGAGGCTGATATGAAGAACGAGGCTAAGGCTACAAGAAGTGATAACGAGCAAGCCGAATCAAAGGATAGTAAGGTTACGCTAAATGGACTTCTTGACTTGCTTGATCACGCGATCTCTACCAATACTGATAAGCGAGTTGAAGTAA
>NZ_JAWPOP010000574.1:0-650 GCF_033344345.1 Vibrio sp. 1978
CGTTGTAAAATGGATGCTGCGGTACCTAAACCTGCTTCTGTATGAAATTTCCCCGCGACATGAACAACTTGAGCATTTGGGTTTTGAGCGAGGTATTTCACAATCGACTCCGCCATGGTTTCGTCCCACGTTACTTGTGCGGCGTATTGCTTTTCAGTTTGCTCTGGCTTGCCATGATGCATGGATGCCATGAACTTTTCTTTATATGGGCTGTTCGCGGTATTGACGTTTTCAGCCACAAAGCTACGCTCTTCATCATCTAATTTATTCAGGTAATCAACACCTTGACGACCAATGCAGCGGACGATGTATTTGGGTGCATTTGCGGCGATAACAGGTAAGTTGGCTTGCTTGGCGAACTCAACGAGTGGGCGGTAATCGCTTTCATAGTTTGGCCACGCATTGCTTTGTGACATGAAGTATTGTTCACCGATTTCGCCTTTTAGATAAGCGTCTAGCACCGATTGCTTGTCACGCGTGACTTGCTCCATAGATAAGGCAATACGGCGTTCGCCAGAAGAAAGTTGCCTCAGTAGATCGGTTTGGAAGCGATGAATACCAGCATGAGTGTGCCACTCTCCAACCAAGATCACGTCAGCGTTTTTTAACTCATCTGGCAGGTTCTGCAAATCAAGGGCGTTGCCAGAAGG
>NZ_JAWPOP010000575.1:0-649 GCF_033344345.1 Vibrio sp. 1978
TTAAAGGGAATGACATGAAAACGCTTATTTATGACACGTTGATTAGCCTTGCAAGCCAAGAACCAGAACAACATGCACGTATCCGACAAAACCTATATGAACAGTTGGATCTGCCGTTCGATAAGCAACTGGCTTTGTACTCTTGTGCCCTTGGGCCTGCGAGTTCAGGTAAGCTTGAGAGTAGTCAAGGTATCAACAACGCTGTGGATTGCGCCGTTAAACTTCTGGAAACACCAGAGCGCTAATCTACTTCGTTGTCTTTATCACGGCCCAATACCCCAAGGGCCGTTTTTGTTTCTGCGTTTCCTCAACACACTTTTCGACGCCAAACCCTTCTCACCAAACGTGATCTAGTTGCCAGTTTGCTTTTCTTAACTATTTGTTACGTCAACGCATTTTATAACCTACTCATTTACAGCGAGTGGGTTAGGGCGTACATAAGGTTTTGTTGCTTGGAATTTGTTTTTGGATTTTATGTAAATAAAAACAATGGCTTAGTTGTATTTGGTTTGCGGATGGCAAGAGCTGTCATCGACTGGAGGTGATTCACAGACTCTCATTGTGCTAGGCAGGGCGTATCTACGCCTCGATTTTCAGCCTTGAGTTAAGCGCAAAAGGGTGAGGGCGTATCGCGAATAGCTTTTATAAT
>NZ_JAWPOP010000576.1:0-649 GCF_033344345.1 Vibrio sp. 1978
GCAACGCTTGGTAAGCGACCGGGCGTAACCAACGGTGAATGGCCTCTGCTCCGACAGAGGTTGATGCCGCATGGGTCGACGCAGGATACGGCCCACCATGAACCATCGCATAACCAACCTCTACGCCAGTTGGCCAGCCATTGAACACCAGGCGTCCGGCAATTTCTTCCAGGCATGGAATCAACTGCTCAGCGAGTGATGAATCTGCTTCAGTCGCGTGGATGGTAGCGGTGAGCGTGCCGCTCAGTGTTTCACTTAGATCGAGTAAGTCCTCGAAGTCCTTACAGATAACAATCACTGATTGAGGGCCGAAAATCTCTTCTTCCCATTTTGGGTTTGTGCGCCAGTTTTGGCTGTCGGTGACAAACAGCGCAGAGGCGACATTTGGAGAGTCAGCCTGAGAGTAAGTCACGTTAATACCCTGATCAGCGGCTCGCTTTACGACTTCGTTCTCATAGGTTTCTCGGATACCTTGAGTGAGAAGCGTAGAAGGGGACTGTTGACGAATCAAAGCCTGAGCGGTTTCGATAAAGGCTTGTGTTTCTGGAGTATTCAACGCGAACACTACTCCCGGTTTTGTACAAAACTGGCCGCAACCCATGGTCATTGATGCGACAAACTGCTCTGCAAGTGAGGCGTTGTTTTTCAT
>NZ_JAWPOP010000577.1:0-648 GCF_033344345.1 Vibrio sp. 1978
TATATAAGCATAATATGACCATTTTTTATAACCATATTGGCTTTGTTGCGTAATTCGAGGGAACTAAATCAGAAGGTTACGATCTGATCGGCTAAGTAAGTTAATTCCCCTAGTCTCATGCCGAAACCTCGCTACAAAACAACGAACTGGAAACAGTACAACAAAGCCTTAATCAACCGTGGTTCACTCACTTTCTGGATTGATGAAGAAGCCATTCGCCAGTGGAAGCAGAGTAAACAAGATAAACGTGGTAGACCTCGTCAGTTCAGCGACTTAGCCATTACCACTGCACTTATGGTGAAACGAGTTTTCTCAATGCCGTTGAGAGCATTGCAAGGGTTTATCGATTCTGTTTTTTCATTGGCTAACGTCCCTATAGTCTGTCCACATTACAGTTGTATAAGTCGAAGATCTAAGCAAGTCGAGGTTTCATTTAAACCCAAGACTAGAGGTGCAATACAGCATCTAGCCATTGATGCTACGGGTCTTAAGGTTTATGGCGAAGGCGAATGGAAGGTCAAGAAGCATGGTACTGACGGGAGGCGTAGAGTCTGGAGAAAGTTGCATTTAGCGGTAGACACCAGCACTCACGAAATCGTCGCGGCAGAACTGAGTTTATCTAATGTTACCGATGCAGAAGTCCTTCCT
>NZ_JAWPOP010000057.1:0-4253 GCF_033344345.1 Vibrio sp. 1978
TTTAAGCACTTCAAGTATTCCTGCACTCTGTTTGGACTCAAGATGTTTTGGACAGAGCGACGCGCATCAGCCACCGACCAAGGGAAGTTCCATAGGTGGCAGGTAAAGGCACTCATCATAACTTGCGAAAGCACGATAAAACCGCCACCTCATAGCTGCTAGAGGGGATGAACGGAAAAGGAATAAGTGATGGGTGTTGTGAGACTGGAATGGGGGCGTAAAGCCTTACTCACAGCGCAGGGCAGCCCGAAAGGGTAAGAGAAAAAACTCCACGGAAAGCGACCACAGACAATGCTCAGATTCACTCAAAACGAGTCGAAAATGGGTAGGGGTCGGCGCAGCCGAAAGGGCTGAGAGCGCCGCCCTGTGCGGCAACCTTATTGCCCTTTTGGGCTTGTCCACAAAAGAGCGTGGGCCATTCAAAAAGCCCCTTGAGCTCTTTTCGGTGGGCAATGCCCAAAGAAAAAATCTTTGATTTTTAGAGGGGGGTGTGGGGGGAGTTACTCTTTCTTGTGTTGTCTGGCTCGTTTCAGTAAAGCACTATACGTGAACTTTTCTCCATTTGGGAAAGTCCAGTTAGACTCATCCAAAAATTGAGCAATACATCGTTTCTGTTCACTCAATCTATCTCGCTGTCCGAGTTTACTGTGGGTTTCTCGTTGTTTTTGTTTTAGAGCGTGTTGGGTTTGTGCTATCCAATGCTGTACTTTTCGTTCTTGTTCTTCGGTTTGGTGCTGAATGGAAAGTAGCCCTTTCTCCCATTGTTTAAATTTCTCTTCTTTTTCGGCGTGTTCATTTAGAACATCTTGTTGGATTTTTTGTCGGTACTCTTGTTTGAGCGTTTCCAGTTCTGCCGATCGTTGTGACAATCTTTGTTTACTTTCGATGATGACTTCATCAGAAAATGCTCGGATGGCGTTAAAGAGCACGCCACTGAGAGTGACCAGTACAAGACAAAACGCAGCGATATACGCCCAACATTGCCATTGTACCCAAAGAGTGTTGGCACCACTCCCAAGAATAATGGGGTTATTGGGGTCGGCGACATCAACCAAAACGATACTCTCTGATGGGGTCAGGAAGCTGAGAAAAGGAGACAGTAAGGCCAATAACAGCCCACAAATAACGAGGGGGATGGCCCAAATCATCGTAGATAGACCTCGGTAATGTCAGGGCGGAAATGCCCAAGTTCTTGAGAAATAATCGTCATGACGTCAAGGCGAGCAAAGTGGTTGGCTAATTGCTCATAACGATTTTGTGCGTAGCTGTGGCGTAGACCATGTGCACCGTTAGAGTAACCAAGTGCTCGTATACTGGCTTTGCTGAATGCATCTGAAAATTTGTGGCCACCGACTATGTTGTAATGAGATTCGTAATTTACGCCTCTGTCGATCACCGAGATGGGTGTTTCGAGTCTGCGTGCTTCTAGTCGTTCGGCTAAATGGTTAGGGATCTGCACTTCACGGATCAGACCGCCTTTGCCTTTTACAGTGTACGTTTGAGAAGGCTTGGGGAGGTGAGAAAATTTATCTTGGTGTACTTCCCTTGGGCTTGGCGGCATTTCACCTGAAGGACGTAAGGTGAGAATCTCGTGAGCGCGTAGCCCCGATTCGTGGCACAAATGAGTAGAGAACGCGTGGCTGTCCGATTGGTGTTGAGTGATCGCATGAACTTGCTCAGGAGTGTAAGAACGGGACGCTTCAATGCTCTCTAAAGAGGATTTTACGACATCGAGCTTTTCTGTTTCTTTCAGTTCATGTGTTACATGCTGCATCATGGTTTGGAGTGCTTGACGATCCATATCGACCGTTTTTTGTGAACACTCTTGAGCGCGTGTTTCTAAGTAAGTCTTAGTTTTTTCTGGCGTGAGTTCTCGGAGTGCGCCTAGTTTGAATTCTTTCAGGTAATCACAGCAAGTTTTAAGTGCTTGTTCGTAGTTCCTGGCTGTGCCTACCGAATCTATAATGTTGCCTTTACCCTGTAACTCTTTCATTACCGAGGCTGCTTGCTTCTCTGATTTCGCGAAATGTCCTCTAGCCATGACGTGTCACTCCAATGGAATGAAGGTAACGAAGAATGGTACTTCGTGCGGCGTATTGTTTGTGTTTGGTTTCGAGGTGTAGAGCGATCAGTTCTAATGATGCGCCACTGGTATACATCTTGGCGATTTCTGCGCGGAATGGCTCAAGTTTTGACGTGCGTTTTTTGTAGTTTTTGCCCTTGCGTAGAGCACGTACTTTTTTGGCAGATTCGGTCGCTGCGATGGGATCAAAGCTCATAAAAATCTCGATGTGTTTGCGTAAGAACTAGCCGAATACTCTGACGTATCCAGACGGCACTGCCGTTCGCCATTTTGCTACTTTTCGTTTAGCCGGCTGACTGTTCACACCACTACGTCCACTTTCCGTGCATGGATAACGTACTGAGTTTTGTGTTTTGCTAACTTTGAGAAAGCCCCATTGGTATCAGTATTGGAACCAACGTATACGGTTTTAACTAGGCCGTACTCCCCACAGGCAAGAGCAAAATTAACTCGGTTCTCAGACCGGACGGTGCTCTGAATGCAACGTAGACCAGCCGAATCGGCTATGCGGTCAGGGTCCTGCTTTTGCAGTAAGGTAAGTCTTGAGGTTATGAAACTGGTTAAGCATTGTCAACAGAGTTAATGTTGCAGCTTCTTTGTTGCGTGAAATTCGTTTTGGCTAGATAAATCCTCGCGCTATGTGGAAATTTTAATTTCTACATAGCGCGAGTAGGCTCGCGAAATTTGCGAAGTGTCTCTCTCCATTTTGCAATGCGGAGCGAGCAAACAGAGAGGGACGCTGAGTAAATTTGATAGGGGTATGAGGTGACAGCGTGATGAAAGAGGAATGTTCACAACGAACATTCTGCGAAGAGAAGAACTGACGCGCTTCGCTTGTCACATCCGTACACCAAGCAAAATCGCTTAGGCGGATTTTGCCTGGTACACGGATGAAAGTTTGGAAATTAAATATGGGTGTTACGGTGGTATTAGGGTTGATAGAACAGAGGTGATTATGTTTTTACGAGTTCTTTTTACCGCATTGTCATGTAGCGCACCTTTCCTCTTGGTGAGTGACAACGTACCAAGTTGGATGAATTTGGCGGCTTGGATATATATTATTTTGATGATCGCTTTCGGGCTGATGGCATTGAAAGCGCGTGAAATCATTGCGTGGTGTGATAAGCAGCTCGGTGATAAAGATGATGAAAATGCCCGTTAGAGGGCATTTTTTGTTTCAAATGAACAGTGCCATTTTTGCCCTGTAAATCGCGCTAAAACCGTCACAAACTTACAAGGCGTTATGGAAGCATATCGCCTTGATCAAGTGTCTGAAATCGCCGCTACGGGCTTCTGAGGCGCTCTCAGGGGTAAAAAAGAGGGTAATCTCGGCCATTTAACATATAACCAATAATGCGAAATGAAAATTGCTTTTTGATGAGTCGGTGATGACTTCATTTACTATAGAAGTTGAACGAGAGATTTTGTGATCTTTGTCAAAAAAAACTTTACATTTTAAGCAACTTGGGGAATACTAGCTTCGCTCTGCTGTTCAGAGTTATTAAATGTAAAGTTTCATATTAAGTAAAACCTCTCCTTGTTGTACCTCTCTACGTTACAATACCTAGAATGCTCCTTAGTTGTACCTAATCATTAAATAATTCAATGTCTTAGCACATCGCATTTCGCGATATAATTAATTTAATTCTATAAGGGACAACAATGTCTAATTCAAATAAAGCAACTGGTTCAGTTAAATGGTTCAACGAATCGAAAGGTTTTGGTTTTCTTTCTCAAAGTGATGGTGGTGACGATGTTTTTGTTCACTTTAATGCCATTGTATCTGATGGATTTAAAACTTTGATTGAAGGTCAACAGGTTACATTTAATGTTGAGAGAGGCCAGAAAGGCCTGCAAGCGGCTAATGTTTGCCTTGCTTAAAAAACGAATCTAAAAAAAGCCCTAGCTATTAGCTAGGGCTTTTTTTTGTTCAAATAATTGCTCTTTCGAAGATGATCGATATTGAGATCAAATGCTTTTAGCATTAATCTCTTTCTCCAGATGTGAAAAAACCCGTCTTGGCGGACGGGTTTTTTCGGAAATACTTACTGGTTTAGCGGCCTGTGTAAGTCCTTTCATGATAGCCCATATCGTTTAAGCACTTCAAGTATTCCTGCACTCTGTTTGGACTCAAGATGTTTTGGACAGAGCGACGCGCATCAGCCACCGA
>NZ_JAWPOP010000578.1:0-648 GCF_033344345.1 Vibrio sp. 1978
TATTAGTGATCAAGTATTCAGTAAAGGAAGAAGTGGATGTTCAAAACGCTGTCATCAAGCCCGATGTCGCGCTATTTCGCGTTGTGGGTAAGTTTGTTTTTGATAGCCACTCCTTCTGTTGCTCAAGTCAAAAATGAGGATACTCCGACTCGTCCTAAAGTCGCGGTTGTTCTCGCTGGTGGCGGCGCAAAAGGCGCTGCCCACATTGGTGTACTCAAGGCGCTAGAAGAAATGCACATTCCTGTCGATATCATCACAGGGACAAGCATGGGAGCTTATGTTGGCGGTTTGTACGCGACAGGCATGAGCGCCGATGAAATCGAAAGTTTTATCTATTCTGTTGATTGGAACAGTGGTTATCGTGATCGCGTCGATCGCAGTCAGCGTCGCGTTCGTGACAAAGAATATGAAGACCGCTATCAAATCACGACCGACCTTGGTTTACGGTTCGGCGAAGTTCGTGCTCCAACTGGTGTGGTTCAAGGGCAAAACATGTTGCGTGTGTTGCGCGAGACCACAGGTAACCTCGGACGTTTTGAGTCCTTTGATGAGCTTGCCATTCCTTACCGTTCCGTCGCGACAGATATTTTAGAACTGGACGAAGTGGTGATCGGCAACGGTTATTTAGTTGATGCCATGATGGCCAGT
>NZ_JAWPOP010000579.1:0-647 GCF_033344345.1 Vibrio sp. 1978
CTCCTTTACCTGTACAAAAGCCGAGGTTGGTTTCTGACAACCAAGTGTCTGGCGTCACTCGTTTTGCAAAGCAGTCACTCAAACCAGGCGAAGTGGCATTGGTTGGTGCTGGCCCTGGCGACCCTGAACTTCTCACCATTAAAGCACTGAACTGTTTACAACAGGCGGATGTGGTCTTGTACGACTATTTGGTGTCTGAAGAGATCATGGCGCTGATCCCAAGCGATACGATTTTAGTTTGTGTTGGCAAGCGTGCAGGGCACCACAGTGTACCGCAAGAAAAGACAAATCAACTTTTGGTTGATTTTGCTAAGCAAGGCTACCGAGTAGTACGAGTAAAAGGCGGTGATCCTTTCGTATTTGGTCGTGGTGGAGAAGAGCTAGAAGTGTTGGCTGATGCTGGCATTCGTTTTCAAGTGGTGCCTGGTATTACTGCCGCAGCAGGAGCAACAGCATATGCTGGCATTCCGTTGACGCACCGTGATTATGCTCAATCGGCCATTTTTGTTACTGGTCACTTGAAAGAAGAAAGTGATGAGATGGATTGGTCAACACTGGCTCGTGGTAATCAGACTTTAGTGATCTACATGGGACTCATGAAATCACACTATATTCAGAATCAGCTCATTCAGCACGGAAGAGCGGCT
>NZ_JAWPOP010000580.1:0-647 GCF_033344345.1 Vibrio sp. 1978
AGCCTCATTCCATGTGGCTGTTGGATGAGCCTTTCTCGGCGCTTGATCCGGTGTTGCGTGAAGAGATGCTGAGCTTGGTAAAAAAACTGGCTGCGGAGCGCGGAATTACCGTGTTGATGGTTACGCATCATCTTAGTGATGCCAAAGCGATTGCGAGTCACTTTGTCTTTGTTGCTAACGGAAAAGTAGAAGCGGTGGGTGAGATTGATGCCCTGACTGCCGAGCATCCCAGCAAGACCCTACAGGCCTTCGTTCGTGCTGCTGGATAATGATGAGAGATACAAAAAAGGTTGATGCGAGCATCAACCTTTTTTTCTTGAGTGGCCGTAAGCTTAACCTTGCGGCTTCACTACCATTACGTTGATTGGAGAATACTCCACAACTTTACTTGCAACAGAACCAAGCATCACTTTGTTAATTTTCGAACGCTTGTGACTTGGCATGATAATAAGGTCTGCGCCCAAACGTTCGGCGTAATCAAGAATTGTTGCGTAAGCTTTGCCTTCGGCAACGTGCACTTTGTAAATCACTTCATCATCAATGTGCTCGCTGGCAAATGCTTTTAGCTGCTGCTTCACATCTTGCTTCATTTTCGCCGCTGCGTCTTTTGGGAAGTAAGTGGCGACCATCGACATGTGAATACCTGG
>NZ_JAWPOP010000581.1:0-647 GCF_033344345.1 Vibrio sp. 1978
AAGGCACGCGAAAGCCGCCGAGGAAAGAAAGAAGTGAGGCGAAGTAGAGGATCTTGCCGCCGTCACCTGGCGCGATGAACTGTTTTGCGACCGCTTGAGACATAAAGAATACAGAGTTCGCGTTAGTGTTCATTACGTCATCCCAATCTTGCTCAGAAAACTCGATGGCGTCGTTACGACGAATGATGCCCGCGTTGTTCACTAGGATATCAATGCGACCAAGTTCGGTTACTGCGCGGTCAACGATAGTTGGAATGTCGTCTAGTTTCATTAAGTTAGCGCGGATATCGACGAACTTACGGCCTTCAGCCTCTACTTTCTCAATCGTTTCTGTTGGTTCGCTGATGTTTACGCCAACAATGTCACAGCCCGCTTTTGCTAGACCAAGCGCCATACCTTGACCAAGACCAGTGTCACAACCAGTAACAATGGCCACTTTTCCCTCAAGGTTAAATGAATCAAGAATCATGTCGTTTTCCTCAATAGTAGGTAATGTCGTGATTTGGCGTCTTGGCCATGTCACTTTGTATGCATTCATCCTGACCCAAAAAGAAACTGTTTGCAATTTTTTTTGAAAAGGCGTTTTAAAAATATTGATTGCGATCTTGTTTTTCTGGATTCTTTAATTGCGCGGTTTCAAATTTTTG
>NZ_JAWPOP010000582.1:0-646 GCF_033344345.1 Vibrio sp. 1978
GCTGTGCAATGCAGCGTAAAGAGAGCCGCGGCCTGCACTACACGCTTGATTACCCAAATCAACTGGAAAACAGCGGCCCGACAATTCTGGTACCAGCAAAGCAGTTAACCGATAATTAATATCGAATGTAACGCTTATCAACAGGGAGCTTTGGCTCCCTGTTTCATTTTCCATTGACGCAAAATCAAGGAAAGTTGCCGATAGCACCGTTCATCACAACTGTCTCGCCAAATCGTCACCATTTCATCCGACTCTAGCGTAAAGGAGAGTTTAAAAGGCAGCGTCGTCAGGTTGACGTGTTTGATATGCGAACTACTCGTTTCGTTTTTTACCGTGCCGTCGCTGTGCACATACCAATGCCCTTGACTCGACAAAAGGACAAAGCCTGGATCACGTAGCTTGCTAGCAATCAGTAATAACAAATAAGTCGATAATACGAGCGGAATGTCGGAAAGCGACACGGCCCAAGTCAAGCTTAAGAAAACGGTCAGATTGCTGACTTGAGCCGTAATTGAGGAAGATACGTTAAGATTAACGAACTTTGCTGAGGTTGTGGGCAACAATTTTATCAACCATTGCTGCGTGGCCTAGGTTCTCGCTACGACCATGTCCCATCACCCAAGTGAACAGATCTGGATCATCACAT
>NZ_JAWPOP010000583.1:0-645 GCF_033344345.1 Vibrio sp. 1978
CGTAAGATCCGCAGCCATCATTATCAATTTCTGCACCTAATGGTGTGCCTGGACATAAATCGCGCTGGTTAATGACACCGTCGCTGTCGTCATCTTGGTGGTCGGCCCATTGATCTGCAATAGGAGTGTCTATGTAATCGTATTCGTCGCCTCGCTCACTCGAAGAGCTACATGCAGCAACAACTAATGACAGTGCAATAATAGTTATGTTTTTCATAATTAATACTCCACTTTTTCTAGCCATTCTTTCGGCATTTCGACTCTTAACGCACTCAACAATTGGCCAGTTGCGTTCATCACACGATATTTGGCATATTGCTCTGCATATTTTGAATCAAGGTAATCTTTACGCGCTTCAAACAACTCGTTTTCAGTGTTCAGAACGTCTAGTAAGGTTCGTTTACCGATTCGATATTGCTTTTCATACGCGATGACCGTCTCAGCTGCCGAATCAACGTGGTCTGCTAAAAATTCTTTTTGTTGCAACGTTAAGTCCAGAGCACTCCAAGATAAGCGAAGTCCTTCCTCAACATTACGGTACGCGCCTTCACGCAAGTCTTTCGCTTTGTTGAGTTGGTATGCGAAGTTTTCTGAATTTGCCGCATCGCTACCGCCGTTGAACAAGTTATAGCGTAAACGCAACAT
>NZ_JAWPOP010000584.1:0-644 GCF_033344345.1 Vibrio sp. 1978
CGATTTCTTGAGTGATCTCTTGGCCTTTTTCCATCGCAATCGACGTTGAGAAAGCGGCACCAACGATACCACTCAGTGCGATAGCAACGGAGAATAGACTAACCGAGAAGTTCTCGATGTGTTTTGGTGCTACAGACAGAATGAATGCTACTACCATTGAGCCAACGATAACTTCCGCAATGGCTTGGAAGAAGTGAATCGCCAAGAAGATTTCAGGCATGATCACCACATCTTCACCAACGGTTGTGACCGCAAACGTTAGGATGCCAAATGCAATTGCAGTGAGTACAAACGCCATCGCGATTTTAGTCGCTGTAGAAAGGTGAACGTCGCGTTTTTCAAGCATACCGAAGAAGCCCGCAACAATAGGGCCACCAACCATACACCAAAGTGGGTTCATTGCCATTGCTGCTTCTGGCTCAAGTGGGATAAAGCCAAATAGTGAGCCTTTCAAAGTATTGATTGCCACCATGTTCATTGACGTCATCATTTGTCCGTAGTAGACGAAGAAACACGTAGTCAAGAAGGTCACAATGAGGATGGTGCCCATCTTCAATGACTCGGCTTTGCTGGCTTTCAGCATTAAAGAGACGAAGTAAAGAATCGCAGCGCCACCGATGGCATAAACGATGTTTTGACCAATA
>NZ_JAWPOP010000585.1:0-644 GCF_033344345.1 Vibrio sp. 1978
GGCTCTTTTAGTGCGTAACGCTGCGTTCTGATAAGCCTTGCAGTCTTATCATCAGAGCAATACGGCTTGTTGGGAAGGTGCTTGAGCACCCTTGCGGTGAACCTCTCTAATTGCACATAGCTAACCACCCTTGGCGGCAGCTAAATGCAGTAAATACGGGTTGTATTTCAAGTAATTTATGCATTATAATTATCTCAACATATTGAATAAAGCCTGCTGAATCCGCCAAGATTATCTAAGCAGGCTTTTTCTTTTTCTGAACCAAATCATACCACTATAATCTTTGATCTGAGAAGATCATTTATTCATCTGTAAACTTGGTACACGCAAAAACCATTTCCTTGTTCGTTCCGCTCAAGCACTCAAATTTTAAGTTCTCGCTCTGGTTTTTCGGGGTCGATGTTTCGCTCTGAATGCTCAGTTTTGCGTGACTGCAACTCGCGCACGCGCTGCTCTGCTGCTCTTGCGTCATTGTCGAGAATATCAATTCGCTCCGCCCTTTTATTTCTATAGATTTCTCTGAGCTTATCGTCTGCTCGACGGGGTTCTCTATCCTGTCTAAACGCTTGTTTAAGCTCTTGAATTGCGATTCGTACTGCGTTTGTAATTGCTCTAATGCGCTGAGTAAAATCTCGATCTGCTGT
>NZ_JAWPOP010000586.1:0-644 GCF_033344345.1 Vibrio sp. 1978
GTGTAATTTAATATCTCAAACAAGGGGCAAGCGAATATCTCAAAGCTGGTAATTTTGGCCAAGAAACAGCAAAGACCACGTTCTCTACACAGAGTTTGAAAAATCACTCCCAAGTTCTCTGTTCGATTTTCAACAAAAAGTTAAAAGTGATTTAAATAAATGCCATCTTATCAATTGCTGGTTATTCGGTACTATGAACTCACTTTCGAGGTACGCGTGGTTGTCGAAGCTAAAAGCGGCCGATATAAAACTGAATAACGAGGATAAAAACGTGTCTCATCAAATCATTAAAGATCTAAACAGCCGCTACACAGCGAAAAAATACGACGCAGAAAAACGCATTTCTCAAGAAGATATGTCCATCATCAAAGAAGCCATTCGTCTGTCTGCATCGTCAATCAACTCGCAACCATGGAAATTCATCGTGATTGAAAGTGATGAAGCGAAACAACGCTTCCACAGCACGTTCGCGAACAAACACCAATTTAACCAACCCCACGCAACCACGGCGTCGCACACTATCCTTCTTGCTTACGATCCTAAGTTCACAAAAGAGAAGTTTGCAAAACGCGTGGATGCCGAAGTCACTTCAGGTCACCTACCAGCAGATATGTACAACACCTTTATGGGCGCATACGCATTTG
>NZ_JAWPOP010000587.1:0-644 GCF_033344345.1 Vibrio sp. 1978
CGGATCGATATGTTGCACAAACCTGCGGACTTCATCGCGAGTCAAAACAACAGGGAGCTTCTTTTCCGTCAGTGATTTTTGGAACCTCATATCCAGTGAAAGCGGGGTTTTAAAAAAGTCTCGATATAAAAACGAAATAGCATTCAGCGCCAATGCTTGAGTTTTGACTGCAACTTTTTCATCGATAGCGAGGTGGCTGAGAAATCGAATAACGTCGTCTTCAGATAACTTCGATGGATGAGCAAGCTGGTGGAATACAATAAAGCGCTTTATCCAGAATAGGTAACTCTCGATAGTTTTGTTGGCATAATGGCGAGTAAGCATATGCTCTTTTACACTTATCAGAAACTGACTTTTCATAACATTATGAGACTGTTTATTTATACAGGCGTTGTAATTTATCAATACTGGCCCAGTTATCATGCTTTTTGCCGTCTAATTGCGTGTTCAAACACACATATTCATACTACTTTTCTATTTGTTTCATGAAGATGAGTGCTAGGATTTGTTTTTCTTTTGTCAGGAAAGAATGCGGTAGCGTGCGAGAAAGGCCGCTATTTGCGGTATAGAAAGCGTGATGCTTAATTAAGTAAAATCAGTGGGTTATGGATTTTCTCTGTTCCCTTGGCTTTTTGATTTTGTGT
>NZ_JAWPOP010000058.1:0-3950 GCF_033344345.1 Vibrio sp. 1978
ATTTATCCATACTGGATATTTGCATAGTAATTTGACAGATTCTGTTTTTCAACCCCAATCCTAAAGAGTTTTTGACATAATGAGTCATAGCCCAACAATATCGTTCTGATGGACTCAATGTGAGGTTGGATAACATCGAAATTGGATTGATAGTAACGCTTGCGTTTTTTCTTGTACGTTTCGGAGTTAACCTGATTAGCCACACAATCATGTTCCACCAGCGCATTGATGATAGCGGTTCGACTTGCTACTGGCTTGTAGTGTCCCTCACCTGCCACGAACTGAACGTCAGCACCTGCCATTTGCTCGAGCGCAAATCCACCAGCGACCAAAGGAAGAATAGCTTCGATACGTTTCACCACCTTTGCTTGAAGAGTAATACCTGTAAAACAGCACTCCATGAGCCAATCATTCAGCAGGTGTTCAATAAAGCGATGAGTCAGGCTTTGAGAATTCCAAAGTGGCGAAGCATAGGCAAAGAACGCCCAATCAGATAAGTGAGGGTGTACGGTGTTGATTTGCTCCAAAGTAGAAAGCACCTTACCGGCATCCAGTTTAGAGCCCATTTCAATATCAGCCATTCCAAAGCCACCGCCACCAGCACCTTCGTTGTACTTAGCGCGAATAGCCTCCGTCGCCATACCGATCGCCGCTGGCATCTGCCACTTTTCGATGTTTACACACAAACCCATAATCTTATTTCCCCTAACCACAATGTTGAATCAATCAAATTGGACAGCTCAACCACCAATGATAAACTGTATATATATACAGTTAAATGGTAATCCCTTTTTGAAATGTACAAAACGATTCAACGCCTGGTAGGACACCGCATATACAGAATTGGTCCTGATGGCCCATGCGGTTACAACAGCACCGAAGATAATGTGTCGGTATTAATGGCCAGTGGCGACTGGAAGACGATCCCTTTTGGCGGCTATATGGAAGTGGGCAACGTTGTAGGTGTACGACGACTGAAGATTATGGATGTGTCCGCACTCTGCTCTGATGATGACGGGTACGAAGTTGTTTATACCATTCCCAGATATCACTATCTGGTGGGAACGTACCTAAACGGAAAGTGCTTTATCCTGCTTTATGATGGGGAGGTAAAGCATTACCTGGACAAGAATGCAGACCAAGACACCAAGAACAACGTGATTTGGTTATAAGTGCCTATTTGAATATCTAAATTGTGATCAGCGTAATCAAAAGATGACCTAAACTATGCAATCTCGCTTCAAAAAATGTAGCCTAAGACGCTGATATAAATTTATATATTAAAATTAGCACCTGCATGATTTTTTGTATTAAAGACTGCAAATAAGTGTTAGGCGTCAGTTGTCGTTCAATAATCGAGAAACAATTATGAAAAAAGTAGTGTTGCTGGGGGCTTCATTGCTCCTACCCACAAGCGTACTCTCTGCTGAGTTGGAAAAAGAAATAGCTTCTTGTGCTGCGGTAGAAGGTGAGTTAGCTCGTCTGGATTGCTATGACTCCCTTGCAAATAAGCATAAGCTTGATAAGCCACAGCCTACAGGTTCTAAGCCAACAGACACCGGAAAGTGGATGGTCTCTGAAGAAGTAAACCCTATAGACGACTCCAAAACGGTTACATTAGTTTTAGATGCCTCATCAGGTAAAAGCAAATGGAATAAAAAAGTGTATTTTATCGCTCGTTGCAAAAGCAATAAAACAGATGTGTATATTGGTTGGAACGATTACTTAGGTAGAGATGCATCGGTACTTACGCGCATTGGTTCTAACAAAGCGGTAACTTCAAAGTGGAGTCTGTCTACCGACAGTCAAGCAACATTCCATAGAAAACCAATTTCTTTCCTAAAAAGTATGGAAAAAGCAGATACTCTGATAGCACAAACTACTCCTTACAATGAAAGCCCTGTAACCGCGATCTTTGATACTGCGGGTTTATCTAACGCACTAATTCCTTTGCGTAAAACTTGTAGTTGGTAACGTTGCTTGGCTACCGAACAGTTTAAGTTTGGCTGCATCAGCAGCCATTCTCTATCTTGGTGATAGAATATCAACACTTATTAACTCCTGAATAAGTGCAGCGCCAATTCACAGTTCACCCAAACTTATTAAAAAATAACTTCTCTATAATCAATCACTCACCTATTCTATTAGTTGCAATACAATTCGGCCCATAGAGAGTTATTGATATGAATTTAAACGAAAAATCAAGACTAACATCCTTCTTGCTGACACTACTTTTCGGTCCATTGGGACTGTTTTATTCTTCTTTAGCCGGCGGAATAGTCCTTTTAGTAGTTGCTGTGCTTAGTGCAGGGACAATTATAGGTCCAGTGATATGTTGGATTTTAGCGATAGCTATTGGTGATCACTGTACTTACAAACACAACAAGAACATCACTGAAATCAAAAATTTAGTGAGTAAAAACAACGCATAAATGTTGTACATGTATTTATATTCAGGGAAGTTAAAATGATAAAGAAAGCGTTTTTCGGGCTTATAGCCTTAATGGCTTTTGGTGTAAATGCCGTAGAAATGAAAGCGGACATCGCTCAGTTCAAAGATAGAATGGGAGATAGGTTAACCGTTCAAGCTATTAGCGGTGTTAGATATTGTAATAATGGAAGAGCAGCGGTTAACCTTGTATCTACTGACGAGCACATTATCGAATATGTATCAGTATGTTTAAGCCATAGTGAGGTTGACCAGCTAATTAAATCTTTAGAAAAAGCAAAAAATCAGTTTAAGTGATACATCTAGAGAACAGCTATAACACTACGCGTGTACTAACAAATATTTGCAATACACGCACAAAGCGCTCCGAGGGCATAACCTATTTCAGTTGTTTTAATAAAATTAGCACTACCCCACAGCGCCAACCATCAGCGCTCTATTAATCGTCTCTTTCACATGCCAGAGCTGATCGCCGTGTTGACGTTCCCAGCTGTTCACATCGTGGTGTAGCTCTTGGTGGTGATCATGACACAGCGGAATGGTGAACAAATCCGAAGCTTTGGAACCCATCTTTCCTTCACCATGGCCTATTAGGTGATGGGCGATACCTGCAGTCTTACCACATACCCGGCAAGGTAGCTTACGTACAAACGATAGGTACTTTTCACTCTCCCACCGGATTGGCTTTGGATTTCTCAAATACATGGCTGGTGGATCGTCATCGATGACTAATTTCAGAACTGGTTTTGCTAAACGTTGTAGTTGCTCACGCTGACCTTCGAATACATACCTGGCATCTGTATCCACGTTTCCAAGTACACCCACTCGCTTGCTACCCTCTTCTCGTTTGAACTGGCGATCGAGCACAGACTGTGGAAGTAACGAATACACATCATTGCGAACCGCCCACCAGCATAAATCAACATCTGTAATACGCCTTACTTCACCATGCAGCTGGCGAGAGACAGCCATCAGGCCGTGGCGAACCGTATTCTTTCGGGCTATCGAAAACGCCTGGTGGCTGTCATCGGCCATGTTGTCGTGATGCCAACACAAACGAATCGCTCCCTCGCCGGTTACTCGAGTTTTCAGATTGTGATTGCAGTAGCCTTCATCCTTAAGCTGGCACTCGGAAATCGAATCAACGTACTTAGCCGTACTACCGATAAGCAGTTGCACGTCATCATGCGCGAAGAACGCCACCAAAGAGAGGTCATCCGAAGACAACCCTCCAGCGGTCTTTGTGGCCAGACGTTGATTGGGAGAAACTAACCCGATCTTCCCATCCACCAGCAAACGTTGAATGGCCTCTTTGTTTGGGCTTAGCGGAATAAGAGCGGCATTCAGTGTCGGGACGACATCCAAGCTGACTTTAAGCATCTTCCCTACCTTAAGCGACTTTAGACTCTAGCAACGGCTTAGTAACCAGCTGCTTACCCATCTCGACCGCTTTGTCGTATTCCAAGCGAGCTCCTTTCGAAAGTTGCCAACCATCCAAGAA
>NZ_JAWPOP010000588.1:0-644 GCF_033344345.1 Vibrio sp. 1978
CGATGGGATAAATATAGCACTGTTTTTGGCTGTTGATCAACGTATCTGTAGAAAACTTTTCAAAACTCATACTTAACTTGGCTGTTTTTACTTTAAATTGACCAATAAAACAGTGTTTTTTGGGCTGTATTTAAAGTGTTCGCTTTGGGTCTCAATTATGCTTTTGTGTTTTAAGTTGTTGATTTTAGTGTGTTATAAATGGTTAATAAGTGGCTGTTATATTGTTTTTTGTCTCAGCTTGGTGGTTGATTTGGTATTTTGTCTGTATTTCTCAAAAGTTGAGAAAAGTGAGTGTTGTGCTATGGCGGTGGTTAATGAAGGCTCTAGGATGGTGCAAGAATTTCTTATCTGATGAGAAAATCTGGCAAGGAAGTATAATTGGTGGGTCGTGGAGCGGCTAATAGTGTTTTTTCCCTCATTAACGTTAATGTGTTTTTATTTATCATTGAGTTACGTTGTTTTAATGATATTTTTAATACAAACAAATCTACTTGGAGAGTGATGTTTAGATGGGCTTATCATGGCATTCTTTCCCATATCAGGATGAATAGGGGTAACCAGACTTTTTGTGGTGGATGTTTGTCCGTGTTGATGGCCATACACACAAGTTGGCTTTTTTACACACACTATGAAATCGTGTGAAC
>NZ_JAWPOP010000589.1:0-643 GCF_033344345.1 Vibrio sp. 1978
CTCCGAAACTTCCGGAAAATGTGCGGAAGGGAATGGTTCGGATTGCTAATCAGGTCCGCAAACTGTTTCTTGGCGAAAACGGTGAAGATGGTCAGATCAGCGTCACCATGTCCACTCGGACGTTGGTGCGTTGGGCGAAACTGTCTCTAGCGTTCCGTGGTGCCCCAAATGCTCTTGAATACGCCTTGGATCAAGCTCTGCTTATCCGTGCGGCCAAAGAGGAGCGTGAAGCCATCCTGCGTGTTGCGAAGGATGTGTTCGGGGACCAATGGCGCTAAGGGGTGACGCATGAAGAAAAATGACTGTTTGTGCCGTCGTTACACTGCTAAAGAGTGGGGCAATGACGAAACCACAATAGAAGTCTTCATTGGCTACAAGTTGCTCCGGGAGCCCAGCTCCTCGGAGCCAGGCCAATTCACGATGGTCGAGCTACGCCGAACCGTCACTGATGGGAAAGCTGAAAATTGGTCTGAGACAAAGCTCGAAGGACCTTTTGAAGCTAACGGCCCAGACACGATCCCAATGTCCTACAAGGACAAAGAAAGCCAGTATGTGTCACAGTTTCTCAGCCAGGGGTACACCTTTCTGGATGAGGTGCTGGTAAACGCAGAGACACAGACGGTGCTGGAAGGGGGGAATGTTT
>NZ_JAWPOP010000590.1:0-643 GCF_033344345.1 Vibrio sp. 1978
TACACTGCCAAGTAGCAGCCCGCCAGCAATTAAGATAAGCGATGCAGAGCCTGATACCACGAGTGCTTTATCGCCATGAACGCGTTTAACGCGAATCATCAGAACAATAAACGCGACTAAACCGACGAGAATGACCCAAAACACTGGTAGGTGATTGGCCATCAAAGACAGTAGCCAAACGCTGGTGGCCAACATCATCACACCAAATACGTTTTTGACCACGTTCATCCACTGACCCGGCTGCGGCAATTTAAGCGCCATGCTTGGAAAAATTGCCACCATAATCCAAGGCAACGCCATCCCCAACGCTAAGGCGGTGAAAATTGCAAACAGCGTAACCATATCGGCACCCAAGGCAAACGCCACGGCCGTTCCTAGGAAAGGCGCAGAACACGGCGTAGCAAGCAAGGTTGCAAACATCCCTTGCACATAGTGTCCAGCTAACGAGTTGTCGCCTTTCGACGCGAGCCATGTACTGGTGCCAGACGAAAGACGGATTTGAAACAGTCCTAGCATGTTGGCGCCAAACAAACCTGTGACCAGAACCATCAATCCTAAAAACCAAGGGCTTTGGAACTGAACGCCCCAGCCAATGGCATTACCTGTCAGTTTGAGCGCCAAAATAAAACCAGCGAGAATCCAA
>NZ_JAWPOP010000591.1:0-643 GCF_033344345.1 Vibrio sp. 1978
TAACCGTCGTACAGCTCAGCCAATCCCGCCATAAAAATATCGGCACGTTGCCATTCTGGAATTTCCGTTAGCGTAAGAAAACGTTCTTTGCACGCAGGCGCAAGGTAGACGTCATCGTGCCACTCATGTTGAGGAGAGGATTGACCGATGACGTATTTGCACAGGTTTTGTCGATTTTCGAACATGTCTTTATGCCTCGGTTGGTTTTATATTCCCCCACAAACTGAGGAGTGACTATGACGAACAATATTGACATCAAAAACCAAACAAATCCTATGTCTGGCGACTTGTTACGTCAGATTATTCGCTTAGGTTTTCCTGTCGCAATCCAAAGCGCGCTTGTCGCGATATTGGCATTGGCTGATGTTCTCATGGTTAGTGACTTTGGTAAAGAAGCGACAGCGGCTGTGGGAATTGCATCAAAATGGCATTTCGTAGCGATCATGATCATGGCCGGTCTAGCCTCTGCCAACGGCACGCTCGTTGCTCAATATTGGGGGCGAAATGATGCCGTCAGTGCCAAAACCGTCACTGGTATCGCCATCCGATTTGGCTTAAAAGTGCTTATCCCAGTGACGTTGATCATCACGCTTGGTAGCGAACTCATCATGCGTTTACAAACCAGCGATACACGAGTGATTGA
>NZ_JAWPOP010000592.1:0-643 GCF_033344345.1 Vibrio sp. 1978
CCAACGCCGAGACAGAAAACGTACCTTAACGGTGTTGGCTGACCACGATGTATTGAGTGATGATACGGCGGCAAGTTTGTTTGCTCGTGTACAACCAAAAGTGATGGCTTTACACATCCCTGAAGGGTACGAAATTACTTGGGGTGGGGAATACGAATCATCGAAAGATGCGCAAGAAGGGCTATTTGGTTCTCTGCCGATGGGCTACTTGTTGATGTTCATCATCACCATTTTACTGTTTAACTCAATCCAAAAACCGTTGGTGATTTGGTTTACGGTTCCGCTTTCCATTATTGGTGTGGCGTTCGGTCTACTGACAACTAACATGCCATTCAGCTTCACTGCATTCCTTGGATTGCTGAGCCTGAGCGGGATGATTTTGAAAAACGGCATTGTGTTACTTGATCAAATTAACTTGGAATTAGAGTCTGGCAAAGATCCGTATCTTGCGATTGTAGATAGCGCGATCAGCCGTGTGCGTCCAGTAAGCATGGCGGCGCTGACAACGATTCTAGGGATGATTCCACTCGTGTTTGACGCTTTCTTTGGCTCAATGGCGATTACGATTATGGCAGGTCTTGGTTTTGCAACGGTACTAACATTGATTGTTGTACCAGTAATGTTTGCGATTCTATTTAGGATT
>NZ_JAWPOP010000593.1:0-642 GCF_033344345.1 Vibrio sp. 1978
AATTTAGTCGGTCCTGGGCAAGGTTGTGTGGTAACAGCATGCTCTGATCATGCTTTCGGCGGCGTGATTCATCAATCGGATATTTTAGTGCTGAATATGCCGAAGCCGACCAATGATGACCCTGAGATGCTTCAGAAGATCAATAACCTAGAGCGTTCCCACCTTTATTTTCAACTCGATGGTCAAATTCAGAAGCTGATTCAGATGCTGGTACAGGAAATGCGTAACCATCCTGATGATCTGCTGCTTAGTCGCGCGTGTAATGACACCGTGATTGCATTGATGCAGCGCCATATCTCTGCATTTGAAACCAGCCGCAAAGATTCGCGCTTTGATCTAGAAGCAATAGACCGCTACATCGAACAACATCTCAGCCATAAGATCAGCGTTGCTCAGCTTGCGGGGCGCGTTTTCTTGGGTGAAAGCCAATTCCACAGCTTGTTTAAAGATCAGATGGGGATTACTCCGCATCAATACGTATTAGGTAAGCGCATTGATATGGCTCGTGAGCTAATCGAGCAAGGTCACCTCTCTTTAGGGCAAATCGCCGAGTTTACCGGCTTCTCAAGTCAAAGCACCTTTACTCATACCTTCACTCGATTGCAGGGACTTTCTCCCTCTCAGTATAAGAAACAGGTTGGG
>NZ_JAWPOP010000594.1:0-642 GCF_033344345.1 Vibrio sp. 1978
TGCTACTCAGATGTGGGTGAGGAGATAAAGCGAGTTGCCAAATCGCGACCCATGCTAATAAAGCTAAGTTGCCGAACAAAGCGAGGTAGCGATACGTTTTTGCTTGAGCACCAAGAGGTGGTTGTTCTTCGAAAGAGTCAGACATCGATTCTCTATCCTTGAATTGATACCAATTCTACTGATTATTAATACTGGTATTAGTGACAAGCTTTGAGCTTTAACGCTGCTGTTGCTAGTCGTTTACCTAATTGTTGTGCCAGGCGAGTCTCCTCCGCTGTGAGACTTGGTTCGTGTCCTACACTGCTGGCACCGTAGGGTGTGCCACCAGATTGGGTCGACTGCAGCTCTGGTTCAGCGTAAGGAATACCAAGTACCATCATCCCGTGATGCAGTAATGGCGTCATCATACTTTGAAGTGTGGTCTCCTGACCGCCATGCATCGAAGATGATGAGGTAAATACACAAGCTGGCTTATCGATTAAGTCACCGCTAACCCACAAAGGGGTGGTTTGATCCCAAAAGTGCTTTAAAGGCGCTGCCATATTGCCAAACCAAACGGGACTACCGAACGCTAGACCGTCGCACTTTTTCAGTTCCTCTAGAGTAACAATTGGATCGGAAGGGGTATGTGAGTGAGGTGAC
>NZ_JAWPOP010000595.1:0-642 GCF_033344345.1 Vibrio sp. 1978
TACTTCTCTTCAAGAGAAGCTAGCTCGCCAGATTGTTTGATATTGCCGAAAAACTCAATCAGCATCGCATACAAGCTCTCGTCCTCTGAGCGGCGAGTAAACCATGATACTGGTTGATCTTCGGTGAGCTCAAAAGCAAGTGCTAGATCTGGATACAGGCGTTGCGCGAGAGACAGCTCTACGGAATCAGTGACGGTGAAACGCAGTTCTCCAGTCGATACATGTTTCAGTAAATCGCGAGTGTCAGCATCGCCCACGATTTCAAACTGCAATTTAGGATACTGCTTTTTCAATGCCGTCAGTGTCGGAACATATTGAGACTGTTCGACAATTTTCAATGTTTGCGCGCCAGCATTCACGTCTTCTTCTGATTGACTGTCTTTGGATGCTTGATACTCGATAAGCTGCTCAATATCACGAGGACGAAGCTGGCCCTTTTTGTAGACCACTTGCTGGCTTACATAATAATAAGCAGGACCAGGTCTAAAACGTTTGACGGCTTGTGAGGTTTGATTAAGCCCCGTAGCAATAATATCGATGTCGCCCTTCTTTAAGGCAGGGAAAAGGTCGGCTTGTCTGAAAGCGGGTTTGATTTCTAGCTTTACGCCCAACTCTTCTGCAAATTTACGCGCCAGCTCATAA
>NZ_JAWPOP010000596.1:0-642 GCF_033344345.1 Vibrio sp. 1978
GGTTGGAACGTCGGTGCCCTATTTGAACTTAACGAAAACAACCGTTTTGGCTTTGGCTACCGTTCTAAAGTCGATCTAGATTTTGATGATGGTGAATTCAGCAGCTACGACTCCGGCATCGCAACCGCAGCAAAAGTTGATGGTCGCTTGAAGATTTCGCTTCCTTCTATTATCGAACTATCTGCATTCCATCAATTGAACGACCAATGGGCGATTCATTACGGTTGGCAACAAACTGACTGGAGCACTTTTAAAGAGCTAAAAGCGACCAGTAATGAATGTAAAGGCGGCGTATGTTTCTTCAAACCAGAAAAGTATGAAGACAACAACCGTTACTCTGTAGGTGCAACTTACACGCTAAACACAGAGTGGACATTCCGCGCAGGCTTGGCTTATGACGAGCAAGCGGGTGAAGCAACATTGAGTATCCCTGATAGTGACCGTATGTGGTACAGCGCGGGTCTAACGTATGCAATGAATGAAAACCTATCGTTTGATGCTGGTTTTGCATTGGTACAAAGTGAGTCGGGCTCTTTCACTGAGACTAACGCAGCCGGTCAAGAAATTAAGTTTGATTCAGAAGGTACGGCATACATCAGTGCAGTACAGATGAACTACACCTTCAAATAATAGGATTCTCGG
>NZ_JAWPOP010000597.1:0-641 GCF_033344345.1 Vibrio sp. 1978
AAGCCACCTTGATCATAACCAACATAACCTGGAGGAGCACCAATTAAGCGGCTCACCGAGTGACGCTCACCATACTCAGACATATCAAAACGAAGCAGTTCAATACCAAGCAGTTTCGATAGCTGAACAGTTACCTCGGTTTTACCCACACCAGTAGGCCCTGCAAACAAGAACGAACCCACAGGCTTGTTATCTACGCCCAAACCAGCACGAGACAGTTTGATAGCCTCCGAAAGCGCATCAATAGCGTTGTCTTGACCAAAGACTAGCATCTTCATTTTGCCATCAAGATTCTTCAAGATGTCTTTGTCAGATGAAGACACCGACTTCTCTGGAATTCGAGCCATTTTTGCAACCATGGCTTCAATATCAGCCACGCCAACCGTCTTCTTACGACGACTTGCTGGAGCTAATCGACTACGAGCACCGGCTTCATCAATAACGTCAATCGCTTTGTCAGGTAGATGACGTTCGTTGATGTACTTCGCAGACAGCTCTACGGCTGCACGCAGTGCTTTGTTGGTGTAACGCACTTCGTGGTGAGCTTCGTACTTTGGTTTCAAGCCCATCAGGATCTTGGTTGTATCGTCCAGAGATGGTTCTACAACGTCGATTTTTTGGAAGCGACGAGATAGCGCACG
>NZ_JAWPOP010000059.1:0-3889 GCF_033344345.1 Vibrio sp. 1978
CTCACTGACATTGAGAAATCGGAAGCGAAGGCTCGCCAGGCTGCGCAACTTGTCCAGCTCCGTAATTATTCTGACCTTTTTGGCAGCATGGCTGATGTTGCGGGCACGTTTGCCGGTGAGCAGTCTGGCATATTCAAGGCGATGTTTGCCGCGTCAAAAGCTTTTGCCATTGCTGAGTCCATTGTCAAAATTCAACAGGGTATTGCATCAGCCGCGGCATTGCCGTTCCCAGCTAACATTCCCGCTATGGCTAGTGTGGCTGCGACAACCGCAGGTATTGTCAGCACTATCCAAAGCACCCAAATGAAAGGCATGGCTCACAACGGGATAAGCAGTGTACCGAGTGAAGGCACCTGGCTGTTGGATAAAGGCGAGCGGGTTTATACCAATGAAAGCGCTAAGCAGTTGGATCAGATGTATTCCGCTGTGATGGCCAATAACAGGCGCTCGAATGTCAATTCGTCGGGGGAAAAGCAACCGTGGATTATTAATATTCATGATGCGCCACCCGGAACCTCAGCTGAAGTTGATGATGAGCAGAAAGTTATCCGCATCATGATGAAAGATGCTTCAAGTGGTGGTCAGTATTTTTCTTACATCCAGCAAAAACTTGGGGTTCAACCTGGGGGATATAAATAGTGGACAATACTCTTAATCAAGCCACGCCAGAGGAGTTGGCCGCCCTAAACCCTAACATTCTTCTCTATCCATGCAGCTATTTTGGCAACGGGATCCTGCCAGAACCCAGCCTTAAAGGGTATAAATATCGATATGGTAAGACCGTCGTCCGGTCCAATATGGACTTGGGCCTAGCAACGATGCGTCGTCGAAGTCGGGTTGCTCCAGTTCAGGTTCCTATTAAATTTCAATTTAATGGTGAACAGAAAGAAGTGTTTGAAAGTTGGTTGCTTAATGAACTCAATGGCGGTTTGGAATGGTTTTATCTTCCTTTACTTACGGGGGATATGCGACTGGTGATACACAAGGTGCAATTTACTTTACTGCCTGGCGAGGATAGCGATTTGGTTTGTACTGGTGTGCGACCTGAACCTGGCCATCCTTATCATAGAATTTCCCGCTGGGAACTAACGGCTGAAGTCCAGGCGTATCGTTTTGATACGCTTGAACAATACACAGCCCGAGTCCTGTCGCGAGACACTCTCTCAGGATTAGAAAGAGCGGCATTATCCGCCGAAGAGTCTTTGCTTTACCCCGAATAAGGAACGCTTGTGATCCTTTCAACTATTGAATATCAACACCCCACCTTATCTGGTGGGGTGTTGCGTTATGTAAAGGACGGAATTGACCTCCATGCCGGAATCGAGTCTGGCGAGATGGTCTTGTTTACCGCTGGGCAGTTTGCTTTTCAGTTGCCCGACAAAGCCACCAAAGGGCAGGAAGCGCTGACCGTGGCCGCGCCGAACACCGACCTCACATTGGCCAAGTCGATTGAGACGGCAAAACGTCATGAGCCGGTGATTCCTGTCGTGAGTATCTATCGAGAATACGACACCGACGATTTAAGCCAGCCGCGCAATAAACGCATTCGTCTCACCATGACCTCAGCAAAAATTACAACCATGACGGTCACCCTGACAAACACATGGAAAGACTTAACCAACCGCCGTTTTATGCGTCGGTTATACACCACCAAAACTCACCCAGGACTGAAATATTTATGATCGCTTACTTTCGTTCGTTGCCGTTTGGCCACTTTCCTGTTGATGGTTGTGTGCTGCTGGTTCGGGAAGCGTGGCAACGTCTTTATCAGTTGGACGAGCTGCCAACGTATGCCGACCGTTTTGTCACACCAGACCAAGCCCAAGGGTTGATGGATGGTCATCTCGGCCAGCTGGTTGAACCCATCGAAAAGCCCGAACACGGCTGCATGGTTGTCGCTAGCAGCGAGTCGAAATGGCATTGCGGCGTGTTCACCACTGAGCAAATGCCAGGTTATGTCATCCACACGCTGGGGCAGGCCATCAAAATCGAACCTCTAAACCAATTCCGACGCCGATTTAATACCGTGGAGTTTTACCGACATGTCCCACATCGTTCAGTTTTATCATCCGATCCGAAAGGACCAACGGAAAGTTCATCCGGTTAAAGCGGGAACGCGACTATTAGATTGGATTGCGGAGCACTGCCCTGGTGAGTCACTTGCGGCCACGCTCAACTTTAATGAGCTTGATGATCTGGATGTGGTCATTGGTGAGGGTGATGTCATCAGTATTCGGCCAAAATTAGGCACAGGTTTGGACTGGGTGGTTTACGCCGCATTAGCGCTGTCAGCTGCCACCGCCGTGTACACGTTTACCAACATGCCAGACATGAGTGGTAACCAAAACACCAAACAAGCCAGCTCCGTCTATAACTACAACGCGCAGGGGAACAAGCCAAAACTAGGCAACCCCGTCCCCGTTCGCTATGGGCGCATGCCGCATTACCCTGATGTTATCGCGCCAGATTGGTGGGAGTACATTGATAACGAGCAGTATTACTATCAGTCGTTTTCTCAGGGGATTGGTAAGTTTCTTTATCACAAGCATGTGATCGGTGAAACTGTCATCAATGCCATTAACCCTGATATCGAAATCAGAACGTATCTACCAGGTGAAGTGGTGGATCACTTTCATCACATTGTCTGGACCTCGAAAGAGGTGGGTGGCTCAGACGGTCAGGGCGGTTTAACGCTCGATGGTGTGACCTCCGATTGGGTCGCTGAAGTCTCCAGCAGCGAGGTTCGCTTTGTTGGTAATGAAATCGAGCTCTGGTCTGAGTTTAGTTACAGCACTGGTCCGAGTGATAATCGTGAATACAGAACAGCACTCCGACGAGACGCATGGCCATGGGATGAGGGCCAGCATGTGGTGATCACTTCATCCACTCAAGACAGCCTCATTTTCGAAGGAAACATTCACTTTCACGACATGGGCGATGATGGCGATGAGCTTGACCCGCAACCTCTTCCTGATGAAATTGAAAACCCGCTAGGCTGGGGCTCGACTAGCGTTGGTGATCGCATTGTCATTACTGGCGCAGGGGTGAACTCAGGCACCTTTATTGTGAACGAGTTTATATCCGCGACTCGTATCACCGTTCAAACTGATGGTGGGGGTGTCGTTACGACCTTTACGCCAATGACTAACGTGTATGTGCGAGTCTATGAAGCGGTTGGGAATGATGGTACCTATGTTTGCAAAGACAGCGCTGGCACACTGGCGCTGGTTTCCTCTGATACGCTTATAGAGGTGCCAGACTGGCCAGGCTTTATCAATATGAGCAGCGAGACCGCGCAGCTATCCGTATTAGAAAGTGATCTAGAGACAGAGTGGGTCGGGGATTTTCTGTGTGTACCAAGCGATGCCACAGCATTAGATATCGGTCTGGATTTTATTTTCCCTCGCGGTCTTGGAAGACTGGACGATAAAGGTAGGCTTAGGTCACGAACGTGTGATTGGGAGGTGCGTGTACGACCTGAAGGTTCGACTGACGCTTATCAGACCCATGCTTTTACCCTAACTGAATCGGATAACACCCCTCAGCGCTTAACTAAGTGGCTAAAAGAAGAGATGGGATTAACACCTGGTCGCTGGGAGGTAGGGTGTCGCCGAGTCAGTAATGTTACCAAATCGACCAAGGTGTTTGATGAGGTGCAATGGATGGGGCTGAAATCGGTGATACAAACCGATTATCAGAACGATGAAGAATCCATCATCACGTTAAAAATCAAAGCCACCAACGCGCTCAGCCAGCAGGCTAACAGCCAGTATTGGAATGACTCTACGCGCATCCTGCCCGTGCGCCAATCCGATGGCAGTTACGCCGAGCAGGCGACTCGTTCGATTGCCGATGCGGTCATCGATGCGTGTCGGAATAACGTCTATGG
>NZ_JAWPOP010000005.1:0-268321 GCF_033344345.1 Vibrio sp. 1978
ACATGTTGAAAGTTGATTATCAGGCGCCAGTATTTTTAGCGTAAACCGTCGTCAATAGCTCGTGGGTGAATAGTTACCAACAGACTATTGTCGTGGAAAACTTAGGTACTTCAATCGACTTCAACGGTCTCAGCTCCAACGAGATTGTAGAGTCATTGCTCAACAACGGTGTTATTGATAACGGATAAACCTGTATGCAACATAAAAATGGGCGGTTCTGATAAGCCGCCCATTTTTTTCGGGAAAGCTTGATTTTAAACAGGAGATATTTGAATCGAAATAGAAAGCAAGAACGAAGCAAAGGGGTTATCTTGTTACGACGTTATAGTGATAGTTGGAAATTAAAATAGCGATAATTTGACGTTAAATCGCCTAAACGTGGATGTCTAGCAAGCTGCCAATGATTTCATTGTTTTTCTCTATGACAGACGCGCCAACTCGGTTATAACCAGCGGCTTGTGCTAGGTTGATGAGAGATTCAACTTTTTGAGAGGGAAGGCTAGGTGTTGAGGCTGTTATTGCGACATCCGCAACCGCAGCTAAATCGATGTTGTGATCAGAAAGCTCTTCTTTAACCTTACTTACATTATTGCTAATGCCATGTGCAGCTTTCTCGGCTATTTGTTGTGACATCTGAACGATGTGGTGTCCAGATTGAATTCCCGATACAGGCATATCACTACTCCCAACATTATGATAGTGAGAGCATAGGTGGACTTTATAAAACGTTCAAGTGTTTTATATCAATGACTTGATTAGGCAAACAGTTTGGCAAGCATTTCTCTTTCTTCACCAGATAGAACCGGTTTTTGCGCTTTATTTAGTTTCACGCTGATCTCACCTTGTAATGACTTTAACTGACTTGCCGTTAAATCACTGAGCTTTTGTTTAAGTTCATTAAATTGTTGTGCGTTCATCTCAATACCTTCGTCGTGATTCGGTTTATCCGTCGTTGCCCGAAATTCTTCATCCTTTGGATACAACATATTTATTCAACCAAAATAGATTAGAATTTGATCGATTGCTTTTTGTCCGAATATTGTCAAGGTGTGTTAAGTGATACGTCAGATTTTTCCTAAGAAGGTACATAATTACCCACTTTGGGGTAGGTGGAAACGTAAAAATAAAAAGGGAAGCGATATAGCGCTTCCCTCTTACATATGGTTTGAATGTTACTAACTTACTCTGACGGCAAACTTGCTAGCAAGTGAATGAAGCTCTGGGAGCATGCGATAGATAAGATGGAGTTGTTGCAATACCATGCGGGCAGAGCTGTCGTCTTCATCGCGCCATTCATTTAAGCGTTGCTCGAGTCCAGCATCATCAATATTAGATAGGTCACACTCCTCACAATGCTGGTGAAGCTGTTTATGAAGTACATCCAGATGTTGATGAATACAACGGTGAGCATCTAAAACGAGTTTATGAATTGACTCATCTTCGATGCGAGTTCTGTGCGCGCCTAATGCAGAAATATAGTTCAACATTGCGTGATTTAACGTTAGGAAGCGAAAACTTTCATCAACAGCTGCGCGATATTTGCCAGGCTCCGCCAGCATCGTACTAATCGCAGAAGAGAGTGAGGCATCATTATTGTGGGCCTGGCGGCGAGCGATACGGTAGCTCAAATTGTCTTTCTTGCCGATTCTATACTGACCAATGATCTGATCGAGATACTGCTTGTTCGCCTCTATCGCATCCGACATAACTTTGTGAAGCCTTCTCGACTGCCAGTCGGGCAAAATAACTAATACAGCTCCTACTGCAAGCACACACCCGATGAGGGTATCTGCTAGTCGAGGAAGGACAACTGCGTAACCTTCACCTAGTTGATTAAATAAGAAGAGGACGAGCAGTGTAATAAAACCAGTCGCGTACCCATAGTTGTTCATCCGGAAGGCGAAAAACATCACTCCAGAGATAACGATAAATACTAACTGGCTTTCTTGAGAAGGGAAAAAAGTCAGCAATGGTACACCAATCAACAAACCAGCTAATGTACCTATTACTCGCGCCGTCAATTTTTGGCGAGTGGCACTGTAGTTCGGTTGGCATACGAATAAAGTGGTTAAGAGTATCCAGTAACCTCGGTCGATGTTGAATATTTGAATGATTCCATAGCCAATCGTTAAGGCAATTGACATACGTAATGCATGCCGAAACAGCATCGAATCTTTGTGTAAATTTGCTGATATACGCTGCCACATCGCCTTTAGCGTGTGTGGGTTGGTATCGGCGAGGGTATCTTCTTCGAGGCCTTCAACATCTGGGTTGTTAATGTTATTAAGTTGTTTTTCTACCGTCGCTAAGTTATTGAATAAATATGTTAACTGCATCAGCAGACGTTTCCAGTGCCCTTGCTTTTGTTCTTCTAGATAAGCAAGAGAGTTTTGTACTTCAGCTAATGCCAGAATAGATTGATCGGTATGGGAGTATTCATTTCCTAGCTGAATGGCTAGTGCAATATCACGACACGCTTGGGCTTGAGACTCCAAAAGATATTTAAAACGAAACAGCACATCAGAACGTTCAAATTCGGTCGCTAAATCCTGATAGCGATAATGGCTAGAACTGACGCGTTCGTGAATGTCTTGAGCGATGAAATAAATATTTAAAAATCGGTCACTAGGCCCATCAATGTGACCCCGTTTCGATCGGTTAAGTAATGTGGTTTTACAAGCGTTTAGTGCCGTAACCGTGGCAGCATTGCATTTTGCAGCTTCAATCCGTAGCGGTTGTGGCGTCAAGTTGGTCACAGGGTGAAAAAGCTTGGCTTTCGCATCAAGATAATTCGCCATTTGGAAGAACACATTGGCTAAGCTTTGTTGCACCGGTTGAAGAGGCCAAAATATCTGCCAAATCATGGACATGAAGTAATACCATGCGGCACCAGTCAAAAGCAGTAGTGGCTGAAACCAAATGTTGGTGCTTTCATGTGCGCCAAGCATAGTATAAATAGCGATCAGCAACGAACCAAAAGCAATACTCGCGTACTTAGGACCTATCGCTCCAAGAATGATGAAGCCGAAGGTTGAGATAAATAATCCCAACGCAAAAGCCCAAGGGGTATCGAACAAGATTTCAATTGAAAAAGCAGCAAGCGCAAAACAGAGAAAGGTGAGAATCAGAGCCTTGATGCGTCCAGTGAAACTGTCATCACTTTCAGCCAAAGCAGCAGCAATAACGCCTAATATTAATGGCGTTATCAGCGTGTTTTGCTCGAAGTACCAAGTTGGGATAACCACACCCAGTAAGGTAATAAGGATAAGAACGCTGTAATTTATCGTCTTGTTTGCCCAATAGAGCCGAAATTTAGAAGTTGCTTGCACAATGCGCCTTATGTTTCCGATGAAGAACAGGGGGAATACTACCAGACCCACTATAGCGCGTTTATGATTTACTTTAAGAAAAATTCGTGGTTGCTGATAAAATCAGCAGGGATGTCATTGACTTATATTAAAACTGCCAGGTCATGTATTGAGGATTGTAAAGCCAGCTTCAAATAACCTCAGCTTTAGGTTATTAAATCGACAGTAATGTGAATTTTATTAAAGAATAGAAGAAGAAGCTTACTTAGGTGCTCGCCGTTGCTACAATTTAGCGCCTTAAAATGATATAAATCGACAACTTCTAAACTAAAAGGCGCACGTTTCATGCAGCTTACTGCCACTAGCAAAGCACAGTTTTTTATTCAAAATGAGTACCATCACGTCGAAATAAAAGAGAACAGTGTTTTATTAAGCTCGATAGGCAGTGAAGAACATATTCCTTTTACGATCTGGAATGGCAAAGTTAGCGTAAAGCGTGGGTTATTATGGAGCTCTTTACAGTTTTTTGCTCATGAACACGAAGGCAAACAACAAAGCTGGCTAGTCCAAGGTTTACCGTGGCCGCAATGCCGAAAGTTTGCGCTTGAGGCCGTTCGTCAATATCAAGAGTGGCACAACACTCAGTGCCGAAAACTGGCTGAGTATCTACCTAAGTGGGAAGAAGAGCTTTACAAACTAAAGCACTTGCCTGCTTACTTATCGCATTCTCAAGTGGTCTCCTGGGTTGAAAGCCTTAACCAAGAGTTAAGCGAGATGAAAACCACCCTAGAAGAAGCCAAAATGCGAATGCCGAATCGTATGTCGCAAATAGAGCCTTGGCTCATTGATACCTCTGAGGCGCTTGGTGAGCGTAATCGCGATTGGCTAGAAGCAGAACGTCCAAATTGGGAAGTGCTGTTTAATCAAATTGAATCCTCTCCTTTGAATTTATCCCAGCAATATGCGGTATTGCTCAACGACGACCACAACTTAGTTCTTGCTGGGGCCGGCTCGGGCAAAACCAGCGTTTTAACCGCACGAGTTGCCTATTTGTTGCAAAGCCATCAAGCTCAAGCAGAAGAGCTTCTCATGTTAGCGTTCGGTCGTGATGCGGCGACTGAAATGAAAGAACGCTTAGTAGATAAAGTGGGCATGGCGGCAGACGGTGTGCGCGTCAACACATTCCATCAGTTGGGCTTGTATATTCTTAAACAAGTCGAACAGCAACCTGTCGAAATTAGTCCTTTAGCGTTGGACGAAAATCAACGAACAGCATGGTGTGTAGACTGGTTGAAAAAACATTGGATGACACCCACCAACTTTAAACGTTGGCAAAAACATTTAGACAAATGGCCGATTGCGTACCTAAAAGGGGATGATGAGTTAGGAAGCCATTCAGAAAATCCAAAACTGATCGCTTGGCTAGATTCGCAGCTGTCTCATTTAGCGGCGGTGGGCTTGACCAAAAAGCAAGTACAAGAAAAGCTCGTAAACCACCAAGACTATACGCGTTTAAATAGTGAACTCGCCTTATGCTGGCCATGTTTTACAGCGTGGCAGAAAATGCTTAAAGAAAGCAACCAAGTGGATTTCCCAACCATGATCAGTCGTGCGACAGATTATGTGAATAAAGGGAAGTTTGTCTCGCCATGGCGCTTTATTATGGTCGATGAGTATCAAGATATCTCTCCAGATCGTCTGGCATTGATTGAAGCACTGTGTGAATCCACTCAGAAACAAGCAGGTGCCACGTTATTTGCTGTTGGCGACGATTGGCAAGCGATCTATCAGTTTGCAGGAGCGGATGTCGATCTTATCACTGGTTTTAAAGAACGCTTTGCTCACTCAACCGTTCATCACTTAGATACAACTTATCGTTTCAACAATCAGATTGGTGATGTAGCGAATACATTCGTGCAGCAAAACCCATCGCAGTTGCCGAAAACACTAAACAGCCACAAACAACGCAAGCAGAAGAGCGTACATACCGCGCCGAGCAATCAAGTGGAAAAGATCTTGGACCACTTGAATCAACAAGCCAAGCAAACCAAGTCAGTTTTATTGCTAGGACGTAACCATTATCATAAGCCCGATTTGTTCGACGATTGGTTGCGACGTTTCCCTAATCTCGATATTCGCTTTATGACTTGCCATGCGAGTAAAGGACGCGAAGCTGACTTTGTGATTATTCTTTCTGTGGATGAGGGGCAATTCCCCGCTAAGAAGAAGCAAATTCACATTGATGGTGCGTTGACGGAGTCCAAAGACAAATTCCCTTACGCAGAAGAGCGCAGGCTATTTTACGTGGCGATTACACGTGCGAAAGAGAAGGTTTGGATTACGCATACTGGTGCGGGATCTGCATTCGTTCAAGAGCTCGTTAATGGTGACTATCCCATCGTGACTTCTCGTTAAATGCAACGTTTAGAATGTTAAAAACAGTAAAGGCGATACTTGGTATCGCCTTTGCTTTATTTGGTTAGCATCAAAGCTTACATGCGCTCAGCAAGATAGGCTTCGTAATCCGGCACTTCGATGTCTACTTCTTGCTCAAGAAGAGGGGAGTTAAACAGGAACTTAGCGGTGGCTCGGTTCGTTGCTACAGGAATATTCCAAACACTAGCAATACGAAGAAGCGCTTTAACGTCTGGGTCGTGAGGTACGGCATTCAGTGGATCCCAAAAGAAAACGAGAACGTCGATTTTGCCTTCTGAAATAAGAGCGCCTAGTTGTTGATCACCGCCCATCGGACCACTGATCATGCTCTTGATCGCAAGTCCAGTTTCTTTACTTAGCATGTGTCCTGTCGTGCCAGTTGCGTAAAGGAAGTGACTCTGTAGCTTTTCTTTGTTTTCTTTTACCCAGCGAAGTAGCTCAGGTTTGCAGTTGTCGTGAGCAACCAAAGCCACATGTTTATGGGTTGGCATGGTACGAATGGTTTTTTGCATCAAGATGTTTCCGTTTGTATGATTTTAAAATTGTTGTGACTCAATAGAACACGTTTTTGGTCTTTCAATCAACAGCCTTAACACGGAATGTCGGCCTATATTCTGACGGAGATAACGATTCTTCGATCGTGTCGTCATGAAGCGTCTTCGGAGTCAGTGGTTTGATGGTTGGTGAGGCATGTTTGTCATAAGCTTCACCCCTTAAGTAATGCGTTGCTTGCATCACGGAAAGCCAACCTTGCTGCACCATTTTATCTGTTGGTGCGAAGAGCACTTTGTTACGTAACAGGCCTCGATATACACCATGACTTAAGTACACAGAAACTAAACCGATCTCCTCAGCTTTGCCGGCACTGCGCAGCTCACTGATGGCCGCTTCAATCGCCACTGCACTGCCAACAATGTAATCTATATTTCCCATATCGATCACACGTTGAACTAGGTTACGTTGTAACTCCTTGTCGTTGTCTGCCCAAAATGAGTCAACAATGTTGATATCACTTCCTTGTATCGCTTCATAAAATCCGGCAGTAACGGGTTTCGTACCACCACGAGTTCGCGGCCCCAAAAGTAAGGCAATGTTGGTCTTTCCTGACCCCTTTGGATGACGAGCTGCCAAATATTGACCCGCTTCGTATCCCATCCAATACCAGTCAACACCGACAGTCCCTTTTAGCAACTCACTTTGTTCTTCATCCAAGTCGAGTTGGTTCACAGTAGCAAAAACGGGAGTATTCCCTACCCAATTTTTAAGTGAATGCTCGTAAGCCTGTGGGTCCACGGTCCCAAGGATAACTGCATCTGCTCCCCATTGGTTACACAGTGCGAGTTGTTGTTCTTGACGGGTTTTGTTTGGGTAGCCGCCCGCTTCAAGAACTCGTAGCTCGACACCTTCTCTTTTCGCTTCGGACACCATTCCATAGTTTACTGACAACCAGTATGAATCCTTTAGGTGAGGGTATATTGCACATATTTTCTCTGCGGCAACCGCTGGCAAAGAAGCAACGAGGGTTAAAGTGGCTGCAGAATGTTTGAAAAATGTGCGAAATGCGTGTTGATTTTTAACCATGAAATGAAGTTCGTTGGCATAGATTAAGTAAACACTGCAAAATATAACGTAATATGTCGCTGAACACGAACATTAAGGTCATGAAAATATGCTGCTAGCAACTGCAAGCATCGGTCGTAAACTTTTGTTGTCTTTCATTGCGATGGCAATACTGGTCATGTTATCGGCACTTATTGGTGTGTCTGGATTTTCTTTGGTTGCCAAAACCGAAAGAAATGTCGTGGATTCTGCGATTCCCGCCATGATTGAGGCGAGGCAAGTCTCTGAGTTGAGTACTCGTATTATTTCGTCTGTACAAATGTTGTCGAACGCAAGAAACGAGCAGGAAAGAAAGGAGTCAGGGCGAGTGCTGTTCGAACAGCTCGAGTCTTTACTCACTCACATCAAGGAGCTCGGGAGTGAGTCGTTCGATTCTCAATTGTTAGAAGCTTTAGAGAATAACGTCCAGAACGTTATCGACAATTTGGCAGAACTCGGTGTTTCGGTTGAAAAAAAGCTGTGGCTTGCAAAAGAGATAGATACTCGTGTTGAAGAAATGCGTCTGCTCAGTGAAGAGCTAGAACAACTAACTCGTACGCAAGTTCAGAATACAAGCACCATTGCTGTTGCTAACGTCACGCATATTTATGACTTATTAGAATCGAATAAAAAATCGCAAGTTTATCAGGCGCTAGATGCACTGGTGGAGGTCGATCTTGATCTGACTGAGCGATTACATGAACTGCACTTGTTGGCCTATAAAATGTTGAATCAGATTGAAGAGGCTCGGACATTAACGAATATTGAGCGAATTCAACAGGTTCAAAGTGATTTCGATAGCAACCTCAAAATCATGCAACGCCGTGTACTCGCTGTGGAAGATCCTACGCGCTCTAAGCAAATGAGCCAACTGCTCATAGAGCTTGGTAAGCGTCAGGTCGTATTTTCTATACTGATGCAGCAATACGAGAATAACGAACAGTCACAACAACTGATGCAAAAGACATTAGAGTTGTTCTCAGAGCTTAATGGCACGGTCAACAAATTGGTTGATGATTCAAACAAAACCACTACCGTCGCTGTAGACCAATTGACCAGCACACTGAAATTCGCTCAGTGGTCTTTAACCGTTATTTCAATTGTTGGTTTGATTGTATTGGTGCTGATTTTATGGCGTGTGGTGTACCTTTCTGTTGTGAAGCGGTTAGCTGAATATTCCGCTGCGTTGCTGTCTGTGGCGCAGGGTAACTTAGCGGTTGAGTTGGAAGTGAAAGGCAAAGATGAGTTGGCGCATATGGGGCAGGCCATCATCACGGCTCGTAATACCGCGCAAGCACTAAAAGTGGTAGCAGAGGGTGAAGCTCAAGCCAAGCGAGAGCTTGAGGAGCATAAAGAGCATTTAGAAGAGCTCGTTGAGCAGCGCACTTCGCAGTTAAAACAAGCAAACCGCCGTTTGAATGAAGAGGTTTTGAATCACGCTAAAGCTCGCAAGCAAGCAGAGCAAGCGAGCCGAGCAAAATCGGCATTCTTGGCGACGATGAGCCATGAGATAAGAACGCCAATGAACGGAGTGTTGGGGACAGCACGCTTGTTGATTGACTCAGGCCTCAACCCAATTCAAAAGCGTTATGCGGAAATCATTAATCGTAGTGGTAAAACGTTGCTCGCGATCCTTAATGATGTACTGGATTACTCCAAGATTGAAGCGGGGCATTTAGAAATTCGTCACATGGGCTTTGATTTACACCAAATGGTGGAGGACACTTTCCAGTTAATGAACAGTCGAGCACAAGAGAAGAAGCTGCTGTTCTCCTACCATATTGAAAGTGATGTTAGTCGCTACTGGAAAGGGGATGTCACCAGAATCAGTCAGGTGCTGAACAATCTCGTTGGTAACGCGATTAAGTTCACTGACGAAGGAGAAATTGATATCTACGTTAGCCTGAACCCTGAGGACGAGTCGCAAGTCCTGTTTGAAGTATCAGACACTGGAATAGGAATTGCCAAAAAATACCAGAGAACGTTGTTTGATGCCTTCACGCAAGCTGAAGGTGGGATGAGCCAAACTGGAGGCACGGGGCTTGGACTTGCCATCAGTAAGCGAATCATTGAAGCGATGGGCGGTGTTTTAGAAGTCGATTCCGAAGAGGGAAATGGTAGCCGATTCTGGTTCTCTATTCCGTTAGAGGAAAGCGAACCTATTGAAACAGGAACCGTGGCAACCGCACGTTGCAAAGTGAAAGCAAAGGTCTTGCTAGTAGAAGATAATGAAGTCAACCGAGTGGTCGCGGAAGGCTTTCTAGAAAGCATGGGGCACCAAGTCGTGATGGCAGAAAACGGCTCACAAGCAGAGCAACTGATCAGCACACAAGATTTTGATATCGCTTTGGTCGACATCAACCTCCCTGATTGTGATGGAACTGAGTTGATCCAACGCTTAAAGCGGATTGAGTGTGATAAGCCGGCCAATAAAGCGCTTGCCGTCACGCCAATGATTGCAGTGTCTGCGCACGTTTTTGCGGAAGAAGTTGAGCGCTATCTAGCCGCTGGTTTTGACGGATACTTGCCTAAGCCATTGGCAAAAGAGGCACTCGCGGCATTGATTCAGGATGCGCTAGACGGAAAGCCGTTGTTGTTGCCACAAAATGCCGACTGTACCCCGTTTGATCAAATTTCGCCTCAAGAACAAGAGCTACAATTAAAGGTCGTTCAAGCACCTAAAACAAAGGAACCCGATGTGGTTATCATTAATCCGAGCGTGATTGAGTCCGATATGAAAATCTTGGGCAGAGATAAGATGTTGCACATTATTAATCTGTTTAGATCCACCAGCACTGATGTATTAAGCAAACTGCAAGCGTCTGCTGAGGACAATGATAGTAAAGAAGTAAAGAACCTTGCCCATAAATTAAAGGGCAGCGCGGGAAGTTTAGGACTAACTGCATTAATGAACGCTTGCCAAGCAATTGAAGCCGCGGCTCAACCTTTAGATACCTATAATGCGACTAAAGATGATTTAGTTTCTCAAGTGTCTGCATCAATTCAAGCTCTGGATGAGTTAATGGCGAAGTAATCCATCGAGCATTGAAAATAAAAAAACCTCCGGCTTTCCGGAGGTTTTTTCTATTCGGTCATGTCATCTTCCCACTCGAATCGAGTGTCTAGGGCATAAGGGTCATCATCAAAAGGATGTTCCACTTTGCCACGCAAGTATTCGAGTTGATGCTCAAGCATATTGACCGTTTCGTAGTCTCCCTCAGAACAAGCAACGTAAATCTGTTGTTCAAGAGCGGCAATGTTATCTCGGATACCCATGAGAACCCCCTTAAATCATCATCGATTCTCAAAACGATTATAGTCAAGTAATCCAAATTCGATCGGTTGTTTTGTACGGTACCAATTGTGTAAACGATCGCTAAATGACCAGAATTTTTCTGAGCTTCTACGAATCGCAAAATTATCCAATAACTTAACGTAATCGGACTCGTTTTGGATGGCACTAAATTGATCGACAAAATCTTTTACTTGGTTTTCGTTGATCGAGAAAAATGCCGCAGGGTAGCTTCCCACAACGCCGCGTACAATGGTCATGTCATCGTTAGCAAAGTCACGGTTACTTTCTTCATCAAACAAGCTAGAGATGTTTGTGTGTGCATTGTTGTGAAGTAAGGTGAACAGTTCATCTTCCCCTGATTGACTTCTCACCATAAGCATAGTGATTTGCGGAACGGTTTTCAGGCCTTCACCACGAACGTGGTCAATGCGTTTTAGTTGTTTTTCATTACTCGCAGAAAGAGCCGTATCTTGAATTTCGTAGCGAGGCAGAAGCACACCTGAGACATGTTCTCTCAACAACTCCACCAACTCCGTTTTTGGATCGTCACTCTTATACTGAACGCTGGTTGGTTGGTTAAACGGCTTCACATTTCGTTGTAAAAAGTCACTCAACTGCGGGCTTTGATCTTTATACCAGCTAGATTGAAGTTCATGGCGCATATCGGCGGGTAACAAAGAGATAAAGTTACTTTCGCCTTCTAGACGCAAGAAGTCCATAAACATTCGTGTCATGAGCTGATGGCCGAAGTTACCGTAAACGTCAAACCCAGCAACAAGCAAATAGTGGATACGCTCTAGTAGCGCGTAGTCAAGAATCCACACTGTTTTAGGCTGCTCACCAACTAACCCTTGAACAACAGAAGCACTATCAAAATGGCGGAATATCGTTAATGCCGCATTATGGTTGGTGCCATTACCATCCCAAATTACATCGGTGGATAGGTTTTCACCTTCTTTAAACCAGTTATTAGTGAACTCAGATTTAGCCTCTAGGTAGCGAGCTTGTTGACGCGCGTACTTGACCCAGTTGGTAACAGGTAGCGTGTTACTTTCTTGCTCTGCCGGCAGTTTTAGATTATCAGCCTGAGATCGGTAAAACTCATTTACTTCTGGGATGTCTGCTTTATCTGGATCAAGGAAAAACACCCAAAAGCGATCATTGATAACATTCAATGCCAGTTGGCCACGACAAACTGGGCCTTTGATGTATGCCATTATTGTATTTTGTGCATTATCTAGCATGAACTTAAAGCGCGACTTCACTGGAAGGTCGATGAATGATGTCATCGGGTTTGCAGCAACTTCTGGTTCATAACTCGGTAGCTGACTAACCATGTAATCAGCATCAATAAACCAAGTTTTCCAGTTCTCTATGCGTTGCTTGTTTAACGCGAATGGCATGTGAGTTTTATCTACTATGGTCCCTTGCTCTGGAATAATTCGATAAAACACACGTTCAACCCCTGGATCATCGTACGGGCGACGCGTTGAAATACGTTTGACGGGCTGTCCTGGTGGTGTAGCAGAGCGGACGAGCGTGAAGAATCGGGGATCTTCATCGAGTTCCGAAAAGTAGAGATGAGATAAAAATAAATGCTCATATATATACCTAGCCATCAGCTGATTTTTCAAATCAGAGTGGTTAAGTAATGCTTCGTACTTATCTATTTGCGCTTGCTCTTTCTCACTAACAGGTCGGTGAACGTTCATTATTGCGCCGTTTTCCAACCAAGTCATGAGTGTGTGGTATTCACTGTTTGATAGGTTTGGCATACCAAAAGGCATTCCCCAGGTCGGGTTATCCTTTTCGTATTGCTCGTATTCTTCAATCGTCGGACAGGTTTGCTCTCGGTCTATCGAAAAGTCAAAGCCTTCTAACTGGACTTGGTCAGGCAATGGGTGGCGCTCTTTTTGTTGTAGCAAACGTGCGATAAGGCCTGCATCAATGTTGGCTGCCATGCTTTGATCACGTTCGTTGAGAACCGGATGAAAACCCGCATCGCGCCACTCTTGGGTTGTTTCTGCATCTTCGAATAAGCGTGTTGGTGCTGCGGCTGTGAGTCTTGTTCCTTCATATACCAGTGCTTTACTCGCACCACGGTCAATGCCCTCAACAGAAGAGAGCTTAAGTTGACATGGTGCATCGTAGCACGCGTGGCAGACGACACAGCGGTTATCCATAATGGGTTTAACTTCGCTTTGGAAGAAGTTTGCTTGAGGGGTTTCCACGTCAACTGTGCGTTCACGCACGAGCTGTGGACCAAACAGTTGGTCATAGTTAAGACCAGCATAGGTTGCACAGCCGGCAAACAAAGTAGCAATGCAAAGTGTAAAAATTAAGCGCAAATTCATTGAGTTATTTTACGTGATTAGAATTTGCATTAATTAAAGCAAAATAAGCGGTCAATTACCAAAAGTTGGGTCAATTAGCGTTAATTTTTCTGTTGATTGTCTGAGCGCTTGAAAATGTAACCCTGGCGGTGGACTGTCTGAATTCTGTCTGTTGGAACGCCTTCGTGAACTAGACGCTTTCTCATTCTGCTCATGTGCATATCGAGTGCTCGATCATGTTCAGTAAATTCACGTTTTAGTACTGTTTCGTAAAGAAAATGCTTACTAAGTACTTGATCTTGATGGTGAGTGAGAGTTTGCAGCAGCTTAAATTGAATGCTTGTTAACTGAACAGATTTCTTGTTTGGCAGGTAATTGAGTACCACAGAGTGAGTGCGCTTATCTAGTAATAGCTCCTCATCATTATGGTGAACGCCGTTGTGTTGGCATTGGGAAGTTTTTCCATTTGAAACCTTGGAGTCAAGCACACGGGTACCTTAATTATTAATAGTAGTAAAACGTATTATCATTAATATTTATATAAAAGCAATCAGGTACTTTATGAGCACTGTGATATGCGTAGACAATCTTAATATTTGAGATTAATAGTAGTGATGAATGGTGCGATGGCGCTCTGAACTAAAGTGCTATTGGAGTGCGTATTAGCTACAAATAACGGTGTAATGTTAGGCGAAGATAGAAAGAATTCTCATTTAGTAAATTCGCTTATCCGCTATTTGTGAACTATACATTCTGTTGCAGGAAGCACCTTTCTAATACACACAGAGGTTTATATGACAGCGAAATATGGCGTTAAACGCCGATTAGCGATTCTTGCCGCCGCTTTAATCGGTGCGACAAGTAGCAGTATCGCAGCAGAGAAACCAAATATTCTCGTCATTTGGGGTGATGATATTGGCCAGTCCAATCTCAGTGCTTACACGTTTGGCTTGATGGGGTACAAAACACCAAATATAGACAGTATCGCCAAAGAAGGCATGATGTTCACTGACTATTACGGTGAGCAATCTTGTACAGCGGGCCGTTCTACTTTCATTACGGGCCAAACCGTTCTTAGAACAGGTTTGAGTAAAGTGGGGCTTCCAGGTGCTGATCTTGGCTTGAAGGAAGAGGACGCAACCATTGCCGAAATGCTGAAGCCGATGGGCTATATGACAGGGCAATTTGGTAAAAACCACTTAGGTGATAAAGATGAGCACCTTCCTACTAATCACGGCTTCGATGAATTTTTTGGCAACCTTTATCACTTGAACGCCGAGGAGGAGCCAGAAAACGTCGATTATCCTAAAGATCCTGAGTTTCGTAAAAAGTTCGGTCCGCGCGGCGTTATCCGTTCGTACGCTGATGGCAAAATTGAAGATACAGGGCCTCTAACTCGCAAGCGCATGGAAACCGTGGATGAAGAGACGTTAGATGCGGCACTCGACTTTATGGATCGTGCCGTCAAGGCTGAAAAACCTTTCTTTGTCTGGTGGAACGCAACTCGTATGCACTTCCGTACTCATGTGAAAGAAGAGAACTCTGGAAAAACAGGTATCAGCGAGTATGCAGATGGTATGGTCGAGCATGATAACCATGTAGGTCAGCTACTGAAAAAAGTGGATGATTTGGGTATTAAAGACAACACAATCGTCTTTTACTCCACCGATAATGGCCCACACATGAACTCGTGGCCAGATGCAGGTACAACGCCATTCCGTGGAGAGAAAAATACCAACTGGGAAGGTGCGTACCGAGTTCCTGCGATGGTACGTTGGCCGGGTAAAATTAAAGCTGGCTCTGTTTCGAATGATATCATGCATCACATGGACTGGATGCCAACGTTCGTTGCTGCCGCGGGTGATGACAATATCAAAGAGAAATTGCTCAAAGGTTATAGTGCGAATGGTAAGAAATTCAAAGTTCACCTAGACGGCTATAACTTCCTACCATATTTGACTGGTAAAGAGGATAAGGCCCCACGAGAAGAAATTTTTTACTTCTCAGATGATGGAGACTTAACTGCACTTCGCTATAACAAATGGAAGCTGGTCTTTATGGAGCAACGAGCAAAAGGTACGTTGCGTATTTGGGCTGAACCATTCACCACACTTCGTGTTCCTAAGATCTTCAACTTGCGTATGGATCCTTACGAAGTGGCTGATATCACTTCTAACACTTACTACGATTGGATGCTAGACCGTGCTTACATGCTTGTTCCTGCGCAAGCTTACGTAGGCAGATTCCTTGAAACGTTTAAAGAGTTCCCACCAAGGCAAAAAGCAGCAAGCTTCTCGCTCGATCAAGTGATGGAGAAACTAAAAGAGAACCCAAATAAGTAGGAAAAGCTAAGTGAAGTATCACATATAGAAAGAGGCTCATTAAAATGAGCCTCTTTTTTATCTGTAAAACTCTATCTATTCAGGTTTGTAGAAAGCTTGATGACGAAAACGCCTAACGCTTCAATTGACAAGAGTTATAAACAAATTGGTTCGTAGCGGGCTGCCGTTAAGTTGGCTTTGATTTTTTCACGTAGAGCGATGTGGGCTGGGTTGTTTACCTCTCGCTTATGGTAGACGAACTTGTAAGGGATAGAGCGTATCGAAATGGGGCAGGGCAAAATTTGAAGTTTGAGCGCTTTGCTCCACTTGTTTGCAAAAGATTGAGACACGATCCCTAAACTGTCTCTTTGGGCGACATACAGCGCCATGCCCGCTAGCGAAGATGTGATCAAGTCGACTTTTCTTTCTTGAATTGTTTCCTTTGCTAGTTGCTCGAACCCCGACATGTTGTTCCATTTTCCTGAAAATAAACAGTGAGTTTCCTCATAAAATTGCTCTTTTGTGAGCGTGCCGTGTACACGGGGATGGTTCTCACGACAGATAACCACGGCTTCTTCCTCATAGGCATCTTCAATAATAAACGCTGCATCTTTTGTGATCACCGTATCGATTACTAGATCGACTTTTTGTTGTCTTAACAGCTCAAATAATAGGAATTTTTCGGGTGGTGATTCATAAAAAATAGTGTTCTTTATCGGGTCCATAATGTGCAACAAAATTTCCGAACAACACACTTCAAAATGATTTTTATCAGATATCGCATTGTCAATAATATTAACCGCTTGCTGGAATTGCGGCAGTAATTGATAAGCGGTGGAGGTTAGTGCGATCCCTCGTCCTTTTTTAACGAATAATTGCTTATCTACGACTTGCTCTAAACGCTTTATTGCAGCGCTCACAGCAGGTTGTGTAAGCCCTAATTGTTCCGCGGCTTTTGTATAAGATTGAAACTCCGCAACAACAAGAAAAGTTTGGATCAAATTCAAGTCCATAACGTCACTCATAAATTTAATTTATAGGTTAACTAATTTTGACTGCATTTATCGCCTGAAATTAGTGCTTTATCTTATATCAACAATGGTATTGAAAAGCGAATACCATTTTTACGCACTAGCGAACTCTTGGAGATAATATGAAAAATGCGACCAAAACGAGCAGTAAAAAACTCGTACTTAACGCATGTACGTTAGCTTTGGGCGCTGCATCTGCAGTTGCACATGCAGCGGACAAACCCAACATTCTTGTCATCTTTGGTGATGATGTTGGTTACTGGAACCTTAGTACCTACAACCAAGGCATGATGGCGTACAACACGCCAAACATCGATAGCATTGCTAAAGAGGGTGCGAAGTTCACTAACTTCTACGCACAGCAAAGCTCGACAGCAGGCCGTTCTGCATTCATCACTGGTCAAATGCCAAAACGTACAGGTCTATCAAAAGTGGGCTTACCAGGCGCTCCGGAAGGTATCTCGGAAAAAGATCCGACGATTGCAACCGTGCTTAAGCAAATGGGTTACGCAACCGGACAATTTGGTAAGAACCATTTAGGTGACCGAGACGAGCATCTTCCTACCAACCACGGTTTTGATGAATTCTTCGGCAACCTATACCACTTGAACGCAGAAGAAGAGCCAGAGAACGTGGATTACCCTAAAGATCCGGAGTTCAAGAAGAAATTTGGCCCTCGTGGCGTTATCCATTCTTACGCTGACGGCAAAATCGAAGATACCGGTCCACTTACGCGTAAGCGTATGGAAAATGTTGATGGTGAGTTTCTTGATGCCGCAAAAAGCTTCATAGAAAAACAAGTAAAAGCGGACAAGCCGTTCTTTACTTGGTTTAACACCACTCGCATGCACAACTTCACGCATGTTCCTGAAGAATACCAAGGTAAAACAGGTGCCGGTTTCTACGCGGATGGTGTTAAGCAGCACGATGACCAAATCGGTCAGCTACTTAACAAGATCAAAGAGTTAGGTGTGGATGACAATACAATCATTGTTTACACCACTGACAACGGCCCTATGGTTGATTTGTGGCCGGATGCAGGGATGACACCGTTCCGCTCAGAGAAAAACACTGGTTGGGAAGGGAGTTTCCGTGTGCCAATGTTAATTAAATGGCCTGGAAAAATTGAGGCAGGTAAAACATTCAACGGCATGATGTCATTAGAGGACTTTTTCCCGACACTAGTTGCTGCGGCAGGTGATACCAAAGTTAAAGACGAATTACTAAAAGGCAAAAAAGTTGGCGATATGGACTACAAAGTTCACCTAGACGGTTACAACCAACTGCCATATTTAACGGGTAAGTCAGACAAATCCGCACGAAATGAGTTCGTTTACTGGAGCGACGACGGCGATCTTGTGGCATTGCGCCAAGGAAAGTACAAGTTCCACTTTATGATTCAAGAGAATGAAACGGGTATGGATGTATGGCGTAAGCCGTTCACTAAACTTCGTGTGCCACTGATCTTTGACTTGAGCATTGATCCATTTGAACGAGGCGATCAAGGCATGGGTTATTCTCGTTGGATGTACGAGCGTTCATTCTTAATGATGCCAGCAATGGATACAGTGAAAGAGGTGATGGGTACATTCAAAGAATTCCCGCCTCGTATGGAAGCAGGTTCGTTCGTACCTAAGTCTTCTAAGTAAATTAAGATTATATAGCGCTTTTTGGAGCGCTATATACCCAAATAGCTTCACTTTTGCTGTACAGCGCTCACGAGGTTATTTGGGTATATGTAATAGTGAGAAACGTATGAGTAAGATTTCCCCTCGCCATTCTACTACTATGCCTATTGTTCCTCTTAAAACGGCGTCTAAAGCGCCTGTTCTGGGCGCGTATGACCGTCGATTCCATGTGATGGCAAAGCCAGGCGGAGCAAAGTGCAACATCGATTGTCAGTACTGCTTTTATCTGCATAAAGAAAATCTACTGCACCAAGAAAAGCAGCCAAAAATGGACGACGCAACACTGGAAGCGTTCGTGAAAAGCTATATCGAAAGTCAGGATGGCGAAGAAATTGTATTCTCATGGCAGGGCGGGGAGCCGACGCTGCTTGGGTTGGACTATTTCCGCAATGTCGTAGCTTTGCAAAAGAAATATCAGCCGAAAGGCGTTCGCATTGAAAACGACCTTCAGACCAACGGCATTTTGCTAAACGATGAGTGGTGTGCGTTTTTAAAAGAGCACAACTTCCTAGTTGGCTTGTCGATTGATGGACCACGAGAACTGCACGACAAATATCGCAAAACCCGCAGCGGTAAGCCAACGTTTGATCTCGTGATGAAAGCGGTAGATAAGCTCAAAGCGCATGGCGTGAAATTCAACGCGTTGGTCACGGTGAATCGTCACAATGCGAAATACCCGCTCGAAGTATATCGATTTTTAACCCAAGAATTGGGTGTGACTTATATTCAGTTTGCGCCGGTGGTAGAAGCCAACAACTTCCAAACAACCGCGCCGCAGTTTTGGAACGAACAGATGATCCCAACCAAAGGCAGTGATCTGGCTAAACCGGGGCATCCAATGTCGATTGTAACGGATTGGTCAGTCGATCCTGAAGACTGGGGACGCTTTTTAATGGCGACCTTTGAAGAGTGGGTGAATAACGATCTTGGCCGTGTGCTGGTTAATCTGTTTGAAACCGCGGTGGCGCAAGTAATGGGGAAACCGTCTCAGCTTTGCGTGACGGCGGAGTTTTGTGGCAAAGGGTTGGCGATTGAGCACAATGGCGACGTGTTCAGTTGCGACCACTATGTGTATCCAGAATACAAACTCGCCAACATTCATGAACACTCACTGAATGAAATGGCCTTCTCTACAAGACAATATACTTTTGGCATGGCAAAACGCGATTCATTGCCGACGTATTGTAAGCAATGCCCTTACTTGCCTTATTGTTGGGGTGAGTGCCCAAAAAACCGTTTGATCAAAACGCCGAATGGTGAGAGTGGTCTAAACTATTTGTGTTCGGGAATCAAAATGTTCTTTGATTATGCGTTACCGATGTTGGTTGGTCTTGCACAACTTCTCCAATCTCAAGAACCGCAAAGATAACATAGTGAATATAACCTTAAGTTATTTCATTTGTTCTTATACTTAACTATCGAAAAGACGGCTTAAACCATTGAAAAGGTATCCTATGAACCACGCACAACAAGCGATAAAAGAACTCATCGAACAAACAGAAAAAAGCGTCATTGGACAAAGCCACGTGGTTCGAGCTTTAGTCATCGGGTTATTAACAAATGGGCATATTCTGCTAGAAGGTTTACCGGGAACGGCAAAAACACGTTCCGTAAAATCTTTGGCGAACTTGTTAAACACCAGTTTTGGTCGAATCCAGTTTACGCCGGATCTTTTACCATCTGACGTGACGGGTACTGAGGTTTATCAAGAGCTGGATGGTAAGCCGCAACTCCATTTTCAGCCAGGGCCAATTTTTAACAGCATTGTACTTGCTGATGAGGTCAACCGTGCACCAGCCAAAGTACAAGCGGCACTGCTTGAAGCCATGGCCGAAGGCACAATAACGGTAGGCGATAAAACTCACGTATTGCCAGACTTATTTATGGTGCTTGCAACGCAAAACCCTGTAGAGCAAGAGGGCACGTACCCGCTGCCAGAAGCGCAAATGGACCGCTTTATCATGAAGGTTACCGTCGATTATCCAGAAGATGACGCCGAACGTGACATCATTCGTTTGGTGCGCAGTGAAGAATTGGGTGCGGAAACCAGCAGCGAAATTATTACGCCAAAACACATCGAGCCAGACGTGGTGCTAGAAGCGCGCCGTCAGTTACCAAACATCGTGGTATCGGACCTAGTGGAAAACTACATCGTTGCGTTAGTGATGGCGACTCGTAAGCCAGAGCGTTATGCCGATTCAAACTTAGCAAAATGGATTGAGATTGGCTCTAGTCCTCGTGCTTCCATCGCACTCGACAAATGCGCTCGTGCGTATGCGTGGATGCAAGGACGTGACCATGTGACTCCTGACGATGTGCGTGCCATGGTTCCGTCTGTATTGGGCCACCGTTTTTCTTTGACCTACGATGCACTGGCAGATGGGGTCGATCATCAACGAGTCGTACAAGAGCTGCTAGATTGTGTAGAAATTGGGTAAGTGGGAGGCATTATGGCTAAGCCAACTCTTGCGCCAAAATCACAGGGGATGGATCCCCGTTTGTACTGCGATTACGCTCGTTTAGTACGTCTGCAAGCACAAGCAGAATCATTCAGTTTACTTCCTCACCTAAAGGCGGGTAGCGTACTCTCTGGCCGACACAATTCGTTGTTTCGCGGTCGTGGATTGAACTTCGAAGAGCTGCGCCATTACCAATTGGGTGACGATATTCGTAACCTTGATTGGAAAGTTACGATGCGTACGGGTAAGCCGCATGTACGCAGTTATACAGAAGAAAAAGATCGCAACGTAATCGTGTGTGTCGACCAGAGAAGCACAATGTTTTTTGCTTCGACGCAAGTAATGAAATCAGTTGTCGCGGCAGAGATCGCAGCGATGTGTGGGTGGCGAGTATTAAAAGATGGCGACCGAGTCGGTTTTGTCATCGCATCCCAGCAGGCGTTGTTTCACAGCAAGGCACAGCGTTCGCAAAACGATCTTCTGGCGCAACTTAAACGTCTCGCTAAAGCCAATCAATCGCTCAATGTGGACTCCCGCAATTCCGAAAAAGTAACGTTCAGTCAATGGATTGAGCTTATTAAACGCATGAAGCTCAAGCAATCCACTTTGATTTTTATCAGCGACTGGAGCGACTGCGAGGAGCACCACCTTGATCACCTTAAACAGCTACAACAGCACAACGATGTTCTTGCAGTGATGGTCAGTGACCCATTAGAACAAGCGCTACCAGACGATTTGGCAAAATCGAAATGGGTGGTTGGTGATGGGCAGTATCAACTCAATTTAGATAGCAAAGCAAAGGTAGAAGCTGCGAGCGCAAAGCTTGAGGCTCGAACTAGCTTACAGCGTCAATCACTCTCTCAACTTATGGCGATGAAACACCTTCCGCACATCGAACTCGATACGACAGGTGAGCACATTAAACAATTCCAAAAACTGGTAGGAGGGCGTTAAATGAGTGATCTTCCTACGCCTCCGAGTACCTACATACTCAGAGAGCTGCATGATGTGGCTGTACCACCCAGCGTGAGTTGGTACCCGCAAACTATTGGCTGGAAAATTTTAGCGGCGGTTGTGCTCATTGCATTGGTGTATGTCGTATATCGATTGGCTCGGCAATGGTGGCATAATCGTTACCGAAAAGAAGCTCTACTGGCGATTTCGCAAATCAAATCGAGCGACAAAGACATGCCAAAAGTATTGTTCTCTGTGCTTAAAGTAGTGCTGATTCATATTGATAGCCGCAACGCGAAATTGTTTGATACCGCCTTTCTGCGCAAGCTCGATGCGCTGTATCCGCAAACCGAAGATTCTCAAGCAAACTCGCTTGTGGTCTTTAACGATGAGCTTTCAAAGCGCTGGCTACAAAGTATTGTCGACCCAAGCGTTACGCTAACCAACGAAGATCGTGTAACGCTAATTGCTCGTGCGAAAAACTGGGTGAGTGAACACCGTGGTGATGCTCAAAAAAGCGCGGCAAAGAAATCACCACGATTGAAACGCAAATCACATCAGGGAGGTCAACATGAATGATCTTCTTGCATCGATAACTGGTTTGTCTGGTTTTGAATTTGCTCACCCAATGTGGTTTCTGGTTTTGCCCTTGCCGTTGGTGGTGTACTACTTGGTGCCTGCATATCGCACTAAGCAAATGGCGATCAAAGTGCCGTTTTTTAGTCAGCTGGTGGAAGCGATTGGTGAGACGCCATCAGAAGGTGCAAGCCAGTTGACCCCGAGTTGGTGGCAACGAGCAACGTTAATTCTCTCATGGCTTTTGGTGGTGTGTGCGATGGCAAAACCCACCGTGTTAGGCGAGCCTCAAGTTCGCGAGAGTTTAGGTCGCGATGTGATGGTGGTGGTGGATCTTTCGGGCTCCATGGCCGAGCCAGATTTCACCTCACGTACAGGCGAAAAAATTTCTCGTCTTGATGCGGCAAAAGAAGTGCTGTCGGAGTTTGTTCAGTCTCGTAAAGGTGACCGATTAGGCTTGGTGCTTTTTGGTGATGCTGCTTTCGTGCAAACGCCATTTACCGCAGACCAAAAAGTGTGGCTCGAACTGCTTAACCAAACCGATGTGGCAATGGCAGGGCAGAGTACCCATCTTGGTGATGCGATTGGCTTAGCGATTAAAGTTTTTGAGCAAAGCGATAAGTCGCGTGGTGCTTTAGAACAAGACCAAAACCGTGAAAAAGTCGCGATTGTATTAACCGATGGTAACGACACGGGCAGTTTTGTTGAACCGATTGATGCGGCGAAAGTTGCGAAAGCCAAAGGCGTGAGAGTGCACGTGATTGCGATGGGTGATCCGGAAACGATAGGTGAAACCGCGTTGGATATGGACACAATTCATCGCATTGCGAAAGAATCCGGCGGTGAAGCGTTTGAAGCACTCAACCGTGATGAACTATCGGCTGCCTACGACGAAATTGGCAAACTGGAACCTCAACTTTACGAAAGCACCACATACCGCCCAAAACAAAGCCTTCATCATTACTTGATGGCGTTAGTGGTCATCATGCATTTGCTCGCGTTCAGCGTCGCAACACTCAAAAGAAGGGCTGTTACACGATCATCATTAGGAGATAGCGATGTTTGATTCTCTTAGTTGGACGCAATTCTTTACGCAGTTTCATTTTATTCGACCACTGTGGTTACTGGCTTTGATCCCCATGTTTTTCTTGGTGTGGTTACGCTGGCGAGAAGAAAGCAAGCCAAGCTGGAAGGATATTCTGCCCGAACATTTACGCAATGCTTTGACGATAGGTGAGCGAGGCTGGCGTAAGCAACTGCCGCTTAAGCTCTTGATGCTGATTGTGTTCATCGCCATTGTGGTTTGTGCAGGCCCAACGTGGCAACGAGAATCTTCTCCCTTTGGCGAAGATAAAGCCTCTATGCTTGTGGTGCTTGATAACAGCGACTCGATGCTGCAAAAAGATCTCCCACCAAGCCGCCTTGAGCGTTCCAAACAGAAAATACGCGATTTATTAGCCGCGCGAAAAGGCGGAAAAACGGGTTTAGTCGTGTTCGCGGGCAGTGCTCATGTGGCGATGCCTATAACTCAAGACAGCAAAGTATTTGACCCATTTTTGGCGGCCATTACGCCAGAAATTATGCCCGTGCAAGGTAAGCTTGCCGAAAAAGCCTTGCCGTTAATTGATCTGCAATTGCAAGGTCAACCAGGCTCCACCGTTCTGTTGGTGAGCGACGGCGTGAACCCGGCCACGATTGAGCAATACCAAGCGTATTTCTCGGGCAAACCTTATCAACTGTTAATTCTTGCGGCAGGGAACGCTGACATTGTGAGTAACAACCCAATGGATTTGGATTCTCTACAAAAACTGGCCAGCCAGACCAACGGTCGATTGGTGGAAGTGACCGTCGATAACAGTGATATCGAGCAACTGAACCGATACGTTGAGCGCAATATGCAGCTTAATGGCGAATCTTCAATGCCTTGGAAAGACATGGGTTATCAACTTCTGTTTCCAATCGCGTTGATCATGATGCTGTGGTTTAGAAAAGGGTGGTTAGTGCAGTGGTGCGTGATTGTAATGATGAGCGGTACACTGTTGATGCCGACCAGTGCAATGGCGGAGAACATTTCTGTTAAAGCCGAGCAGCCACAAGTTGTGCAAAAAGTGACGGCTTTCGACAAGGTGGCGCAATGGTGGTGGGATTTGTGGCTGACGCCAGACCAACAAGGACAGCGTTTGTTCAACCAACAAGCGTATTTAGAAGCTGCAAAACACTTTGTCGATCCATTACGCAAAGGCACGGCGTACTACTACGCAAGCGAGTTTGAGCTCGCGCACAGCGCGTTTTTGGAAATGCAAAACGACCCGTCCGAAGAGGTTCGAGATTACGGTCTTTATAATGCGGCGAGTGCATTGGCGCGTCAGCGTGAATATTTGGCTGCACGTGACTTGTTAAAATCCCTAGCCAACAAGCCAACGTTGAGCGAGAGGCTAAGACCGGATGTTGAGCATAACTTGAAAGTGATTGGTGGTATTGTAGAGGACATCAACCGGATGAGTGAGAGTCAGGTAGGAACGGAGCAAGAAGCATCAACCGAGCTAGGCGATAACCCTCAAACCGCAGAAGGGGCGGATGAAAAAACGTCAGCGGAGTTGATGATTAAAGAGACGTTAAGTGCAGACGACATCTTAGGTAGCCAAGAATTAGCCGACAAATGGTTAAAGCGAGTCGAAGCGGATCCTAAATACTTCTTAAATGCGAAGTTTCAGATTCAATTGCGTTCAATAGAAACCGGAGAATCAACCTCTACTGCGAACGAAAATACAGAGGAGGCGGTGCAATGATGAAAAGCCACCGTTTTACGCACTTTGCTTTACCCTTGTGGTTAGTTATCTGTTTCGGTTTCCTCCTGAGCAGTAGTGTGTTGGCTCAAGATATTCGTGACGTTCAACGAAAGCATGGTGTTGAGTTACAAGCGTGGGTTGGTAAACAACCAACGGCTGGAGAGAAGCGTAAAACACCAAGTTTTAGCGTCAATGAGCAAGTTATTTTAACCATCGAAGTGGCAACGCCGCGTTGGTTTACGGGTGGTACGAGAATTGGCAATATTGAAATACCCAATGTTATCGCCAAACAACGTAATCAACTAGCAACCAACTTTACTGAGCAAAAAGAGGGACAAACTTGGTCGCGTCAACGCTGGGAAGTGACTTTGTATCCACAAGCATCTGGTGATTTTGTGATTCCACCTGTCGCTGTGGGCGTTCAGGTGTCGGCGCCGGATGGCGAGAAGGTGTCAGGCACACTTTATACGCAGCCGATTAAGTTCAAAACTGTCTTGCCATCGGGATTGTTGAGCGGTGATACGCCTTGGTTTTCTGCAACGCACGTAGACGTAAAACAAGAGTGGGAAACCTCCACTGAGTCACTCAAAGTTGGGGATGCAATCACGCGTAAAATCACCATTTTGGCTCAAGATTCACTATCTGTATTGCTACCAGACTTGTTGAAAGGAGAATCAACAACCCGTTATCAAGCATATCCTCAACCCCACCGTTTGACAGATACGCAAACACGTGGTGATTACCAGTCAACACGCACAGAAGAGAGCGTGTACGTGATTCAACAAGGTGGTGAATTAACCCTGCCGGATTATGAGTTCCGTTGGTGGAACAGTAAGACTCAGCAAGTGGAAACGGTGATGTTAGAGGGCAAAACTTTTGCCGCGAAGCACACGTTGAAGTCCTTCATCAGAACGTACTTTGAATGGATTGTTTCCACGCTTGTGTTGCTGGGTTTTGTGATTATTTCATTGGTAGCCATTAAACGTTACTACCGCAACAGACCGACACCAGCATGGCTGACGTTTCACCGTTTGTTAAAGGCTAAACGTTGGTCTGAAGCAAGGACCATATTGTACAAACAATTGCGTTTAAATACGGCCGAGCTAGAAATGACCAAAGCCGATACGAGTGAATCGTGGCAAAAAAGTGCGTCGCGAATGCAAAATGGTGAAAATAGCGCTCATTTACTGAAGTCGATGTGGCGCAAAATCCAGACCAAACAAAAACGCTTTAAATTCCGTATTCCGCGAGCGTTACCAGAACTGGACAAAGTCATTGGAAGAGATGGCAATGAATAAAACGGGGCGCTAATATAGCGCCTCGTTTTTATTAGAGAATAGAGTTCAAATGAGCCAAGAGTTTATGCGCCGCGCATTGGAAGTGTCCAAAAATGCGCTTCCTGAATGTCAACCCAACCCGCCGGTTGGCTGCGTGTTAGTGAAAGACAATCAAATCGTTTCTGAAGGTCATACTCAAGCGATTGGTGGCAATCACGCGGAAGTGGAAGCGCTGAATGCGTATCAAGGCTCGTTAGAATCGGTGACGGCATACGTTACGCTGGAACCGTGTTCGTTTGTTGGTCGCACGCCAGCTTGCGCGGTGACATTAGTCAAATCCGGCATAAGCAAAGTCGTCGTAGCCATATTGGACCCCGACCCACGCAACAGTGGTCGAGGTATCGAGATTCTAAAACAAGCAGGTATAGAGGTAGAAACTGGTTTATGCGGCGAGGAAGTCAGCGAGTTTCTTACCCCTTACCTAGGCAAAGCCTAATCCAAGCTTTACGTTGCACTATGGTGCCAGTTTATGTGGTGAATGAAGTGCGTCAAAATTGAGTTAAAACTCATTAAAACAAGCGATACCGCCCATTTATTGCACTTGGCTACGTGAAGGATCATGCTGTTAGATTAAAATAGAGAAAGTGACTTTTGAAAAATTTAATAGCATGAAACCGACCGACCTTAATCTTATTCCCATTTTCACTGCCATCTATGAAGAGCGTAACTTGTCTCGGGCGGCGGCGCGTTTAAACATCACCCAGCCTGCGGTGAGTAAAGCGCTAGCAAGGCTACGTGATATCTACGATGATCCATTGTTTCATCGTTGCGTTAAAGGTGTCGAGCCTACCTCGTTTGCGATGGATATTTATCCTGCTCTTCTAGCTTCAGTACAAAATTTCACTTCGACATTATCGGCCTCTAGTGAGTTTGACCCTAAAGTGTCGAATAGAGTGTTTTCTATTGCCTGTGTGTCCGTTGCAAGTTTTGAGTTGCTACCTCAAGTCATGAAACAAATCCGTGTGTCGGCGCCAAATGTTGCATTAGAAGTACATCCGCTTTTTACGGAAGATTTTGAAAGTGATCTGCGGTTACAACGATACGATTTGATCATTGATATCACACCAAGAGCAAGAACGGTGCTAAAACTGGAAACTGTACTTACGGAGCGTTTGGTGGTGGTATGTAGCGAAGCGCATCCACGCCTGAATGACGAGATTACGGCTGAACAATTTTTTGAAGAAGAACACGTAGTGGTTTCGCAGTGGCAGAGTCGTAAGAGCTTGTTAAACGCCGATGACATTGTCGACTTGGATAAGAGAAAGATTAAGTATCGAGCCTCAGGCGTACTAGAAATGCTCCCAATTATTTGTGGTAGTGAATACATTGGTTTAATGCCAGAGTCGATGATCAACTTGTTCAATAACACCTATCATGTTAAATCTTTATCAATGCCATTTGATGAACAAATGTATGAGCTTTGCACAATCTGGCATCCTAGTCGCACAAACGACAGCGCCCATCAGTGGTTGCGTTCACAGATTAAGCAAGCAGGAAAAGTCATCAACCAATAGGAAGTGCAATGAAAAAGACAATACGTGCCATCCTTAACGGAAAAAAAGCTGGGAATTCAGAGTTAAGAGATGCAATCATGAAAATGAGAGAAAAAGGCATCGACGTACAGGTGCGTGTGACGTGGGAATCTCAAGACATGCCGCGGCTAGTGAAAGAAGCGGTTGCTGAAGGCATTGAACGTATTGTTGTCGCTGGTGGCGATGGGACTGTCAATGAGGCGGCTTCTGCGATTATTCAAATTGACGAAGTAAAACGCCCTGAGTTAGCCATTATTCCCCTTGGTACTGCCAATGACTTTGCTACCGCTATTCAAGTACCTAATTCCATTAAGGCGTCTTTATCTCTTGCTGTTGAGGGGCAGTCCGCTTTGGTCGATTGCGTCAAAGCGAACGATCGCTGCTTTATTAACGTGGCAACAGCAGGGTTTGGCGCAGAAGTTACAGCAGAAACGCCTGTTGAACTCAAAAACTTTCTTGGCGGTGGAGCTTACACGCTAACTGGTGTTGTAAAAGCACTTGGCTTTAAACCATATGACGGAACAATAACGATTGAAGGTGGTGCGTATCAGGGAGAAATGTTGCTCGGTGCGTTTTGTAATGGGCGCCTTGCTGGAGGTGGGCAAGAGTTAGCTCCAAAAGCGATGATTAATGATGGGCTGATGGATCTAACATTGGTGCGCCCATTTTTACCTCATGAGCTGCCTAAAGTAATCGACGAGATCAATAACCCGAGTGAGAAAGGAGAGTTTGTGAAGTACACAAGAGCAAGCTGGTTGGAGATAGACTTCCCGAATCCATTACCTCTTAATTTAGATGGAGAACCCTATCATTCGAGAACCATTAGATTTGATGTTCAGCCTAAGAGTATACGATTAGTCGTACCGCAAGATTGTCCTTGCTTGACTAGCTAAACGAGCGTTCTCCATGATTATTGCTTAACACAGCCACTAAAATGTGGCTGTGTTGCTTGTGTTGAGGTATCGTCAACTTCTTAACGTTTTTGAATGGTCTCAACGTCTATCTGCGTAGTTGTCCAATCTGAGTCAACCTCTCCTCGAATCATTACGGTATCTTTTGGTGTCACTTCTTGACCCATCCAATCTTCGTTGTCGATCTCTACTTCGATCTCACCAGTGTTGTCTCTGAACAAGTAAGTCTCGTTACCAAATGATTGAACAATATGCCCGGTTAGCACTACAGCGCTGTCGTCGGTTGCGTTGCGCGCCTCTTTCACCGTATTGATTGCACTGACTTCTGGACCATTAAACGCTGCGAAAGCCGAGCTTGAAAGTAGGGCAAGCATGGATGTTAACAATACTCTTTTCATTATCATCTCCTTATATTAGAAGTAATAAGTTGTGCCTACGTTAAAGGATGCAGTGTTTGCGTAGCTGTCTAGTTGGTATTTAGCGTTTGCGCCAATGGTGAGCTTTGGCAACACTTGGTATTCCGCGCCCACAGAGAACATTGCGCCTAACTCGTTGTTTTTCTCCGCGCTATGGAAAAGCGTGTTGGTCATTTCCACATCGTCGTTCGTGACAAGTTCGTATTCTTGATGTTTAGAAACCTTGGCATCGTATTGCGTGTAAGTTAAACCCGCTTTGAATTTTGTTGTCCATTTATCATTTAATGCATAGTTAAACACAGGAGCCAACGACACTTGCTTGGCTTTGATTGACGCATCCCAATCCATTTCATGATGGTAATCTTTGCCATCGATTGACTTGATACCTAGGTTTTTTGAACGACTATCATCAAGGTCAAACTGGCTGTAACCCAGTTCCAATGCCCAGTTGTCATTAAATGCGTAACCGACAAAGCCTGAGAAAATACCGTCTTCAAGCTCAGGGTTGAGTGTTACGTTGTCAGTTGAAAAGTGAGGTTCCAAATCATGGTCAGTGGTGCCTAGTCCATATTCCAGACCTACATAAGGAGCCGCAGATACCGAAACTGAGCAGGTAACAAGTAACGCAAGAAGTGTTTTGTTCATTTTATTTTGCCTCTTCAAATCAACTTAGTGAGTAGAAGCGCATTTTGTGTGAAGAAGCGTGAAGCGATCGTGAAGAAACGAAAAAATGTTTAGAAAAAAGAGCAAGGGGCGATAACCGAGGGGCGGTTTGAGTGAACAAACACCAAGCTCTTTATATAGAGTAAGTTAAGTTGCTGCGACGTAACACACCGCAAACGGGACATTAAGGCGAGTAAACTCTTTAATCCAACGCCATTGGTTGTCTTGGAGTTTATCGCCCGGCCCTTTTACTTCAATCCATTCGAACTCGTTTCCTTTAAAAGCAATCAGATCCGGCATCCCATTGCGGTAAAGCTTTAGGTCACTCAATTGTATTTTAAATAGCGCCATCAACATGTTAGTTGGGATAGTGTTGAGTGCTGTTTCGAGTAGCTCTTTACTTATTAAGTTCCAATGTACAAATGGATTACTGATGCCAAACTTCTCATCGTATTTTGTCAATAACATCTGGGTGTTGCCCGCTTCTAGTTCGGCAAAAGCGGTGTCTATCAAAGCTTGGCGCTTGGTAACAAAATCCGAGTGATATAAATCTAAAGGACGGTGTTGATAAGCGTTAATGAATGCCCCTTCAATAGGAGCAAAAATCGCATCCCAAAAAGTGAGACCAAGTAATGCATTAAGCAGTGCATTTTCGGCGTAAAATACAGTCCAGCCTAAGGACTCAAAATACGTTTTGCTGGCGAGTTCGACTCTCTGTTGAGATAAATCCAGTTCAAGGCGGTATTCCGTACAGGTTGGCTTCGTCACTCTTGGCACTTTCTCGCCTTGTTTTCGTTTTAACCGTTGCTCAAGTTTTTGTGCAACTTCGAGCTCAGACACATCGATCGGTGAGTTAAGCATATCTGTGACAATGTCACAAAATAAATCATCATGGTTTAATTTGTCATAGATACGTGCGCGTCGTTCTCGGCTCGGTGTGAGTTGAGTTTGGCCAAATAGAGATAGGGCGGTCTCTAGATCATTAAGCCGTTCGTAATCACGTGCTATGTCATTCAACATGTGCTCGCGTTTACGATCTACGTAACGGTGTTTAACGGGCTGAGGCATTGCCTCAATTAATAAGTCGAGATTGGCTTTGTCTTTTCGGTCAAATTGCCAGTACAGGTTGGCCAACTGGCTCAGTTCAATTAAGCGGTCTATTTGCTCACGTGAATCAAAGAAACGGCGCACTTTACTCAATTGATATTGCTCGAACTGATGCAAACCTAAGTCATCAAGCACAAACTGACTTAAGTCTTGATGGGTGTTGGCAAAAAACAGAGTGAGTAACACGTCAATCATATGAGCAGAATTGAGTTTGACGATCGTAAACTCAAGCCGCTCTATACGATCAAATTCCGCATTACTCAAACGTTCGACAAGGGCGTCTTTCTTGAGTGATTTCGGCAGTTCGGGATAAAGCGTGGAGATTTCTGGCTTGGTCAGTAAATTAGCCGCTAACCCTTGATGAGAAAGGGGTGGGGAAAGGGCTACAAACTCATGTTGACTCAATTCTGCCAGTGCTTCATTGATAGAAGGTATTTCTGGATAACTCAGCTTATCACTTCGAAACCAACATCCCTTTCGGCTGTATAAACGTACCAAAAGGCACTGGGCGTGTTTGCTCAAAGAATCAAACGAGCAAAGCCATGCGTGTTCTTCCTTGGTCAGTAAATTGCTGTACCAAGTTACTGCGTGATGAGTCAGCTTAAAGAAGTTCTCTAGATAGTAGTCTGGTGCAAGTTCGATAGGGCTTTCCATAAACGACCGATAACAAAAAAGGCTTAACCCATAGGTTAAGCCTTTTTGCTATCAAATCAATTCGCAATTATGCGTTTTTTAGCTGTGCTACTTTCGCATCAGACAATGGCTTAGTGATGAACGCAAGTACGATACATACTGCCATCATTGCTGAAGAAATTGTGTAAGCCAAGGTGTAGCCGTCGCCATTTGTCATCGAGAAACCAACAACCGCTGCGCCGATTGCACCACCGATACCCCATGCTGTGTAAAGCACGCCGTAGTTAGTGCCGTAGTTTTTCAGACCGTAGAACTCAGCCGTTAGAGTAGGGAATACCGCTAGAAGTGTGCCGTAACCTACCGCTGCGATTGCTGTACCGATGATCAGTGTAAACTCAGAGTCGAACGTCGCGAACAGCACCATGTTTACGCCTTGTAGAACGAACGCAAGTAGAAGCGTACGAACACCGCCGATTTTATCTGCAAGCATACCCGCGGCAACACGACCGCCAGAGTTAAATACAGCAAGAATAGACGCTAGGTAAACCGCGTTTGGCAAGTTTGCTTGAACGCTTGCGATTGTCGTGATGTTACCAATGATCATCAGACCAACAGAAGCTGCAAACGCGTACATGATCCATAGAGAGTAGAACTGTGGCGTTTTCAACATTGCTTTCCAAGTTAAGTCATCTGACTTTTTCACCGCTTTAGGTGCTTGGCCTTCTTTTACTTTAGGCTCCGCAGGTGTGTAGTCTGCTGGTGGGTTGTTGATGGTTGCTGCAAGAGGAACCGCAATCGCTAGGATACCAACACCAAGAACCATAAAGCTAGTTTGAATGCCCATGCTGTCTATTAGCGCAGAAGTTACTGGCGCAAGGTAAATAGCCGCTAGACCAAAACCTGCCGCAATAATGCCGTTAACCATACCTTTCTTCGAAGCGTGGAACCACTTCATCGCAGAAGGTGATAGGCATGCGTAACCAAAACCGATACCTGCACCTGTGATCACGCCGAATGTAATGTTCAACATTAGTGGAGAGTTCACAAAGCCAGAAGCGATCATGCCCAGACCTGTAAGAACAGTACCTAGGATAAGGATCATTCGAGGGCCCATGCGGTCTTGAAGAATACCTGCAATAAGAAGACAGATAGAGAAAGTGATGGTTGCAGTTGCGTAAGGTGCAGAAGCTTCTGCAGCACTCCAGCCTGATTCAGTTACCAGTGCCTTGTTGAATACACTCCAAGCATACAGGATGCCAAGACAAAGGTTGATACAGAACCCTGCTAACAGGATGCGCATAGCTTTATCAATCTTGCTCATTTTTATTCTCAGTTTTTCCTCTTATTGGCAATGCCGCAAAGAAGGTTGGTTTAAAGATGTTTTTTCTCAAAATTAGTTTGCGTTTTTCAACGTTTAACGCAATGAGCGCGGATTATAACCAATAAATATGTGATTGGAATCTCTTTTTACGGTTACTGATAAAATAATTTGCAACATTAAAAGTGGATGTGAATTCATGGTTTTGTATGTAGTAAGAACGTTGTAAAAAAGTGATATTTTTTGTTCGCTAATAACGAATGATGAGTCAAGACAGAGAGGTTTTACGCTGTTGAGTGCACAGTTCACATTTCAAGTAAAAAATTTCAAAATGTTTCTATGTTAACCATCTGTAACAAAAATGGCGAATTTATCATCTAACTGTCGTAAGTATCAGATGCAAAGGGTTTCTTAATTTTTAATTGTTAACCTTTTGTAATAATTGAAGCTGATTAGCTTTTATGTTCATTAAGTGAGCAAAAAAGTAACTTGTAATTGCTGATTTTAGGCGCAAAATATAGTGAAAAATGAGTTTTCATTTATGAAGGGATGCTTTTTAGATTTGTTGTGAGGTGACTTATGAAACTGTTCCTATTACTCATGGCTTCGGTATCCGCTGGTATCGCATCAGCAGACCACATCCATTCATTTATGTTGGGCTTATCTATTGCTTCTTTAGCGGTAGGTAGCTGTTATTTCTTCGCATTTCGCAGCTCGCGCTTTCCACAGCTTGCTTTATTCCTACTCATTTGCGGTATGCTTTCTAAGTTGACGATAACCGTAGTCGGTGTGATGTGGGGAATGTCCGCGGAATTAATCACGTCTCCAATCGTATTCGCACTTTCATATTTATTCTTTTCGCTTGCCGTTACCTACTTATGGTTTAGCTACAGAGAGAGCATCACTAAGATTCCTGACCGATTTAAGTCAGCGTAAATCAACACATTAGAATAAAAAAAACGCCAGCACATTTGCTGGCGTTTTTAATTAAACGTAATTTTGTTCGGATATTGCTTTTAGTTTGATCGTGGCAATACCGTTAGGCACTCATTGGAACAAGCACCATAGTACCAATAATCACCGTGATAAGGCCTGCTAGAACTGGAACGGATGTGCGTTTTACAACCTCAAACGGGCTGATGTTTGCCATACCTGATGTCGCAACGATTACGCCAGATACTGGTGAGATAGTACGGCCTAGGTTTGATGCTTGAAGCATCGGGATAATTAGGAAAGCAGGGTTTAATCCCATTTTCGCAGCCAAAGATGGTGCTAACTCCACGAACGCATAAAAAGGCGCGTTACCCGAACCCGTTGCAATTGCTGCTGCAACTGTCAATGCAGTTAGAATAAGCATTAAAGCAACGCCGCCTGCACCAGCATTATCTGCTAGATGAAGTAGGTTATCGATAGCTCCGATAGACATCAGACCTTGTGCAAAAACCCCTGCGGCAACCAAAAGCATCACAACGCCTTTGAACGCGTCAGCCATGCCTGCGTAACAAGAATCTAAATCTTCTAGTGATTTCTTACCATCGAACTTATTTACAACATAATGGATCAGAGCTCCAAGGAAAATCGAACCAACCACAATAGTGTAGATGTCTAGACTAAGTCCTGGAATGGTACGACCGTTGAATAGGAAAACGCCGATGATAGGTAGAAAAGGAAGAGCTGCATAAAACGCTGGTGCGTCAGCTTTGATCTCTGATACATCAATTTTTTCCATTGGTGTATTTTCTTTCTTATCTAAGTATTTGTTCCAGAAGAACGCTGCCGCTGCCATGACGATGATTGCGCAAATAGAAACAGGCAACACAGTTTGTACCGCAAACACATCAAGCTCTAAACCAGACTTTTCTGCTGCGATAACAACATCACCAGAAGTAGGAGAAAGGATGATTGCCGCTGGAGAGGCACACACTGCAACGGCTGCTGGACGAGAAATGCCCATCGCGACCATCATTGGGAATAATGTCGCCATTAATAGTACGCCAAGGCCTGTTGCAGAACTTACCGCAAGAGACATTAAACACGCCACAATGTAAGCCGCTACCAAAAGGACGTAAGGAGACTTGATGACAGAAAGCGGTTTAGAGAACTGTTTCACTACCACGTTGTTCGCGCCGATATGAGTCATGTATGACGCAAAACCACAAAGCAGCATGATTTGCATACCAAGACCGCCACCGCGGTATTGAAGCATGTATTTCACGTATTCAAGCGCATCTGTCACCATGTTACCAGTTGAGGTGATTTTTGACGGCAGCACGTCGTGCCCCAAAACGCCAGTCATAAGAAGTAAAGCAATACCAGCTGTCAGTAACACGCCTGCAGCTTTATAGCCTTTGACAATAAAGTAACCCACCGCAATGGTAACCACTAAGCCAATTAAGAGCTCTAACATAGGGATCTCCGAATGTTATGTAAAAAAGAAAGAAACTGTTTCAGTTTATGACAAGGAATTTACAGAATTCTTAGCTGTGGCACGAGACAAATATGGGGCTTGCATGATCTGAGACAAATAATAATTTAATAAATAATTTCGTTAGATTGTATTGTTGGAATTTGGTTTTCTAAGTGTTATGTGCTGGTTTGAAGCTATTTATAGGAAGGAAAATATGACTAGGAAAGTGAATGAATAATGAGTGAATTGATTCACAATAGGAAAAAGACTTTACTCAATAAGCAATTATTGGAAAACACTCTTCACAACAAAAAAGCTTCGCCGAAGCGAAGCTAAGTAATCGTAAGAATGAGGATAAACTATGCGTATCGACGAACCATAAGGTTCCAACTACGCTGCTGCCGTTCGAACTCTGCTTTAATTTGCTGATACTTCATTTTTGTTACAGAACATTCGTATTTTTTTACCACACTGGCAGTTTTGGCACCGAGTACTTCTTTGCGCATCTCGTAGTATTCCTGCATGTGATGAACTAAAGTATCAAACTCTTGCTGTAGCTGATCGAGGATCGTTTGCGTGTTCGGTTTAGATTCTAGCTTTTCTCTTGCTTTCTTCAAAAGTTGACTCGCACGGGCTTTTTCAATTCTAAATGTAGGCGTTGTGCGCAACTTAGATGTGAGTCCTAGCCAAGAACATGACTTTATCAACCACTTCGTTGGGTCGTAATGCCACCAATACACGCCATTGCGATAGTCATTCTCGAAAATATGATGGAAATTATGGTAACCCTCTCCAAATGTGAAAAAGGCGAGTACACCATTATCGCGAGCAGTGTTTTTGTCTGTGAAAGTTTGCTTACCCCAAATATGTGCGAGGGAGTTAATGAAAAAAGTTGTATGGTGACTCATAAAGAGTCGAGCTGCACCAACGACCAATAACATCCCCCAGATATCACCGTAGATCAGTCCTAGTATGACTGGGAAACCAATATTAGTCAGTAGGGCAAGTGGAACATAATACTTATGCTGCCACATGACGATTTTATCGCGCTTTAGGTCACGGCAGTTTGTATATTCGTTTTCCTTTGATTTATTGTAATCACGTAACATCCACCCAATGTGAGAATACCAAAAACCCCGCTTGGCTGAGTACGGATCTTTATCGTTATTGTCGACATGTTTGTGATGCACACGATGATCAGAAGACCAATGTAATGCACTATTTTGCAAAGAAAATGCTCCTCCAATCGCAAAAATGGCGCGCAAAATAGGATGAGCTTCGTATGTTTTGTGGCTCCAGAGACGATGATAGCCTGCTGTAATAGAAAGGTTAGTAAAACTAAATGCAATCACTCCCCAAATTAGATGTTCCCAACCCAGCCCAAAATGATATGCATACCAAGGCATTACAATAAAAGTTAGAACAAAACTGGCAGAAAATATTAATGTATTCAACCAGATAACAGGTGGTTTGTTTTGAGTCACAGGTGTATCCCTAACTTTGAGCTAACAACTGTTCGCCAGAATATCAGCGTACACATGTAAGTCAAATTAAAGTTAGACAAATGTGACTATTCCTTTGGGTGTAGATTAAGGAACTTGATGGGATATTTTGCTTTTAATTGAATAATGAGTAGTATTAAAAAATGAGCTCTGGCTTAAGGTGTATAAAATCTGCCAAGAAACAAGAGTTATAAAGGTGGAATATACCGAGACTCTATAAAGAAGCAAAAATGTAAGAAAATAGGAATACGTAATGGATTTACGATTAGCGGAATATAAGGACTACGAGCGCATTGCGCATCTTCATGCGGATAGCTGGAAGCGTCATTACCGTGGCATTCTTAGTGATAACTATCTTGAGAAAGAAGCGATTGACGACAAACTACTGATTTGGCAAACCCGTTTGACCAACCCACCATTCAATCAGCACATTGTCTTGGCGGAGGAGGGAGGTTTGCTACTTGGCTTTGTTTGTGTGTTCGGCAACCATGATTTCGAGCGTGGAACCTTTATTGACGCATTGCATGTTGATGACAGTTACCGTGGTCGTGGGATTGGTAAGCAGCTATTACTTGCTGTCGCAGAATGGCAACAGCAGTACTTTAAAGACACAGGTCTTTATTTAGAAGTTGTGTCGCAAAACATTTCTGCGATTGAATTCTATCGCCACATTGGTGGTCAAGAGGATCAAGAGCGAACTTGGCGCGCACCTGATGGCAAAGAGGTGTTAGAAAAAGTATTCCGTTGGAAGAACGCCCAGTCATTAGTTAGTGGGATTGAGGAAAACGTGATTTACTCCTAACCTAGCGTTCTAAAACATTAGATAAGAGCAGTCTCAACACTGCTCTTTTTTGTTTATGCACCCTAACGTTATGTTTTATTGAAAGCTTTCTAGAAGTTAACCCCCATGGCTTTTAGTTCGAGCTCACATTGCTGAGCATTTTCAAACTGAATAGCAGCCATGCCAACTGCTTAGGCACCTTCAACATTGTAAGGCATGTCATCAAGAAATACTGTCTCTTCGGGGTTAAGCTGATACTTTGAAAGTAGAGTTTGGTAGATCTCCGCTTGTGGTTTTAGTAATTGAACTTCAGAAGAGATGATTGCTCCATCAAACAGTGGCCAAAACTCATAGGTAGTACGAAGATGTTCCACAATTTCGTTGATGTTGTCTGTGAGCGCATATACGCCATATCCGGCTCTTTTTACTCGTTTTAACAGCTCTATACTGCCGTAAAGTAATATTTGAGTGTGTTTTACATAATAAAAGAAGCGGTCCATTTCTTCCGTCGTTACTTGGTGTTCACGTTGATAACGCTGTTTTGCTTCCCTTTCGGAGATCGTCCCTTTATTTAAATCTTTCCAGATTTGTGATGAAAATAGCATCTGAGCCATTTTCTCTGATTCTACGGAACCACCAAATGTTAAGCGAACGATTTCTACTGGAGACCAGCGTACCAACACATTACCTACATCAAAAATGACATTTTTTATCTGGACAGAATTCATAACACACCCCAAGCCAATTGTTCTTCACCACGCTATATGCGGTGAGTGCTGTTTTTGAATCGTTGGAAAGTCGTGCCAAAGGCGCGACTTAAGTTTCTTACACAAAATGAGATTAACATCCAATTGGATACAGAGCGATTATCGCAAAATTGCACTAAACTATATGCAACTTTGTTTATTTGGTTGTAAATCAAGTGTAGCTGTCTTAAAAGATTGAAACTAAAGATAAGTATTGCGAGCTGTTTACGTCATTTCGCGCTGCTTATAAATGATGATTAATATATAATTAGTTAATAATAAAACGATAAAAGTGAATCAAAATCACACTATTGTGCGTCAGGCGGAGTAAGCAAAACAGATTATATGGACTCGATACGTAAGGTTTATCAATATGCAGAACCAAACCTAACTCTCGTTGGCTGGATGGGGTTTCTTGGCTTTCCGCTGTACTACTTTGTCTGGGAGTTTGCCTTTCCACAGGCTTATGAAAATTTACCTCTTAGATTGTTTTGCTCGTTATTGTTTTTCGGCATCATTTTTAGAAACCGCTTATCATCGACTTGGAGAGATTATGTTCCTATTTACTACCAAGTGACGATAACGCTGTGCTTACCGTTTTTCTTTTTTTATATGTTACTGATGAATGACTGGTCCAATGTATGGGTTATGTCGTTTATGTCTGCAATTTTCTTACACATTTTACTGGTTCATGTTACTAGGGTCATGTTTGCTCAAACCTTTGCTGGGATAGGTTTAGCAACATTCTTCGCTTGGGTTGCAAAAGGGTTCCATCTTGACTTGACCATGGATTGGACTCATGTGCCAATCTTTCTGTTTATTTATGTCTTCGGTAATTTGTTCTATTTTCGTAACCAAGTTGAACATGAAGCGAAAGTCTCGCTGGCAAAATCATTCGGGGCAGGGATCGCACATGAAATGCGTAACCCGTTGAGTGGGCTTTGCACTTCAATAGATGTTATCCAGTCGATCTTGCCCAACATGAAAGAGGCAGGAAAAGAGCAGTACGTCATGAGTGTAGAGGATGTCACCTTATTACGTGAAGTGAGTCAGGATGCAATGAACATTATCCAATCGGGTAATGAAACCATCGATTTATTGCTAACTTCGATTGATGAAAATCGAGTTTCTCGTTCTAGCTTCAAAAAATATTCAGTTCACTCGGTCGTTGAACAGGCAATTGAAAGCTTCAGTTATAAACGTGCCACTGATCGATTTGCCATATCGCTGGATGCGAGAAGTGAGTTTGAGTTTCTAGGTAGTGATACATTACTTAAATACGTTATGTATAACCTCTTCAAGAATGCCTTCCATCACCGTAAATCTGAAGATTTTCACATACATGTATCCATGGTAAGTTCAGAACGCTTTAATCAAATTGTTGTAACCGATAATGGTGCTGGCATTGCTCCTGATGTTCTACGCAATATCTTTCAAGACTTTTACACCACTGGCAAATCAGGAAGTTATGGTTTGGGTCTACCGTTTTGTAAAAAAGTCATGCGTTCATTTGGGGGGAACATTGAGTGTCAATCTCAGTTAGGGGAGTGGTCTCAATTTACGTTAACTTTCCCACTAACGACATCTGATACCGTTACTGAAATCAAAAACGATCTGACTAAACTCAAAACCATTCTAACGGTGACTAGCCAAGATATCTTGGTGTCTAAAGTAACAGATATTAGCCGTTTTATGGGCTTTGACTCGACGATTTTAGATGCCAACCAAGTACTCAAAAAGAAAGAGTACGAGTTCGAATTCGATCTGATTTTTATCGATCTTGAGAGCTTAGATCCAAGAGCAAACCAATTGGATAGATTAGAATCTCTCTTGTCTTTCACTGAAGCACGCATAGTTTATCTTTTTGAGCATCATCCGACTCAGAGAGCACGTAAGGCTGCATATGAACCTATTTGGATCGAAACGCAAGCCTGGTTATTGAATACTAAACCAACTATTGAGCGTCTCTTATATGATTCAAGCTATGTATCGACACCAACGGCCTCGGTGACGTTAGATAATTCAAATAAGCGCACAATTATGGTCGTGGATGATAATGAATCTTTGCGTAAATTCACGGCAATGTTACTTGAAAAGCAAGGCTTTGAAGTGATTCAGAAAGAAGACGGGCAGCAGGCTCTGGATACACTAGAGCAAGAAGATGTTGATCTCATTCTGATGGATATCGAAATGCCAATTATGGATGGTGTAGAAGCGTCTAGGCGAATTCGAAGCTCGGATAAAAACTATGCGTCGGTACCTATTATTGCACATACAGGGGATAGTTCACCTGTCACGTTGGACAAAATTGGGTCTTCGGGTATGTCTGACTTCATCGTAAAACCGGCGGATAAAAATCGTTTGTTCGATAAAATCGCAAACTGGATCTAATCATTCGCGACTTGTTTTCTTGAGGCGAGTTGCTCACAACGAATAACACGAATAAAGAGCTCAGCAAAACTGTTGAGCTCTTTAGTTTTATCTACACACTAACTTACACAAACTCTAAGTCAGGGTGTGCAAATGCTTGTTGGCAGACAGTGAGTACATGATCAACTTCAGCAGCTGTCATGTCTGCATTGACTGAAAAACGGATGATGTTTTTGTTCCTTCCAGTTGCAGGGCGGCAAAACACTGCGCCGTAAACATTTCGCTCTTCGAGAAAGTCGCGGACTCGCTCAGTGTTTCTCTCGTTACCACATTCTAATGCGATAATTTGTGATTCACTGCGAATAGTAAATCCAATGCGTTTTAAACCAACGGCTAAAGACTTGGCTCTTTCAAACAGAATATCTCGCTTATCATCTGATTTTCTTATGACGTCCAGTGTTTTCTCTAGCCGAATGATCTCTTGCGGTAATACGGTAGAACTAAATATTGCAGGGTACGCCACAAATGGAAGCGTCTTCGCCAGTTTTTCTGGGCCTAAAATCGCGCCAGCACGATAAGCAAATGTCTTGGCAAGACTAACGGTAATAAAATCTACCTTATGAGTTAAGCCAAGACCCTGCAGTATCCCCGCACCTTGTGGACCGTGTGTACCTAAAGAGTGTGATTCATCTACAACCAGGCCGCAGTCAAACTCCTGTGCTATTTCGTAGATATCACGTAGAGGAGCGATGGTTCCGATAGTGCTGTAAACCGAATCCACAACAATGATCCCTGAACCGTGACGTGAAATCTGTTTTCTTAGGTGACTGGTGTTGTTATGCATGAACGGATGAATTTGTGCTCCGGCAATACGTGCGCCTTCCCACAAAGACATATGTGCAAAGAAATCAATGTACACAGGTATGTTCGGTGCACAAATAGTCTGCAATAAACCGACATTCGCAGCCCAACCAGATTGAGAAAGTAGACAACTAGGCATACCAACGAAACTGGCTAGTTGCGTTTCAAATACAGGTTTCGATTCATCGTCTTGTAAGAAAATCGCGGACATCACGGCGTTGTCATCGTGTTGGGAAATCGCATCACGATGCGCGTTTTGAATCTCCTTATTATGAGACAGTGCAAGGTAATCATTGCTTTGCAGGACAACGGCATTACACGGTGGGCGTTTACCAAGAACAAGGTGTTTTTTGTTCTCATTCGGTTCGATTAGATCTTGAATATAAAAATCTAGGCGTTCCTCGATAAAGGAGGGAAGTGGTTTGCTTTGTATAGTTTCACTCATAATAAATCTCTTCTTCATATGGAAAAACGCCAGCGCTGACACTTATTCATATTGAGGATTTTGGGGAGAGTGTCACTAACCAGGTTGCATAAGTTTGCAGACCCTTGCAAACTCGACATTTGAGGGTTGGATGGTGGCTGTAACTCTATAGGGGCCCGGGGTCTAAACTAGTTTGTGCTTAAAGTTTATACGGCGATTTTGCGGTGTTTTTTCGTGCTTCATATCTGGGATTTTGGATGAGGAATATAAAGTTTGAAAAGTGAAAAAAATGGGCGCATTAGATAACAAAAAAGGCGCGAAAATCGCGCCTTGAAACATGAGTAGATAAGAGACAAGCTTATCGCTTATTACGTAAATAGCGCTTACGACGCTCTTCTTTACGCTTCGCTTTTTCTTCTTCTTTACGGGCGGTCTCAATCTCGACTTCAATCAGCTCTTGAGTGATCATTTCTGGGCGTTCTAATGTAATTTGGCCCAAAGTGCCTTGACGAAGTTCGTGCAATAAGATCTCTGATACTTTGTGCAAGTCAACACGTCCACCTGCACGTAGTGCACCGCGGCGACGACCAATTTCTTCCATGATCTCGATATCTGATTCTGGAAGCTCTTCAATTTGATAACGCTCTTTAAGCTTGTCTGCATAATGAGCTGCTAGGTATTCAATGGTATAGAATGCGACTTCGTCATATTCCATCGCTGTATCTTTTACCGCGCCGGTAGCCGCAAGGCGGAAGCCACTGTGTGGATTTTCCACTTTTGGCCATAAAATTCCTGGAGTATCAGATAATACGATGCCATTTTGCAGGTTGATACGTTGTTGACGACGTGTAACCGCGGGTTGGTTACCTGTTACAGCGATTGTTCTACCTGCGAGGGTGTTAATGATCGTCGACTTTCCAACGTTTGGGATGCCCATGATCATGGTGCGAATGTTTTTACCAATTTCTTCTCGGTGTGGGGCAAGTTTGCGGCAAAGCTCCATGATTCGGTGCACTTCTTGTGGTTCAGAAGTCGTGATCGCCATTGCTTTTACATGTTGCTCTTGCTCCAAGTGCTCAATCCACAGTTGAGTTAATTCTGGATCGGCCAAATCACGTTTGTTCAAAACTTTAACGACAGGTTTGTCACCACGGATTTGAGAAATCAAAGGGTTTTCACTACTGAAAGGAATACGAGCATCCAGTACTTCGATGATCACATCCACTTGAGGGATTGCTTCTTCGATCTCTTTACGTGCTTTGTGCATGTGGCCAGGAAACCACTGGATTGAGTTATTAACCATTTGAATTTAATACCTTAATTTTTCTAATGCTCCAGCGGTTGTAAAAGTAGCAATGTGAATCTTGAGTGACACAATACTAGAACGCATTTTCTAAAACTGTGTTTACTTCAAGCTGCTCGAAACCGCGGAGTTGAGCTTTCTTTCATGTTAATACGCCAGTTTATCATGGAATGATGATGAATCATTCAAGATGAAAGTAAAAAGCTATGGCGTGCAAACCTAAAAGCACACATCCCTTATGTATACCGACTCGCAGTGAATATCCGTCTGGGTGAGAGACCGAACGCAAACACTGTGTAGTCAAAGGTGGATTGTGTTGTCAGATTGTTCTGACGAATTTTGGTTTTTTGGTTTTATATCAAAGCTTTATTTTTATTTCGCTATTGAGCGAAGTTTGACTTTTATCTGACAAAAACTAGTCTGAGCTTCCATTCAGAGGAAGCAGTCATGCTCAGTATTCTTAGAAGTATTACGGTATCGTCCGTCGCCTTAATTTTTTTAGCGAGTTCTTTTTGCTCAACTGCCAAACAGAGTCCTAAACCGAAGGTCATCGTTGGTGTTATTGCGCAAGACGAAGCTAAAGACTCGTTTGACGGTAGCGTTGGTCCTTCGTACGGAATTAGTCTTGAGTATTTGTCTAACATTACTAAAGCTTTGGATTATGAGTTAGAACTTCGGACTTACAAGCATATTCCGTCTTTACTTGCGGATGTCGAAAGCAAGAGGATTGATGGTGCGGTTGGATTTAGTAAAACAGCAGCAAGAGAAAAGCGTTTCTTGTTTTCGATGCCTTTTTTTTCGAGCACTATCGCTGTTTGGTATCGGAATGCCACTTACCGAGATAGTGATGCGCGTGATCTTAAATGGGTGTGTGTTGAGGGCAGTGTATATTGTGACAACCTCACTGAACGCGGTATCGATAAGATACATTACGTTAAAACACGTTTAGAGGCGTTTAATGAAGTTAAGCGAGGTAAAGCGAACGCGCTGATTTACACTTATGTTGGTATTACCCAATATTTGGATTTGAATGACATTGTAAAAGGGGTTGTCGATATTCCCAGTTGGTTGAAAAACGAAGAGGTGAGTTTTATCGCTTCGTTGGACAAACAACGTCTGATCGATGACATCAACAAAATCCTTCAGTGGGAGCAAAATGGAAAAAACATTCGCTCCGTCGCCTCGAAAAATCCTTACCATATCAGTGATAAGTTATTGGTAGATTACCGACGTAATCATCAAAACAAACTAGTGATAACTTACAGCAGCAGTGACGAAGCTTATCCGTTTCTCTACCGAGATTCGCAAACGGGTGAGTTAGACGGTTTCTTTCCAGACTTCATCGACTTATTGCAGTCTCGTACTGGCTTGAGCTTTAAGTATGTGAAACCGACGTCGAGCCTTTCCAATGGATTAACGGCATTTGATGCCGATATAGTCCCCATCTCTTATGTGGGTGATCTACCTAAGTCAGACTGGTTGTTCACTAAACCATTCATGCACAGTAATTACGTGGCTATCCAAGCGGAGCAGAGCAAGCGCGATAAATCTGCACTGAAAGAAGCGGGTATTCTGCTCACTTTGAAAAAGCAAGGGTTAGTTCATTTGGGCACTTGGCAGCAAGGCCAAGTTGATCATTATGATGATTTGAAAAAGCTGCTTACCGATTTGAAATCGGGCGTTTTGGATGTGGCTTACATTCCTGACGACATCGTTCACAACATGATTGCACAAGATCAAGTCGATGGCTTGGTGATCAATGCGGAGGACGTTTTGACGTTCTCTAATGCATTTGCGGTTGCAAACCACAATACACAACTTCAACACATGTTGAACAGCATCATCGAAACCATTGATTCTAACGAGATCGAAAAACTGCTGCGTTCTCACCGAAGCTTCAAACTGACTTATGGCTATGACGCGGAGCAGATCGCTACATTTGTTGTTGCTGGTTCATTCATATTCTGTCTCATGTTAATTGCGGCGTATTTCATCTTATCTCACATGCGACTTAAAGTGAGGTTAGCCGAATTTAATGCTGACAATGAGGAAGCGGAAAAGCAATGGCTGATGGACATAATCAAAGAGATCAATAGCTTGGTTTTTATCCATAGTGAAAATAACCATATGGAGATGAGTAATTGTGCCAACTACAACAGTAAACAGTGCCAACAATGTAAGTTGAAAAGTGATTCTACGCACGCTCCTCTGGTGAATAATTTTGATGAACTGACCACTGTTATTGCTGGAAAGCGTGTTTCAGAAGAGGTTGCCTCATCGGGCTGTGAACTTGATATTAAACATGTATATCGAGAACGCAAAGTCATCGCTTCTCCTAGCGGTAAGAACAAGTTTGTACTGACTGTTATTCAAGATATTACCCAGCAAAAAGAACGTGAGCAGGCGTTAATCGATGCGCAAAAAGAAGCGCAAACCGCGGTACGTGCGCGCGAAAACTTTTTGGCAACCATGAGTCACGAATTAAGAACGCCATTGTCGGCAGCACACGGCATCCTCGATTTGCTAAATCGCCAAGTGATGGCAGATTCAAATCGCGAGTTAATTGCCCAAGCCATACGCTCGCTCAATCATTTGAATACGCTAGTAGACGAAGTACTGGATTATTCAAAGTTAGAGGCAGGGCACTTAACCGTCGCCCCAGTTAAGACCGACTTGCTTAAAACCTTGTGCGATGTGTTTCGAAGCTTTGAACCACGAGCGCTTGCGAAAGGTTTGGATTACAAAGTGACAATCAAACCATTTTCGAATGCTTTCATTGAAATCGACGCGCTGCGATTGGTGCAAATTACCACCAATCTGCTCTCCAATGCGGTGAAATTCACTGCCGAAGGAGAGGTTGGAATCAGTGTCATTCTTCATGAAAAGCAGCTTATTTTGAAAGTGGCGGATTCAGGTATCGGCATGACGGATGACCAACTCGAAGGCATTCTCAATCCTTTTGTTCAAGCGGATGACACTATTACGCGTAAATATGGCGGTACTGGATTGGGGCTAAGCATTGTTGACCGATTGATCGACAGCATGGGCGGCGTGCTCTGCATCGATTCACAATTTGGCTTGGGCACGACGATTACCGTCAGACTGCCAATTGAGCATTGCGACTCTGAGCCAGACGTTTGTTTGAACTGGACGTATAGCGAGAGCTTACCACTTAATGTTCGCCAGTGGTGTGACGCGTGGAAAATGCGTCCAGCGACGTTAAAAACAATGGTGGCGAACCTTCACCCTATACACGACAGCGATGCCAGTTTTAATGGCCTAATGCTGCGTGACGAACAAAGGGTACTTGGCAGTCTTACGCTAAGAGAGCTTCAATATCCAGATACATTGTTCAATTTGCTCAGCCAAACGCAGCAAGAAACCAAGCTTAGTGACGCAAATCAAGAAGTGGTTTCTTGGGTTCTCGGCACGGTACTGGTCGCAGAAGATAATCCCATTAACCAAAGTGTGATAGCAATGCAGCTTCATGAACTTGGAATCGAACCTGTCATTGTGAATAACGGCCGCGAAGCATGGGAATACATCAACCAAGATGAAAACGTTGTGTTGCTGCTGACCGATTTTCATATGCCAGAAATGGATGGCTATGAGCTTGTTAGGCACGTGAAAAACTCCGAATTTAAAGCAATTCCAATCATCGGTGTGACAGCAGAAGATGCTCGTCTTGCCATTGAACGTACACAGGATATCGGCATTGATGATGTGCTCTACAAGCCCTATGACCTTAATCAATTAAAAACCGTTTTGATTCCATTTATTGGCGAAAAAGAGAGGGGTAGGCTGCCCGGCTGGATTAAACGGTTCAAAGCACAGGACGCAAAAGAGATTGCGCGCGTGTTTAGTCAATCAATGTCTACAGATATAAAAAACTTAAACGCCGCATCGACTGAGCGAGACAAAAAACGGGTCATTCATGGCATCAAAGGAGCGGTTGGGGCGATAGGGGTAAGCATGCTGACTGAGCTTTGTATTGAGGCAGAACGAGTTAGTGCTGCGGAGTTTGACAGGCGAACAGCGGAGCTAATTTTACGAATCGAGCAGGAGATCGAAAACATAAACTATTGGGTAGAGACAAATGAATACACAACTTAATGTGATGGTGATTGATGACCATCCGCTACAAACCACAATACTTTCGCAAATATTGGATCGCTATTGCGCGCAAGTCATCCCCTTTAACTGTGTGGATGCTGCTATTCAGAGTGTGCAGGAACAACATTTTGACGTAATTTTTTGTGATATCCAAATGCCCGGAAAAGACGGCATCGATATGATGGAAATGCTCGATAAAGTCCAGTACCAGGGGCAAGTTGTACTGGTCAGTGCAATGGAATTGACCATTATTTCTGCGGTAAGAGCCATGTGCGAGGGATTTAGTTTTGAAGTATTAGGGAAGCTGCCTAAGCCATACGATGAAAATGAAGTCGTTGATTTGTTAGGTAAAATAAAAGATGAAAAAGCGAAACAAGTCAGCTTTGCGCAACCTATTGAAGTGGAAGATCAAGAATTCCTGTTTGCTCTGGCTGAAGGGCGCGTGAAAAATTATTACCAGCCTTTAGTCGATGTGCAAAGTGGGAAAGTGCTTGGGTATGAAGCGCTCGCGCGTTGGAATCACCCCATTTATGGTGTGTTAGCACCTCATTATTTTTTGCCAATTGTAGAGCGTTGCCGCCTTTCAGGAGAGTTGTTTCAAGCTGTATTGAGTAATGTTATCTATGACATGAAACACCGCGGATTGACGCAAAACGTATCCATCAATGTAGACCATGAAAATTTAGAAGATACGGCGTTCTCTCACTACTTTTTACAGCAATGTTCAGAGAGCGAGATTGACCCATCACAAATCACCATTGAAATTACAGAGCGAGATACATTTCAGACTAGCGCGTCCCTGTACAAGAATTTACTCAAGTTGAGGATGAACGGTGTCACTGTCTCAATAGATGATTTTGGCACGGGTTCATCGACGTTTGAAAAACTGGCTCAACTGCCATTCAACGAGTTAAAAATCGATCGTTCGTTTGTACAAGGTGTCGAATGCGACATCAAAAAACGCAACATCGTTGTTGCTATTTGCGCGTTAGCGAAAAGTTTGAATATACGACTGGTCGCGGAAGGTATTGAAGACGAAGTCACACTGCAAGCGATACGTGAGTATGGGATTGATCTTTGACGATCATCCTCTCGTTTGTGTTGCAATCAAGTCGTTGTTGGAAGAGTTAGGTAAAACAAATGGGGTATTTACTGCAACATCAGCGAAGATGGCATTACAAATATTGAAAAAGGAAGAAATTCAACTGTTGATCTTAGATGTGAACTTGGCAGATTGCGATGGGTTTGATTTCTACAAACGTATCAAATCCCATGGTTATGAAGGCAAAGTCATTTTCTTCTCCGCTGAAACTAGCCAAATGTACAGCCAAATGGCTTTTCGTTCTGGCGCTGATGGCTATGTGTGTAAATCGGAAAATCACGACATTCTTAAAGACGCGATAGAAGCGGTAGAGAAGGGGTATACCTTCTTCAAATTTAAGCAAGTTGTTAACAGCGTTCGAGAAATGTCACAACTTTCAAGCAGAGAAAGTGCAGTAATGAAGTATTTACTACAAGGAAAGTCCAATAGAGAAATCGCTTCAGTGCTATCAATAAGTGATAAAACAGTCAGCACATACAAACGCCGTCTATTGGATAAATTTAACGTAAAGAACATTGTTGAGCTAACAAGAGTGGCGGGGGCGTAAGACCGCATCATGACACTTAAAAGTATCGCGTTGTCTCTTTTCATCGCAACATTACTATTCGTCACTTCTGTCACAATGATTGGTGCGGTGTTAATTTCTTATGAAGTAAAGCAGTTCAACACTTACGCGAATAATTTAGCCAAAATAAAACAAAAAGTAATTCTCATGGGGCTATTGACGGAAGCGCAGCTCGAGCAATACAAAGGCATGAGCGTGAGTGAAGTAGAAGCGCAAACAGAGCTGAGCTTTCAAGATGCGATTTACTCCCTGTCACCTTATGAAAAACTTAATTACGTTGAAGCTGTTGCACGGAAATCGCTTCATCAGGCTGAAGCGTATTTATCAAATGCGTTCAATCGACAAAATGCCGTTATGTATTTTCGTTCTTATACTGGAAACAAACTCATCTTAGAGAGACCGATTGAAGCGTTAGAGGGAGTGAAAGCCACATTTGATGTTGATTGGTGTAAAAGTAATTATTCTTGTGTGTTAGCTGCGTGGAAAGAGCAACTGACGGACCGGGTATTGTTTTCCCTACCATTTAAAACGACATACTCCGATGACATGGCGATAAGCATCATGAGTCCGGTTTACTTTCAAGGTGAGTTAGTGGGGGAGTTCTCGGAACAATTGTACCTCTCGCCGCTTTATAATGATGGGAAAGCGGTGGATGTTCAAATAGCGAATGGGAACAAGCAAATGGTGATTTATTTCGCTGGCTACCCCTTTCCATCATTCGCGTACACCCAATCATATGTCGCAGACAACAACAATCTTATCGTTTACATGTACCCATTCAGTAAAATTGTATTGGATTACGTGTTCTTGTTTATCATCTTCTTTTTCGTAACCTTAGCGTATTACAACAAAGCTTATGAATCTAAAGAGAGCAAACTTCGCCTCGCGAAAGCACTGACGAACGTGACGAAAGATGATTTAACGGGATTGTTTAACCGCAGAGTCTTTCAAGATAGCGAGTTCAAACGTCGTTTGGAAACCGCGCCATATTCCGTCATTGCAATAGATGGCGATAGGATCAAGCGAATCAATGACCATTACGGTCACCATGTAGGGGACGAAGTTATTGGAATTATTGCTGATGCCATGTCTAAAGTGTTTCGAAATAGTGATTATCTAGTTCGAACTGGTGGTGATGAGTTTGTTGCGATTCTGCCGGGTTGCAGTATCAGTCAATCTTCAATATTGGCGAAGAAGCTTCGTAGTGTCGTTAAAGATAACCGACTAAAGACCTTGGATATCGAAATTAGTGTGAGTACTGGTATCGCGGCGAATGAGTTACACGAAACGCTTCAGGACGTTATTGTACGTGCAGATGAAGATCTCTATGAGATGAAAAAACACAGACAAAAGTCCCATTAAGCAGGTCTAGTATTGACTAAATGTTAAGTTACGGAACATAACCATGACATAACTGTTTGATTAATTTGACCAAACAGAATGAGTGGTCTTTTATATTAGAGCTGTCAACAAATAGTGATTGCTCTATTTATTCTCGACCTTACATCTGGTGTCGCACGTGAACAAAGATCTCGACTTAAACTTACTTAAAATACTTGTCTTACTGGATAAGCACCGTCAGCTCAAGCCCGTTGCGAAAGCGATGGGGAAGAGCGAAGCGTCAATTAGCAAATACCTTGCCCGATTGCGACTCCAGCTAAACGATGAATTGTTTATTCGGCATCCTCACCACATGGAACCGACGGACTATTTAAAACGTCAATTACCTAAAATTTCCGATGCACTCGAGAAGCTTGAAACTTGTCTAATTAGAGATGAGTTTGAACCGGAAAATTACGAAAAAGACATCACCATTTGTTTACCGCAAACCGCTCAATACTCATTTGGGCATTTACTTGCAATGGATTTAATGGCGCTGTTTCCCAAGGCGCACATTTCGATAGCAACGATTACAGAGTATACGATAGAAGAGATAATCCTAGGCAAAGTGGATGCGCAATTACATTACTTCAACGAGGATGTTCCGAAATCTGTTTATCAGAAGTTCATCGGCTATGCGCCTGCTGTGGTAGTTGTCCCTGAAGAGCTGGGAATTACCACTCTGGAAGAAGCGGCCAAACTTCCCTTTATCATGTTAGAGATTATCGGTTGGAAAGAGAAAGAGCAGCTCGTTAAGCGTGCAATGGAAAGCCACGGTATGGTCATCAACCGTATTGCGGCTCTAGACAACGTAAGCAGCGTATTGAAGCTAATTAAGCAAAAAAGCGCCGCAACCGTGCTACTTGAATATCAGGCGCCAATTGATGGATATAAATTTATAAGAGTGCCAGAGCATTTTTACCCAGATGGCTGGCCAAAAGTGGTTGTACAGGTGAAGCAAAGCTTAAGACATGATGCAATGCACCAGTTGTTAATCGGTGCTATTGCAAAATACATGAGCGCTTAGCGGCAAAACTCAATGTTTTCTGACTGAGGAATAGTATGCAGAAGTTCAATCAACGTGTCCGCATGGTACTTTTTCAGAATACGCGTTTTGTAGGTGCTGATTGTTTTAGCGCTGAGTGAAAGTTGTTCAGAAATCTTCTTATTTGAGTAGCCTTGTACAAGATAATGGAACACCATGGCTTCGCGATTTGAAAGTGTTACGTTACCCGACGATGGTGTGTGAGTCGACTTAAACATTGAGTAACCGCGTGAAACACTCACAATTGCGTCGATAATGGTCTCTCTTGTTTCATGTTTGCTTAAGAAGCCGTTTGCGCCCATTTCGTACGCTGCTTTAGAAAGACTCGAGTAGTCGCGTGAAGAAACAAATAACAGTCGGCCACGATATCCCGTCGCTAAAATGTTTTTGGCTAAACGCATACCATCGCGGTCGCCAAGCACTACGTCTAGAATAATCAAATCAATCTTTTGGCCTCGAACAAGATCCATCACTTCCGCACTGTCAGTGGTTTGAATCACTTCAGCTGCGTTGATTACGGATTCAACTAGAGAAGCAAGTGCTTCGCTATACAATGGTTGAGCGTCGATAATAAGAACATTATTCAAAGTTAACCTCACCTAATACATCAACTAGTGTGCTGTCAGGCGACAGCGCAATTGGATGAATAGGATTGTAGGAAAAACCTTGCTAAGAGGAAGGAAAATGACTCTTTCCAAAAGTGAAAATCAGTGTCTTGATTATGGGAATAACGAGCTCAGGTATTGAAGCACCTAGTGATAGGATAATTGCTTAAAACTTACGCTGACAGAAAACTAACAAACTGAAAGTATTCTTTCAGTGTTCTATGCCTTCAGATTTTCTTGTGATGTTTCTAGCGCTTCGATTTAAACCCGTGTGTTAGCAAGCGCAGTTTTATACCAAGCCACTTGAAGAGAGCTTGTTCTACACCAGGCATGAGCACGCTAGCCAACTTTGTACTGATATCTGTTGGATAGGTTTGGCTATTGACGCTGAACATCACTTCAAATTATTTCTAAACTTTTCATTGACTCTGCCGCTAAAAGTGGAGGTGTTAATTCGCACTTTGGCCACTCATAATGTCGTGTTCAAAAATGAGACAATTTTACATGGTTTGGTATGGAAATGTGCGTTAGCCGTCCTTTTGATGGTTTACAAATTTTGTTGTAACGACTAAAAAGGACTTTTGGATTTTTAGCCAGAGAATGGCTTCTCATGGCGTTTGCATCAAACTTTTTCTGATGCGTATTTTTGGTTGGATAATTGGCTTTATGAGTAACGTAACCAGCACCATTTTGACAGAAAGTGGTACCAATGAGCTTGAAATCATCGAGTTTCATTTAGAAAAAACATTGCCAGATGGCAGCACAAAAACTTGTTATTACGGCATTAACGTTGCGAAAGTACGAGAAGTGATTCGCGTGCCAGAAACAACCGATTATCCAAACGCACAACCTCATATGATTGGTGTGTTCTCATCCAGAGATGTACTGACGCCTTTAGTGGATTTAGCTGGTTGGTTAGGTGTGCCAACACGACAAGATCTGGAGCGCAAGTTTGTAATCGTTACGGATTTCAACAAAATGACCAATGGCTTCTTAATTGACAGCATTTCGCGTATTCATCGTATCTCTTGGAATGATGTGGAATCACCAAGTCAGTTTTTGGAAGCGGGCGAACAAGATTGTGTAGTAGCCGTTGTCCGTAAAGAAGGCAACCTGATCATGATTCTCGACTTTGAAAAAATCATCGCAGACATCAACCCAGAATTGAGTATGGAAAAATACGATGTGAAAGGGGACAAGTCGGTGGATCTCAACCAGAGAATGGTCGGTAAGCGTAATGCTAAAACGATCATGGTGGTGGATGACTCAGCATTTATTCGCTCTTTGATCCAAGATACATTAGCTTCTTCAGGCTACAATGTGATCACATGTAAAGACGGTGGTGAGGCGCATGAGAAGTTGATGAGCTTGATCGAGGTTGCGAAAGAAGAAAACTTGCCAGTTAAAGAGCTATTAGATGCGGTGGTTACGGACGTAGAAATGCCTCGAATGGATGGTATGCACTTAGTGAAGAGACTACGCGATACCGAAGCGTTTCATGAAATGCCGATCATTATGTTCTCGTCATTGATGAGTGAGGATAACCGAGCGAAAGCACTATCTCTTGGCGCAAATGATACGATTACCAAGCCAGAGATTGGCCGCATGGTGAATATGATGGATAAATACGTGTTTAACTTTGCGTAAAAAACCGATCAGATGAAACAAATAAGGCTGCCGATTGGCAGCCTTATTTTTATTGAGGGCAGGGAAGAATATCTAAGGTGTAACTCTCGTTTGGAGTCTGCGGTGGCCCATATAAAATTCCACATTGTGTAAGGCTAGCTCTTTTTTCGTCGGCTGCCGCAATGACCATTTCGCGAGTTGTTGAACCAGCCGGGTGATGAAATGTTTTCCAATCCGAGTCTTCTTCGTTCAGTCCTTGCACGAGTAACTTCATCGATTCGCTATCAGAATCAGGATATCCATATAAAAAAACACAGCGCTTTGAACCACCAATATTACAGCCGTCAAATGGTAAATCTGCCATTAAAGCACTGTCTACGAAGTTTGAAACGTAAGGCTTGCTTTCCAATCCCGCAATCGCCATTTTCCCATAACCGACGCCTAATGCTGACGCAATAGCGCCTTTCATTCCTTCCAAACGAGCTTCACGTGCATCACTTTGAAGGTTTAAAAAGCGTGGCGCGGCAGTGACAGCAAGAATACCGAGCACGACAATAACTACGACTAACTCTATTAGAGTAAATCCCGTTTGTTTTTTCATATTATTTTCACAGCAAGTTAAAGGTAGAAAAACACTGACCGTACACTTGTTTATTGTGTAAATAAGTACGGTAATGATAAATCGATCAGTAGTATAAAGAGGTGAGTTGTAAAGTGCTATACCGACGCCGCACTAATTGACTGAATCCATTAAATGCAATGGAGAATTCATGGGTCTAATTCTGCTAGATTTTAAGAGGTCATTAATTCCGCTGAAGAAATGCTGCGTGAACAGGCGAGCATGAATCCTCTTCGATGTAAGCAAACATGTACATCAGCGGAATGAAATACAAAATGCAAATGAGGGCGAACCGCACAAATGGATTGTCTTTTTATTCACTTTGATGAATGCTACGCGGAATTCATATCGCAGTATGCCTGAGGTATTCATCATGCGAATGTGCTTTGGTTTTGTGTTTATTTTTCAAATATAAGAATAATCTAAATGGAATTCGATTCGATAAACTTCCTTGCAATAGGTTTGATATTTCTTGGCTCTTATGTCCAGACCGCAATCGGTTTTGGCTTGGCTATTGTTGCCGCACCTTTACTGATTCTTTGGGCGCCAGAATATGTTCCTGCGCCAATCTGTTTAGTCGCGTTATTTATTTCGTTGATGAATGCGATGAAGCACCGCAGTAGTGTTGAAATCGGCGGCTTAAAGATGGCGTTGATTGGGCGAGTGCCGGGATCAATTGCTGGTGGCTTGCTACTCTTTTTTGTATCTACACAAACTCTCACGCTTTGGATTGGTTTGTTGGTGCTGTTTGCAGTCGTGGTGAGTGTTTTACCGTTTCGGGTTGAGCCTACGCCTTCGCGTATGACATGTGCTGGTTTCTTTTCTGGGTTGTTTGGTACCAGTTCTGCGATTGGAGGCCCTCCGATGGCGTTATTGTTGCAGCATCAAGAAGCAAATCAGTTACGCGGCAACTTATCGGCTTTTTTTGTTTTCAGTTCGATTATTTCACTAATAGTACAAATCCCAGTGGGCTTCTTCACATTGCATCATTTGGTCATTACTATTCCTCTATTACCTGCTGCGGCGCTTGGTTACTGGCTAGCAATGAAAACTACCCAGTCGTTACCAAAAGAAAAGATTCGGTTTGGGGCACTTGTGTTGTGTTTTGTGAGTGGCTTTACTGCCGTCGTACAAGCGTTGAGCCAATAATGCCATCTGCATCATAAAGCCACTGCGGGATTGCATTCCTTTTTTATGTAAGGCGGACTTGTTTACTTACGCCAAATTGGTCGTTTAGATGGGCGATAGTTTTATGAATAACACTCGTTATGGCACTTTTATGGCAGCATTCTCCTTTGTGATCTGGGGATTGCTACCAATTTATTATCGTTATTTACCAAATGCTTCTATGGATGAGTTGCTAGCATGGCGAATCATTGGGTCTGTACCTGTCGGGTTTCTAATTGTACTTGGGATAACCCGTCGAGGGCTGAATTGGAAAGAAATCTGGCTTGATAAAAAATCCTTGTGGTACACGTTTGTGGCGAGCAGTTTGATGTGTATTTCTTGGAGTGCGTTCACTTGGGCTTTGACCCATCATCGGGTCATCGATGCCAGCTTAGGCTTCTTTATTGGGCCATTAGTATCTGTTGCGCTGGGCGTATTTATTCTTGGGGATAGGCTCTCAAAAGGCAAACTTATTGCAATAGTGTTGGCAACAATTGGTGTTATGTATCAAGTGATTCACTATGGTCAGCTACCCGTTATCGCACTAACGATGGGGTTGTTCTTTGCTTTGTATGGGCTGTACAAGAAGAAGATAAATTATGACTGGAGTACAACCTTGTTTGTTGAGGCGTTGTTACTGACTCCAGTTGCACTCGCATATTTGCTCTATAGACAATGGGCAACTGGTGAACTGGCTTCGGGCACAGATACCACAACATTGCTTTTGTATTTTGGCAGTGCACCTATCACAATTTTACCACTTGTATTTTATTCTATCGCAATACGTATAACTAATTTATCAACCGTCGGTCTAATGCAATACATCGAGCCAAGCTTGCAGTTTGTGTTGGCAGTTATGTTTTTTGGCGAGTTGTTTGACGAAGTGAAAGCGGTGACCTTTGCATTTATTTGGGTAGGGCTGTTGTTAACAATTTTTGAAAGTATTATCAAAGGGCATCGGCGCAAAAAGCTGGTCAAACACCCCTTATAGTGGTTTCAATATTCTCACATATTAGCTTCTTTATTCTTATGCCCTCCATTCGAGGGCATTTTTAATGTCATGAAGCATTGGCTTTCGTTTTTTGCCCGAATAGAAATCATAACTTGAGATTATTTGACGCATTATCATAATGATACCGCTATAGTTATAGCCAAGTGACACGCTTATATAAGTGAAAACCAGATCAAGAAGGACGACATATGATCACTGCTCTGTATGCCAACATTCTCGCAATACTCATTATTTGGTTGGCTGTTCAAGTAATTAAGCAACGTCGCTTAAATCAAATTGCTTATGCCGATGGTGGGGTAGAGGCTCTACAAATTGCTCGTAGTGCCCAGAGTAATGCGACAGAATATATCCCCATCACCCTGATTTTAATGGCACTTTTAGAATTTAATAGTGCTTACCCAACATGGATACATCTCACCGGTATTATTTTTGTAATTGGTCGAGTTATTCATGCTAAAGGCATATTGAAAAAAGACTTGAAAAAGCGCATTAGAGGGATGCAGGTGACATTTCTGGTGATACTTTCATTGGTTGTGTTAAATATGATTTACCTGCCATACGATAAGTTATGGTAAGTCTGCGACGTTACATTCCACCACCTTGGGTACTCGTTCTGATTGGATTAGTATTGAATATTGGCGCGATCATCGTTACTAGCTTAGTCCTTGATAAGTTGGGTAAACAGCAATCGCAGCTCGCAGAGCAAACAGCAAAAAACTTGTATTCCATCCAACTCGCATGGAACAGTGTGGAAACCCTAGAAAGGAAAAGAGAAGCTTTACTGCTGCATGTGCACATAAGTCAGAGCGTAGCGATACCTTTAGAGCTAGAAGAGGTATTAGCAGGGCATTTATCTTCTTGGGTTCTCAACGAGTCGGATGAAATAAAAATTGATCAACTTCCTCAACTGATGTCAAAGATAAATCAGGCACAAGCTTCGTATAGAGACCGCATCGATAATTACTACATTGAGAATGTAGAGCTCAATGAGGTAATGGCAAAGCAGGATGAAAAGATCGCTTGGTACAAGAATATCGGACTCTTCTTGCAAGTATTCGGACTTGCGTTAATCCTTGCACGCGACTTAGCTAGGAAACAATAAAAGCAAGAGCTAAAGATCAGGTTTATTGCGAAATGCCAATGGTAGTTTGCAAATTGCAATTTATTCGGTGAGCAAACAGTAGCTATTGGTTAAGTTTTAATGAAAGTGATTAAATAACAACCTGTTTTTGTGCGCTGAAAAGTTGGCACGCCTCATGCTTTAGTATGAGTGACCCTTTCTAAGCCGATAGTCACCTAGCCAACTGACGTTGTTAGTGAACCATCTTGTTCACAAATATATACAGCCAATCACGACTCCTTGTGGTTGGCTTTTTTTTATGCAGTCTAGAACTGTGCTTTAATCCAGATCATGCGATGGTCGGAAGATACATCCTTACCATCACCATACTTACCGATACGTGCATCGTTAAATAGTTTACGGCCTTCTTCATAAGACGCTGACCAGTACACACCAGAGTCTATTACATTCAAATTTGCTGAAGGCAAGGCATAGTCTACCCCTAAGCCAAACGTTGAAGTGATGCGATTCGGATATGGGTGAGTTGAACTGCGGTCAACAGCGTGTTCAGCTGCACCAAAGCTTGTTGGGTAAAGCTCACCATTCATCACGGTTTGGTTAACCAATGGATCGTTGTGCAGCTCTTGCATTACAGAGCTAATACCGTCACCAGCCACTGGATCAAGGTTTTGATCACCCATCATTACGAATTTAGCGCCGTTCGTTAAGCCACCTGTTTTACCCGCATCGTCGTAAAAATAGTCTTTGCCTTGAATGTAATGATGCCAAAACTCCACTTCTGCTGCGTTTTGCGCTTTGTTTTTACCGGTGTCGAATACTGGTGGAGTAGGATGAGACATCAACAAGTGTACAACTTCCTCGCCATTGCGAGTTGGGATGATGATTGGCGCGTCGACGTGATTTTTCGAAGATAGACGCACTTGATCCCATTCTTCCGCTGAGTACCATTCATCACCACACTTCATGCCATCTGGAATCTTTTGCGAACCGTCACAGATAGTAATGGTTGGAATTGTCGCACCTTCCATATCTTTCCACTTAAATGCTTGGAATGTACGTGTGTTTGCCGTGTCAATTTTATACTTAGACATAAGGGCAAATGCATATTGACCATGGTACATGCCAAAGCCCCATGCATCACCTGGCATTTGACCTGCGGTTCCGTTGTTGTCGAGATCAAACTCACTCAACAACCCTGTATTAGTTGAATAAGATTCAGCATAAGGGTATTCAATAGGCTCAAGGTTTGCTTCACCGCCCGCGCCATTGATGCTTTGCGCGACAGACAAGTAGTTCTTCTGGAATCCTTCAATGGCTGCTTTGTTTTCACCTGTTCCATCGTTGTTGTATTCCGCCATCATGAGAACATCAGGACGATTCTTTTGAATGATTGCTGCAACGTTACGAATTTGAATGACTTTTTCCGCAGTGGTTTTGTCTTCGGCTGCGATTGAACCGTCTAAATAAGAGGTGACCAACGCAGCTTGCTGCGTTGGTTCAATTTGCATTTCATCTACCAAAGTTTCGAAGGTAGCGCGGTCAAAAGAGAGGTTGTAAGTCACTATTTTTACTTCTTTAGGCTGAACATTGACGTATTCAGTGTCGTCATTACATCCAGATAGTAGAGCGGCGCCAGCAAGGACAGCGATAGAGGTTTTGATTGCTTTCATGGGTACGTCATACCTTATAATTAATTCGGCTGAATATTAAAGTCATCAGTCATTGTTTTAAGCGATATTAGTCACACAAACGTTTTCATATTTACATGTTCAATTAGTTTTTGTGTGATTTGTGAAATAAATGCAACACTTTCAACACCAGAAGGTTATATATAAATTGTTAAAAAACGGTGTCGTTATTGATGCGAAATAGAGAGTCCGCCACCGTTAAAAAGAAAAGCGTAGAATTTAAGCGTGCATGAGATGTTTGAGTTGTATGCTTATCGCCGTGTTTTATTTTTTATGTTTAAATTTCTGTATATAATAAGCAGTCAATCAGAAGTGAGGACGACCTCACCGCTCTATCTTTTCTCGGGGACGACCCCATCTCGTTGGGAAATGTGACATGGCTTGGGGAATTCTCTTCATTGCGGGCTTGTGTGAAATCGCATGGGCTGTCGGTCTTAAATATTCACAAGGGTTTACCAAATTCGGTGCTTCGGCATTCACTATTGTCTTTATGTTATTGAGCTTTTGGTTGCTTGGCATTGCGTTAAGAACCTTGCCTTTAGGCATTGCTTATGGCGTATGGGTAGGGATTGGCGCAATAGGCACGGCAGTCGTGAGTATTTATCTGTTCAATGAGCCAGCAACACTTATCAAAGCCTTAAGCTTGCTAATGATTGTCGCTGGTATCGCAGGGTTAAAAATATCAGCTTAACGTTAGGCTAAACACAAAACAGCCAGAGTCACTCTGGCTGTTTTTCTAAATGTCGTGTTTACGGTTCTGGCGAGGTATATCAAGCGTTGCGCTTAATAAAAGGTAACCGTAAGTGATGACCAAACGCATTAATTAATGCGCCTGTAACAATCAGACCGCCACCGACGTACGTCCAAATGATCGGAACCTCGCCAAAGAAAATGATGCCCAACAACACAGAAAATACGATCTGGATATACGAATAAGCGGAGGCTTTACCCGCTTGTTGAGTTTGCATCGCTTTGGTTAACCCCAATTGTCCAATTTGGGTAAAGACACCAACTAGAACCAACATGAAAGTCAGATATAGATCGGGCATTATAAAATCGTCGCCAATCAGTAAGAGTGAAGCGGGGAGAGCAACCAACGGGAAATAGAAAATGATCACTGAGCTGTCTTCTGTCTGACTCAGTTTTCTGACAATGACGTAGGCAATTGAGCTACCAAATGCGCCTAAGATCGCAATCATGACGCTAAACATTGGTAAAGCGCTATCTGAGCCTTGCCCAGTTTCTGGGCTTACCATGATATAGATGCCGAGTAAGCACAACGCAATACAAAGGAAAGTTGACGGCTGGATGCGCTCTTTCAAGAAAAATACGGCGAGTAGTGCAGTAAATACCGGATGAATATATTGGAATATCGTCGCTTCTGCCAAAGGTAAGGTGGTCACTGAATAATATACACACATCAGAGCCATCGTACCCACAGCACCGCGTGCAAATAGTAATGGCTTATTATTGCCCCATACAGAAATTCGTTTTCGCTTTACATCGAAATAACTAATGATAAGTGAAACGAGCGCTCTTGCTGCAACGATTTCAAAAACGGGGATACCGTAGTTGCCGACGTGCTTTACTGTAGCCGACATCAGAGCAAAGCCGAACGCGGAAAGCACCATAAAGCGCACACCGATGGGAATCATAGTGTTGAATGAATTGGACATTTTACTGCTCATTTGTTGCGACAGATCTCACTTTAGCATACTTAGTTAGCGATTAAATCCTCTCAACTCAAACACTTCTGTCGACAAGATGAATAAACAGTAGAATACGTAGCAATTAATCTGCCTCTCTCAGCGTAACAATAAAAACTCGATATTTAAGGAGCTTACATGATCCCGATAAAAGCAACGCATGTTTCAGGCGTTGTCATTTCAAAAATTGATGGCATAGAAAAAATGCTGTTACTCAAACGCGTAAAAGGTGGCTATTGGTGCCATGTTGCAGGTGGTATCGAAGCGGGTGAAGCCGGGTGGCAAACCATTTTAAGAGAGTTAAAAGAAGAGACACTAATTGACCAAGTTGAGTTACATACAGCAGACTTTCTAGAGCAGTTCTACGAAGCAAAAAATAACCGTATCATGGTTATCCCATGTTTTGTGCTATTTTGTCCGCCTAACCAATCAGTTGTTCTTAACGAAGAGCATACAGAGTATCGCTGGTGTACGCTTGAAGAAGCTAAGCAGCTGGCTCCGTTTGCCAATCAGCATCACCTATATGAACATGTATGGAAACATTATGTAGATGTGGCATCACTAACGCCATTTACGCTGATCGATCAAAAGGGCTAAATGAACGGCAACGGCTTTGATTAGTTTTTATAGAGAGGTTTGTTCTCATAAAATGAAGCGTTAGGATTTGCGCTGAGCGTTCACAATAAAAAGGAATAACATCTATGGATGAAGTCACATGCCAAGAGACGTATCAAGGAAATCACTTACAGAAGCGTTTTTCCGTCTCGCAAAGGGTCTCAATTGAGCCCCTCAACACGAAACACGCGTCCGCTTTACTAGAAGTTGTGAACACTCACCGAGAGAGCCTTGAGGGCTATCTACCTTGGACGGATTCTGTCACGAATCATAGAGAGGCCGTTAACTACATTTCCCAGCGAGTGAACAGTAACGCGCTGGATTCCCACTGGTGTGCAATTTATTTTGATGAGCAGCTTACGGGTGTTATTGGCATTAAAGGTGTGGATTCACATACGCGTGTTACTGAAATTGGCTACTGGCTTGCCAACAATGGGCGAGGCCATCGTGTGATTGATCAAGTGCTCGCAGTATTGATCCCTTTTTTGAAGCAGAAAGGGCACGCACAATTCATTCAGTTCCATTGTATGGAAGATAACATCGCTAGCATCAATATTGCTGAGCGTGCAGGCGCCACATTAAAAGAATACGTTGATCATGAGTTCGATATGCTTGACCGCTCTCAACGACTAGGCATTTATGAACTACGTTTGATGTAGTATCCACCCCAGAGATATTTTAATCAGAGTTCGAGCTCTAACTTCACGAGCGCTACAATAGTAACATTGTTGCGCTCGTGTTAACTTGGGGCGTCATTGGTAGAAACTAGGCTAGGAGAAGCATCATGAACGCAATCACAGAGGTTGAAGTAGATAACTTGTTACAGCAAAGCCTCGAACGCTTAAAAGCGGCATATGCAGCCGAGCCTTATCCTAGTTTGGATGAACGTAAACAGCGCCTCGTTTTGTTAAAAAAATCGCTGCTTGAGAACAAACAAGCGCTGGTTGAAGCGTTAAGTGACGATTTTGGCTATCGCTCAGAATTTGATACCGCTATGACCGACGTTTTGCCAACGGTCTCGCATATTAATTATACCCTCAAACGACTAAAAAAATGGTGCAAACCCAGCAAGCGCGAATCCGGCTTATTGCTCGCACCTTCTAAAGTCACCGTTCAGTATCAACCGTTAGGTGTCGTCGGGATCATTTCACCTTGGAACTTTCCTGTGATTTTGAGCCTTGCGCCTTTAGTGACAGCATTGGCTGCTGGCAACCGCGTGATGATGAAGCTCAGCGAATTTACGCCAAAAACTAATAAAGTCATCGTCGATATTTGCCGTGGGTTGTCTGAGTATGTCGAAGTTTTTGAGGGTGAAGCAGACGTCGCACAAGCATTCAGCCAACTGCCATTCGATCACCTTTTGTTCACGGGTTCTACGAGTGTTGGCCGCGCAGTGGCAAAAGCGGCAGCGGAAAACCTTACCCCGGTGACGTTAGAGTTGGGTGGAAAGTCCCCGGTGATCATTGCAAAAGATGCAGACATGAAGAAAGCCGTTGATGCTATCTTGTTTGGTAAATGCATTAATGCAGGCCAGATTTGTGTCGCGCCTGACTACGCGTTTGTACCGCAAGAACGTGTCGAAGAGTTCATTTCGCTATTCTTAAAACGTTTTGAAAAGCTCTATTTAAAATCCAACAAGAATCAAAAGCTGACCCATATTGTCAACCAACGACAATATGATCGTTTGACTGCGCTACTTGAGGATGCAAAAGCGCAAGGTGCTAACCTTCACACTGTTGAAGCGTCGCCCCAAGAGGAACGACTTCTGTATCCTCATTTGGTCACGGATGTGTCGCCGAATATGCGAATCATGCAAGAGGAGATCTTCGGGCCATTTCTACCTGTTAAGCCCTACAATGCCGTTGATGAAGCGATTGACTACATTAATCAGCACCAAAGACCACTTGCGCTGTATGTTATGTCGGACGACAAATCGACCATCAAACATATTGTACGCAACACCCACAGTGGTGGCGTCGGCGTTAATGATACGGTTTTACATGTTGGCGCTGAAGATGCGCCTTTTGGTGGCGTTGGTGAATCGGGTATTGGGCATTATCACGGAGAGGAAGGATTCAGAACTTTTAGCCATGCGAAAACCATTCTTCACACACCGAAATGGTTGCCAAGAACGAGCGTATTAATGCGCCGTAGGGCTATGGCGATAAAAGCGATCCAAAAGATCTTTGTTCGATAATAATTATGATTTGATTGATAAAAAACCGCCCGAATAGGCGGTTTTTTGTTTCTATATGCTCTGAAACGCTGGGCACCAAAGTCCGAGAAACTTCCATCGCGTGCTACCAACAAAACAAAGAAAGGCTCTTGTTGAAAGAGCCTTGTTCAGGAAGTGTCGAGAGATCTTGGCAAGTTTAATGCAGAACTTCACTGCTGAATCTTAGATATCTACAGTCGTTCATCAGTTCTTTAAACGCCTTTCGGTCCAGCTTAATCAGAGTTTCATGATCGCCAGCTTCAAGGTAGACATGTTCCAAGTTTGCTAGTCTTTCATCGCAAACTGTCGACATGTGGTAAGGGCTACCAATCGGTGGAATAGCGCCGTGTTCACAATCGGTGAAGAGTCGGTAAACCATACGCTCTTTCACCAAGTGGAAGGTGGCATTAAATTCGTCGTTTAATCGCGACAAACTGATTTTGTTGTTGGCAGGTAAGACCGCCATCATATGACGCCCTTCATGATCCTCTAGAATCACACCTTTTGCGATATTCATTAAAGGCACACCTGCTGCAACACCACTTTGTAGCGAGCTATGACTGTGGCTGTGATTCACGGTTTGAAAGTGAATGTTATGCTCAGTCAAATATTCATCTAATCGGGTTGCAATCGTCATATAGCCTCCACGTGTATGAGACCCATAAAAAGTATAGGTTAGTCGGGCGACAATCGCGCATTTTACTCGGCGACACTGACGCTCTTTACGCTCCTGTTCTACGCTTATTGCAAGCCAGCGAGAAAGCATGGTTAACAATAATAAATAGGGGGCAACATGAGCAAGCCAATCATCGCTGATAACAAGCCGATCAAAGTAGAGTTGAAAGCTGGGCAAGAATATTACTTCTGCCGATGTGGGCGTTCTAAAAATCAACCTTACTGCGATGGGTCTCATTCGGGAACCGGCTTAAAGCCAATGAGCTTTAGTGCGGAAAAAGACGAAGATGCCTATCTCTGCCAATGTAAGCATACCGCCAATGCTCCTTTTTGTGATGGTACACACAAGCGATTTACCGCAGAGCAAGTCGGTAAAGAGGGACAGGAACAAAAGCGAGAGAAAAGAGACAAACCAACGGCGTCTGCTACTCAAGAAGAACCAACCCTCGAGTTTATCCACCAATTAGCGAGAGAAGGACTCTCTAAACTCGGTCATCATGGTCCGATGGCTGCAATGGGGGTTCCTAGGCATTTGCTACCACATTGGGATGCTATACAAATCATGGTGGCGCAAATGGCGACACAACCGTTGTTGGAAGACGTTCCTGTGTCTACCGAGTTGATTGTGGGACCAAACGCGCGTAAGCCGCTCAGACTCGCCATTCCTTTGTTGGTGTCGGACATGAGTTTTGGCGCACTTTCTGAAGAGGCGAAAATTGCACTAGCAAAAGGTGCAGAGTTGGCAGGGACTGGGATTTGCTCTGGTGAGGGTGGCATGTTACCGGAAGAGCAAGCCGCCAATTCACGGTATTTCTATGAGCTTGCTAGTGCTCAATTTGGCTACGACGAATCTAAGCTTCTTAATGTTCAGGCGTTTCACTTCAAAGGCGGGCAAGGAGCAAAAACGGGCACGGGTGGTCATCTGCCTGCAAATAAAAATGTAGGTAAGATCTCTCAGGTGAGGGGCATCCCCGAGGGACAACCATCGATATCACCACCAACGTTCAAAGATCTTCACACTACTCACGATTTCAGAAAGTTTGCTGACAGAGTTCGTGGCATCACAGGCGGTATTCCAATTGGATTTAAACTCAGTGCCAACCATATTGAGCAAGACATCCAGTTTGCGCTTGATGCTGGGGCTGATTATATCATCTTAGATGGTCGCGGTGGTGGCACGGGTGCGGCGCCAACTATGTTCCGTGATCATATTAGTGTACCCACCATCCCTGCATTAGCTCGTGCACGTAAGTACTTAGATGAAAAAAGCATAAGTGACCGTGTCACATTAATCATCACCGGTGGGTTGCGAGTTCCTACGGATTTTGTCAAAGCGTTGGCACTTGGAGCAGACGGAGTAGCGATAGCAAACAGTGCGATGCAATCGATCGGTTGTGTCGCGGCTCGCATCTGCAACACCAATAATTGCCCGGCAGGCATTGCGACACAAAATGCCGATTTGAGGCAGCGTCTCGACGTTGAAAAGTCATCCCAGCAACTGAAAAATTTCTTCGAATCCTCGGTCGAGCTCATGAAAGTCATGGCGAGGGCGTGTGGTCATCACGCTCTGAATGAATTTAGTCATCATGATTTAGCGACCTGGGATCACAACATGGCGAGGCTGTCTGGGATTAAGTATTCAGGTATGGACTTAAACTGATCTCTATCCATATTTTCTGCATATAGGTACATGTTTGATAACAATTATTTATTCGCTGAAATGTTTGAAATTTTGACTTGGCGTTAACTAAAAAAACAGTGTATGAACTACGCTGTTTGAGGTGGATATTCGATTTATTGAATAACAAAGAGTGGTTACCACAACCACGACACGAAGGAGCATTATATGAGCAAAGCAAACGGCGGTTCGGTAGGTAAATGTCCAGTTATGCATGGTGGGCAAACATCTACAGATAAGTCGGTGATGGATTGGTGGCCGAATGCCTTGAACTTAGACATCCTGCATCAACACGACTCCAAAACCAACCCATTTGGTCAGGACTTTAATTACAAAGAAGAACTGAAAAAGCTAGATGTCGAAGCACTTAAAAAAGATTTAAAAGATTTAATGACTGATAGCCAAGACTGGTGGCCTGCCGACTGGGGACACTACGGTGGTTTAATGATCCGAATGGCATGGCATGCAGCGGGCAGTTATCGTATTGCGGATGGCCGTGGCGGTGCTGCTACAGGCAACCAACGCTTTGCTCCTCTCAACTCTTGGCCAGATAACGCTAACCTCGATAAGGCTCGACGCCTTTTATGGCCAATCAAGAAAAAATATGGCAACAAACTAAGTTGGGCAGACCTGATTGTCCTTGCCGGTAACATGGCGTACGAATCCATGGGCTTTAAGACCTTTGGCTTTGCGTTTGGACGAGAGGACATCTGGCACCCAGAAAAAGACACTTACTGGGGGTCTGAGCAAGAATGGTTAGCCACAAGTGACGCTGATAACAGCCGCTACTCTGGTGAGCGAGATTTAGAAAACCCGCTTGCTGCGGTAATGATGGGTCTTATCTATGTGAACCCTGAAGGGGTAGACGGTAACCCAGATCCTCTCAAAACAGCACATGACATGCGAGTGACCTTTGCGCGAATGGCAATGAACGATGAAGAAACCGTCGCGCTCACAGCTGGTGGTCACACGGTGGGTAAGTGTCATGGTAATGGTGATGCCGCAAACCTTGGCCCAGAGCCCGAAGCAGCAGACGTTCATGAGCAAGGTCTTGGCTGGATTAATCACAAAACACGTGGCATTGGCCGTGACGCGGTAACGAGTGGTGTTGAAGGTGCTTGGACAACACACCCTACACAATGGGATTACGGATACTTCCACCTACTATTTAAGTATGACTGGGAACTGAAAAAGAGCCCAGCCGGCGCGTGGCAATGGGAGCCCATCGACATTGAAGAACAAGACAAGCCTGTCGATGTTGAAGACGGTTCTAAGCGCTACAATCCAATCATGACCGACGCCGATATGGCGCTCAAAATGGACCCTGAATATCGTAAGATTGCAGAAAAGTTCCAAAATGACCCTGCGTACTTTGATGACGTTTTTGCTCGTGCCTGGTTTAAGTTGACACACCGCGATCTAGGACCAAAATCATGTTATTTCGGCCCTGATGTGCCAAGCGAAGATCTTATTTGGCAAGACCCAACGCCCGCAGGTAAGACAGACTACGATGTTGATTTAGTAAAAACAAAAATCGAAGCAAGTGGCCTATCCATTAGTGAGTTAGTAAGTACGGCGTGGGATAGTGCGCGTACTTACCGTGGCTCTGACCGCCGAGGCGGTGCAAATGGCGCGAGAATTCGCTTGGCTCCGCAAAAAGATTGGCAAGGGAACGAACCTGAACGTCTAAGACGTGTTCTTGCGGTGTTAGAAAAAATAGCAGCAGAAGAGGGCTGTAGTGTTGCAGATGCTATCGTGCTTGCTGGTAACGTAGGTATTGAACTGGCTGCGCGTGCCGCAGGTCATGATGTATCTGTGCCATTCGCGCCAGGCCGAGGTGATGCCACCCAAGAGATGACGGATGTGGAATCGTTCGAAGTACTTGAGCCTGTTGCTGACGGTTTCCGAAATTGGTTGAAGAAAGACTACGCGGTTAAGCCAGAAGAGCTTTTATTAGATCGTGCTCAGCTTATGGGGCTAACGGCGCCAGAAATGACGGTACTTATCGGTGGTATGCGCGTTCTAGGCAGTAACTACGGCGGTGGAAAAGAGGGCGTATTTACTGACCGAGTAGGCACTTTGTCGAATGATTTCTTCGTGAACCTTACTGACATGTCATATATGTGGCAACCGGTAAGTGCTAATCAGTACGAAATCCGTGATCGTAAAACAGGCCAAGTGAAATGGACGGCGACTCGAGTGGATCTTGTCTTTGGCTCAAACTCGATTCTACGTTCGTACGCGGAAGTGTATGCGCAAGATGATAATCAGGAAAAATTCATCCACGATTTCATCGCTGCATGGACGAAAGTCATGAACGCCGACCGTTTTGACTTGTAGTAAGTGAAACGATGCAAATCGGTAGATGCGTAAACAAAGTTGATGAATAAGTAAGAGAGGCGGGCGCAAAGCTCGCCTTTTTCTTTACCTGTCTTTTTACTTTGATTGTTACTTTGATTGAAAGTTGAGCTCATTTGAACCATAATAACTAGACCATATGAACCATAGGAGCTTGATATGGCAACTGCAGCATTAAAAAGCTTTAAGCCGAAACAATCTCATAAAGCCAATTTCTGGCTTATGCTAGGTATTGAAGATGCTGAAACGGGTCGTATTGATGCGGTTCACAAAGGCTTTGAGCCCAAGGTATACCGGAACATTGTTGATCGAGTAAGGCTTTCTCAAAGTGAATTCCAACATGTGACACTGATTCCTGTTAGTACAATTAAGCGTCGTCTTAAAAATGATGAGCGTTTTAATACTCAAGAGAGTGATGCAATCTATCGATTAGCGATGTTATTGAAACTCGCGACAGAGTTGTTTGACGACGAAGAGCGCGCGTTAAAATGGATGAGAGAGAATGTGTATGGCTTAGGTGGAAAACGTCCACTTGATATGGTCTCGACCACGGTGGATTTTGAAATCGTAAAAGATTTGATCGGCCGTTTAGAGCACGGGGTATTCTCGTAATATGAAGATCTATCGTCTCACACAAAAGAAATTTGCTGACACGCCATTCAGCCCCGTTGGCGCAAAGTTATTTGGAGGGCGATGGAACTCAAAAGGAACCGAAGCCCTCTACTTCTCTGAATCGGAATCCCTTTGCTCGTTGGAAGTGTTTGTTCACGTAAACAACGATCCTGCTATCACCAAACTTTACGATTTATATCGTATTGAAATGCCAGAATACCTCATCGCCACCTTAGATGAAGAAGATCTCCCTGTGACGTGGCGAGCAATACCGGCGAGCGAGTCTACGCAGTACATTGGTGATCAGTTTCTCAATGATCCTCATCCAGAGTTTGCCGCGCTGCAAGTGCCTTCAACGATTTCACCTCGTGATAAAAACTACGTGGTGAATCCAAATCATCCCAAAATGAAAGAGATCATCAAGAAAGCCGAAAAGCTCGATTTCGCGTTTGATCCGCGCATTTTCAAATAGACGCCTAGCTTTGTCTTGCTTTAAAGCATTCAGCGCTTACCTGAGATAAACGCTGAAGCATAAAAGTTTATTTCCTTGGTTATTGTCGGTCGTAAGTGAACTGTTGCGCTTCATTTGTAGTGTTGAGGTAATGCCCAAGCACCAACTCAGCACCTTTGTAAGATAAATGGCTGTCATCCGTATACATCGCATTGTTTGCTCCAACTCTCATTCGACATACGCCATTTCTGCAAATGGCATCGGTCAAGTCGACAAACTCAACGTGCTCAAATTGCTCAAAGTAGTTCACTAACTTCGCCACGTTTTGAGGGTGATGTTGTTTGGGAGAAAAGTCGCAGGCAGACTCTTCTGTCTCGCCAAACAAACGCGCTTTCCAAAGGCATTCTCCTACCGCAAACGGTGCAGAAGGGGTTGGACCGAAAACGACCACTTCCTTTCCTTTCAGTTCATTCAATAATTTGGTTAATGATGCTTCATAATCGGCTTGTGAAAGCTCTTTATTGAAATTAGAAGAGATAACAACGCGACGAATGGAAGGGGTACTTAGAATTGTATCGACAGCCTCATTGAAGAACTGTCGGCAAGAAATTGAGCCAGCAGCTTCTAGGATGTCGACATAACCGACCGCACAGGAATCTTGAGTAAGTTGCACCACGCCAGTTGGTGTTACTTCAGATAGACGCTTCACGTAAACCATGCTGTGACTATTGCCTAACACAGCGATGGCGGGCTGCGGCGCAGACGAGCACACATCGTTAACGTTGGTGTTGCCGTTGCAATCTAAACCATAACCGTTGTTAACGCGCATGGCCTCGAAAAATGCGCTTCTTTCTGGAAAACCACCGTTTTGATGACCGATAACGCCGAACGTTAGCAAGGGCAACGTCAACAACACAATAACCGCGGACACAGTGCGCATGCTCATGGCTTTTCGGCTACGGAACGGCTTTTCAATAAAGCGCCAAGTGAAGTAAGACAGTACAAAAAGAGCGATAACGTAAAGCGGGATATTGACGTCTTGTGTTGTGTCCAACACGAAGCGGTAAAAGACAAATAATGGAATGTGCCACAAGTATAAGCTGTAGCTGATTAAGCCGACGAACACGACCCACTTTAGGCTCAGTAATCTACCGCAGACATTGCCTTTAGAGGCAAACAAAATCACCAACGCGCTACCGATGACCGGCACCAGCAGCGTAATGCCCGCGCCATCTTGCGATTTTTCAAACAAAAGCGCGGAAGCCAATATCAAAACGATGCCAATGGTTGCTAGAGTATCGTTAGATTGAACTTGGACTTTTCTCATCACTAATGCGAGTAATGAACCGGTTGCCAGCTCCCAAGCGCGAGAGAAGATCATGTAAAAAGCGAAATCAGGATCGTTGCTCGCGTAGACAATAGTCATCAAACTCAGCACAAATACCGTGATAAAAAAAGTCAGGTAAAACACGTTTTTACCACGAGCGAGTAGCATGAGTAGCAAAGGAATGACAATGTAGTACTGTTCTTCAACGCCCAAGCTCCATGTGTGGAACAGCGGGTTGGCTTGATCTTCTAAACCGAAGTAATTGTGGCCTTTTAAATACAGAAGAATGTTGGATGCGGAAAGAATGGAAGACACTGCAAACTGACCAACGTCTTTGTGTGCTTGCGGCAAAAATAGCCACCAAGACATCAAATAGCTGACGGCGATCACCACCAGTAAGAGGGGGAGTATGCGACGAATGCGTCGCTCATAAAAATCACCAAGGCTGAACTTCTGGTTTTCTAAGTCGTTAATCACGATGGTAGTGATCAAATAGCCGCTGATCACAAAGAACACGTCGACGCCAATAAAGCCACCAGCGAATTGCTCAACTCCTGCATGAAACAAAATCACCAACGTGACAGCAATCGCCCTTAATCCGTCTACTTCTGCTCTGTAAGTCATATAGTGTTGCTCCAACATTCCGTTTAATGAAGTAGAGCAAAATATGAACCAGAAATAATGTTTATTTAAATCAGTGTCTTAAAGTGATTGTCAAAATGAAAATGCTAGGTGGGTTAACGAATTCCCAAATTGAATTTCAATATGGAAACCCCATAAAGAATGATCTTAAGAAGCGCTAAATCAAAGAACGTAAAGCGCGAGGAACTTAGACTTCATTGAAAATGATTACGCTAAAGAAACGATGACAGAGAATACGATTCAGGAAAAAATTGCCAGCTTTACTTGTATCGAAGAGGCTTTGGATTACTTCGACATCGAGTTTGATAGCCGATTTATCGAAAACAATCGAACCGAGTTGGTTAAGAGGTTTCACGGCTACTTAATCCTCACTAAACCGGATGATTGGTTTTCAGGTCGTCGTGCTTTAAAGAATGCTTACTGTAAAGTACAACGCAGTTTGCTCAGTAAAAAGACGCGCTCTGCGTGTCGAGGTTGTACATCTTGTCAAAGACGTTAATTCTGGTGGCTTGCCTAAAAAGAACCCTGCATCTTGGCGTTACAGGGGGAAGAGCAAGGTTCTTTTGGTTTCGCTATTGGTTTATCGCGAGTTGCGAATCAGCTTTACGTAGATGAATTAACCCGCGTGGTACGCAGGGTAGTCCACTAAGCCTTTTTCACCGCCGCCGAACAATGTGGCAGGGTCATGTTCTGCCAGTGGATAGCCATGCTTGATGCGGCTTGGTAAGTCTGGGTTTGCAACAAACGGACGGCCAAAGCCAATCATGTCGGCTAAACCACTTTCAATCGCGTGTTGCGCCTTTTCATCGTTGTAACGACCGGCATAGATCAGTGTGCCTTTATACGCCTCACGAACTGCGGTTTTAAAGTCGTGCGGAGTGTCTGGCGCGTCGTCCCAATCCACTTCTGCAATGTGAATGTAAACCACATTGAGTTTATCAAGCAGCGCTGCAGCGGCGGTGTAGGTTTCGACTGGCGTACTATCAACGGTGCCATTTAACGAAGTGAATGGTGCAAGGCGAACACCAACACGCTCAGCGCCAATAGCTTGCGTCATCGCCTCTACCACTTCACCAAGAAAACGCAGACGGTTTTCAATTGAGCCGCCGTATTCATCGGTGCGGTTATTCGCTTCAGAATCGATAAACTGGTTGACCAAGTAGCCATTCGCTGCATGAAGTTCGATACCATCGAATCCGGCTTCTATCGCGTTTAGTGCGGCTTGGCGGTACTCTTCAATAACGTTCTTGATGTCTTGTTTGGTCATTTCACGTGGCTCAACCACGTCGACAAAGCCCGGTTCGTCTGTGCCGTTATCGACAAATACTTTCACGTTTTCTGCTTTTAGCGCAGAAGAAGAAATAGGTTGCTCACCGCCAATGTTATCAGGGTGAGTCACACGACCAACGTGCCACAATTGCGCGAAGATAGTGCCGCCTTTCTCGTGCACTGCATCAGTTACTTTTTTCCAGCCAGCAATTTGCTCTGGGCTGTAAATGCCTGGTGTCCATGCATAGCCTTGACCCATTGGCGAAATTTGTGTGCCTTCAGCAACGATTAGGCCCGCTTCAGCACGTTGAGCATAGTAGGTCGCCATCATGTCGTTAGCGATATTACCTGGTTGAGAAGCACGAGAACGCGTCATCGGAGGCATAACGATACGGTTTTTTAATGAGAGAGAGCCAAGTTGAATGGGTTGAAATAATGCGTCTGTCATAGGAAACCTCGTTATTTTTGAGTTTGGATGAGCTCGATTTGGTAACCATCGGGATCTTTAATGAACGCGATGTGAGTTTCTCCGCCTTTCATTGGACCTGGCTCGCGAGTAACGTTGCCACCAAGCGCTTTAATTTTTTCGCAAGCGGCGTAAATATCTTCAGACCCCAGTGCCATGTGTCCGAATGCGTTACCCAAGTCGTAACTGTCGGTATCCCAGTTATAAGTTAGCTCGATGGTCGCGCCATCTGGTTGATCAGGGTTACCAACAAACACCAGTGAGTAACGGTATTCTTGGTTTTCAAAACGATCCAAAACACTCATTCCCAGAACTTTTGTATAAAATTCGATAGATTTGTCTAGGTCAGCTACACGGATCATCGTGTGGAGAAACTTCATAAGTCGCCTTTTTATAACGTTGCGTAATCACTATGCAAACCATATCGCCACTCTAAATAAACTGGAAATTATCGTTAATTATTAAAATGATTATTTAGTGTTATGAAAAGCGAGGTTGCTGGCCCTGCAACATGCAAACAAAGATTACTCGCCGTTTCTTTTTAATTGTTGGCATATGCTAATTACTCTTTTGAGAAACCGAGTAACTATCATGTCTACAAACAGCTATTGTCATTACACTCACGAATCTCATCATCAATGTGCGGTTTGTTCTTCAATTAATGTGAATCCGAACTCTTTGGCCGTGAACTACCAATACCTAGCCGATGGTTCTGTTGTCGGAGAGTTTCACGTTTTATCGCGTCATCAAGGTTACACAGACCTGTTGCATGGTGGTATTGCCAGTTCGCTTCTCGATGGTGCAATGACGCATTGTTTGTTATCTAGAGACATTCAAGCCCTTACGGCGCAGTTGGATGTGCGCTACCATGCACCTATTCAGTTAGATGATCGAGTCACGATTACCGCACTCTGTGAAGGTGAACGACGCGGTATATATCAACTGGTGGCTCAATTGCGGGTCGAAAGCGAAGTTAGAGTGACGGCTAAAGGGAAGTTTATTCGTCCTAAAAAGGCATAAATAAAAACGTGTTCTACGGAGAGGCAATGAAGAAATTTGATGAGCTGTATGCAATTGCGACGAGAAAATCTCAATATGACCAAACCAATACTTGGTTTAAAGGCGTAGAGACTTATCTGGAGGCCATTGGCAAAGAAGTTGATGAAGTCCGCGAAGAGATTCGCGAGGATCGCCTTTGTCATTTGGAAGACGAGTTAGGCGATGTGTTGTGGAACTACCTTAACGTATTAAAAGCGCTGGAAAGAGAAAAGGGTATAGATCCTGAGAAAGTACTCGAAAGAGCCTGCACTAAATACGAGCAGCGTGTATCTGCGATTGAATCGGGACGCAGTTGGGATGAGATAAAACAGCAGCAGAAACAAGCCTTGAACGCGGAACATGAAGCCGCGCAGTTAGAAGATGTAAAGAGCCAATAACTGCGCTTGGTATTGAAAGGATAGGTTAATAGGGAATACCTAGTCAGCCCTTGGAGCTGTTGACCAACAGTAGGTCACAAGGTGGTTGGTCAAGTAACGTGTCTACAGTGCTGCCAGACCAAAATTGGGATGACATGCTTCGTTTACATGCACCCATAATCAAAATCGCTGCTTGTGATTGCTTAACTGCTTTTGGTAACGCCGTTTCAGGGTTTCCTTCCGGTAATAGTAATGGAACTCGCGTTAACTTTTGCGCAGTAATAAAATCTGTAATGCCTGCTTTTTGATTGCTTAATATCTCTGCACGATAGCGAGAGAGGTATGGCGCGACGTATCGGCAGTAAACGAGCGTCATTTTCCCGCTTAAGGTTTGTTCTAATTTTGAGCCTCGCGAGACGATGGCTTTATCTACTATCGACTTTTCATCCCCTCGATGAAGTGGGTCGATTGCACAAAGCATGTTGGCGTGAGAAGGCCATGAACGCTCACTCAGTAGCAACAAGTCGCAATCTTGTTGTGCTAGTTCTGTGAGCATCGTTTGAATCTCGTGTTTGTTAAAGTGTCCCACGAGCAGTAAGTCAGTGTGGTCAACAAGTCGTTTCGCAACTTGCTCAACCCAATGGCTCCCTTTGAAATGCTCGTAAGAGAGCGTTGGTGTTTCAAGCTCTTCTTCTTCACAAAGTTCGACAACTAATGCGTTGAACTTTAAGGTCCAAGCTTCAAACTCAGCTTGTCTTTTTTTTATATGGTCAGAGTTGAAACTGAGAAAATGAGCGAATGCGTGATCTTCACTTCGGCGATGGTCTTCCACTAAAACCACAATAGGCTGAGCCAACGCTGTCGAAAATTGAATCACTTTACGAAGCACCTTACGACTTGGTAAGGCGGCCTGCTGAGTCAGAAAAAATACAGGTGCCATTGATTACTCCATTATCAAACAAGGCGAATGAGCCTGACACACATTCAAGTCTATACCATGAACTGATGCAGAGGCGTTTTGTTTCTGCGAGCGAAATATAAATTCCGCAATTAAGTCAACTATCGCCTAGAATTTTAACATCAAGAATTCATGCCTTCGGATAGCACATATCGTCAATGCGGCGAATGTGGTAGTGAAAGCTATAGGTAAAAGTAATGATAGATTCCAACCAATTGCAAATTAACCGCAAAGTGCCACATTTGCTTGCTGAGATCATTAAAGCGATAGAATCGACCGAAGACTTGAGCTTTTTGAAAGACTATCAAGAAGCACAGATTGCGAACATTTTGGAATCGGTCAACATTGCTTACCGTAAACGTGTCATAGAAGCAGTGCCGCCTGAGAAGTATTGGACGGTATTAAATTTGCTCCGATACGACACCGCCAAGCACATTCATCAATCACTCAATAAAGACTTACAACATGAACGCTTGACGTACATAACGGATTCAGAACTGATCATCTTTGCGGACTTTCTACCGACCGAATTTGTAGATGAATACCTTATTGATCAAAGTGAAGAGTCTGTCGCGCATATCCAACAAGCATTGTCGTATGAAGACAACAAAGTTGGACGTTATGCCGAGCCTCACTTTCTGGTCGCAAACCCTAAAAACAGCGTAGGAGGCATCAAAACCGAGCTGCTAAAACGCGGGCAAAGTCCAGTGCGGTTGATTATTGTGCGTGATGCAAGTGGTGTGATTGGTACGATAGAGCCGCAAACCCTGTTGCTGCACGAGAATCATATCAAACTTACCGACTTGACCGTAGTTACGCCAATTCTAGAAGATATTCAAACGATTCAAAGCGTCAGCAAACAAGTCTCGATTGATGGTGGAGCACATTGGTTTCCTATCATGGCTGGTGGCAAAATTATGGGCGTCTTGTCGATGGCGACCATTGCGATTACGTTGCGCGAACTCAGCCTGCAAGCCGTAGTGGCAGAAAACGTACGAAGCGAAGAAGATTTGTTCACACCATTAAGCGTGGCGACAAGGCTAAGAGCACTTTGGTTGGTGATTAACTTGCTGACCGCTTTCGTAGCCTCCGCCATCATTGGGCTTTTTGATAATGTGGTCGAGCAGGTCGTTGCGCTTGCGATCTTAATGCCTGTCGTGGCGAGCATGGGCGGCATCGCGGGTAGCCAAACCTTAGCGGTGGCCATTCGAGGTATCGCACTAAACCACTTGCACCAAAGTAACTTGAAGCTATTGGTGAATAAGGAATTAAAAATCGCCACCATTAATGGTTTAATTATGGGATTGGTGATCGCGGGTGTCGTTTATATGGTGTTTGATTCTTGGCCATTGGCACTTATTATTTGCTGTGCCATTTTCCTCAATAGTTTGGCGGCCGCGGCATCGGGTACGTTGATACCATTCACGTTGAAGAAGTTTAACATTGACCCCGCCGTGGCTGGCTCGGTAGTATTGACGACCGTTACCGATGTCGTCGGTTTCTTTGCGTTCTTAGGCTTAGGTGCCATTTTCTTGATATAGATATCCAATTGACGCGTTAACCAGCAGAACCAATCGCACCATTTCCCAACCCAGTATTTTGGGCGAGCTTGCTTCGCTCAGCATTCCTCCGTTTTCCATAACCGATGAACACGTCGTTTCGGTTCTTACTTTGTAAATCTCTTCACTGCTCAGTTCTATTCCCCAAATTTCCCACTACCGATCCTCGCTTAACGTTAGCGTGCCAAATTCCAATTTCAAACGCCAGATGATGCCCATTTTCTTGGCTGTACACGCATTACTTCACTCAAACAAAAAATAAGGAAAAGATTTTGAACAAACTCATTGTATTCACTGGTGGTCCCGGTGCAGGAAAAACCTCGGTTATCGAACAACTAAAAACACAAGGCTTTATCTGCGCGCCAGAAACCGGCCGTCAAATAATACAAACGCAGGTTGCCAATCACGGTTCAGCATTACCTTGGAATGACAAACAAGCTTTTCGAGACGAAATGATGAAGGCAGAAGTGAGCAATTACCGAGCTTTCAATGTCCACCAAGGGAATGTGTTTTTTGATCGCAGTATTGTGGACGTATATGGCTACAGTAAGTTGGAACAACTGCCAATCTCGCATGAGCTCATCACGCATTGCCAGACGCTTCGTTATCATTCTCAAGTATTCATTTTTCCACCTTGGGCATCGATATTCAGCAACGACGAAGAGCGAAAGCAAGATTTTTCTGAAGCGGTGGCTACGTATCAACAGATGGCCAGCGCTTATCACAAATTTGGTTATCAATTGATCGAAGTGCCCAAAATGTCAGTCGAAGACAGAGTAGCGTTTATTCGCGGCTCAATCATCGAGTAAGGCTGAAAGATGATTGATGCAAACAAATGCGTAAGGCGATTGTGACCACGACGACAATATGCGTAAAGGGAGTTATTTATACTGGATAAAATTCAATAACTTAATTGAGTGTTATGTCTTTTAAATATCTTACCTTATTGCTCGCAACGACGAGCATGAGCAGCTTTGCTGATGTAGGCCTGCCTTCGGGGGATGATTGGTTAAACCATGTGACGAATGGCCTAGCCCCATATTGGATGATGGAAAGCGCGCATGGACAACCTGCGGGGAATTTTCCGACTTTTCGTTGTGATAACGGTGTCATTCTCGACCCACAAAAGCCGTGTGAAGAATTAAACAAAGGGTGGATTAGCCCGCACTTCGATCGCGAATACACCCGCATGAAATCGCGCCAAACTTACGCTTATGGCGTACTTTTTCATCTTACGGGTGACAAGCAAGCATTAGAGTTGGCAAAGAAAGGGGCTTATTACCTGATTGATCATCTACAAGATGAGAAAAACGGCGGCTTCGTGAGCTTTACGCGTAGTGGAAAACCGGGGATGGAGTGGCAACAACGAACTTCTCAAGACCAAGCTTACGCCTTGGTGGGGTTGGCGATGTACTACTACTTAACGCAAGATCCAAAGGTCGAACAAGCGCTTATCGACCAGCAAGCGTTTATATTTAAACAATACCGACGAAGCGATGATCGCGGTCTGGCTTGGGTTTTGAAAGACGGTGATGGGGAAAGTGCGAAGCAGCAAGAGTTAGTCGCTCAACTTGACCAAATTAATGGCTACCTGTTGTTAACGGCGCCACTTTTACCAGAACCAGCGCAAGCCAAGTGGAAACAAGATCTGGAGTGGCTGACGCAAGTGATGATAGATAACTACCATTCCGTCAAAGAGCAGCGCTTTTATGGCGCGATACACCACAAAGCGGTAATGATGCCAAATGCGAAACACAATGATTTTGGACACACCATCAAGGCGTATTGGATGACGTATCTGACAGGTCAGTTGTTGGAAAATTCAAAGTGGACAGAGTTTGGTTTCAAAGGAATGAAACACACGCTTAAGCAAGCGCAATACCAGCAAAACTTTGAGCAAGTCAAAGCGCTTTTCTCACCAGAATGGCAGAGTAAATGGACGCAAGAGAGCATTCCTGCTTGGCAATCAAGACCATACAAGCACTATAGCTCGTCTTGGGAATGGGCAGAGCTCGATCAAGCGGCAATGACAGTTTCTCTTGTCGATGGTTCGATGAAAGAAACGCTTCAATACACGTTACCCACTTTTATGGACGTATGGGTGGATCATCAATATGGAGGAGTCGGTCTGAGTCCTAAGTCAACCAAAGCGTTCCATTGGGGAAATGGTTACCACCAGTTTGAACATGCGTTGGTCGGGTATTTGTACGCGCAACAAATGGCAAAACAGCCCGCCAAGCTTTACTACGCGCGACTAGCCGAGAGTAAAATGCCACTTAATCCATATTACTTTAGCGCAGACGTAAAATCGTTGTCGTCACAAAGTGATGGAGTCACCATCGCGACATTCACCAATATTCGACCTTAGGTTGGTCGATGGTGATGTGTTAGTTAAAGTCCGCGTAAAAGCCAATAAAGTCCTCCGATAGCAAGGATGACTATTAGCTATCTAGGTCTGTCACTAGATAAGCTTCAAGCAGTAATTGTGTAGGTAATGATCCCTGGGCACTTATAAAAAGCCGTCAGAACCAACTGGTTTTGACGGCTTTTTATTCTATGACAGGTAGAGGCTTCAATTTTCAGCGCTATAGGTCCATGAAAACTTAAGTGAGATTCCAATCACGTCGCATGATCTCACTAGTGTCATTGGAAATAAATGAATTGTTTCTGATACATAGAACGTATTAACATGGTTGCACTGGGTCCATATGAGTAAACTTATTGAATATACAATTTGAGAGAGAGGGTTTAGTTATTAAAAATAACAGTTAGTTGGAATCTAGGTTAAATGAAAATAAAACTATTTAAAAAGCTACAAGTTGTATTTCTTGTGGTGTTGTTTCTCTAGGTTGTCCAAGCGGAAGCATGATCTAAAACGCTTATTTTATTCAAATAAATGGAAAGAAATGAAAGTGGAATTAAAAAATAACTATTCAGAATCAGAAATAAACCAGCCACCATCGGTACTTCTTGTTACGTCTCTGTTGTGTCTGGCGTCCGTTTGTTGGGCTGCATTGCTGTTGGCCATTGAATATATTGTTGGGATAGAAATGAGTGGTACAGGCTTTCTTAGCACGTTAATCCCAGCCATGAGTGTTGGTTATTACTTCGGCTACAAGACTGGAGATGTAATGCCATCAAAAACAAGATGGTATGCTGTTTTACTGTGGACTTTAGCAAGTTTGGTAGTGTTCTCTCTTATCTTAATGTCGTTAGATATTTCTCCGTTTTATTTATTATCTGAGCTCGGTGGGGTAAGTATTTTTATTGCTATCATAATGCTAATAACGATTGGCATCGCCTACTTAATTTTAAAAAGTGGTGAGAAAATGGCGATTAGAGTGTTACTCAAAGCCAAGGAAAGTCAGTAGATAAAATACAACAAACGATTCAATTAGGATCATGACAAGACGCCAGCCATAATGTGCTGGCGTTTTAGTTTCCTGTTTGTAGGATTTTTTGTTTAAAAGGCAAACCCATTTATTGTGTTGTCGTTTGAGTTAATGGTTTATGCCTTGTGCGCAAGATAGCTTAGCAGGTTTATGTATCGAGAAACGTGTGTATAATTCGCCACGAATTACGATTTATAGATATGAAAGGTAAGTATGGCAGTCCTCGAAATTCTCTCCATTCCAGATCCAAGGCTTAAAGTAAAAGCAGAAAAAGTCACTGATGTATCGACAGTACAAACGCTGATAGACGATATGCTAGAAACACTTTACGCAACGGGCAATGGTATCGGTTTAGCTTCAACCCAAGTAGGCAGAAAAGAGGCGGTTGTTGTCATCGATATCTCTGACGAACGCAATGATCCTTTAATCTTGGTTAACCCAGAAGTGGTGAGCGGAGAAAACAAAGCACTTGGTCAAGAGGGATGCCTCTCTGTTCCTGAGTACTACGCAGATGTAGAGCGTTACACGTCAGTTGTTGTTTCTGCACTAGACCGTGATGGCAACCCGATTACAATCGAGAGCGATGAGTTCTTGGCGATTGTGATGCAGCACGAAATTGATCACCTATCTGGTAACTTGTTCATTGATTACCTTTCACCGCTGAAGCAAAAAATGGCGATGAAAAAAGTGAAGAAGTACGTAAAAGCGAAAGCTAAGTAATATGAGAGGAAGTAACCCTCCATGTCGAGTTACTTCCTTTTAAATCAAGAATAGGAAGGTAGTGAGAGCGGTTTATCTCTGTTTTTGGGGGACATAACGCTTTACGACCTTCATAAGCCTTTGAAATGAAGAACAGTCCATATGTGACTCATGAGGGCAGGTGGCAACATGGTTTAGGCTGTCTCGCACCGCTTTCAAACGTTTTATTTGCTCATCAATCTCAAGTGCCTTTTTTGTTAGTAAGTCACGATCGATATATGGCTTTGAAACTTCTGATTGATTCAACATTTCTGCCATTTCGTTAAGCGATATTCCAGCGATACGCCCCAAACTAATTAAATTGAGTGTATTGAGTACCTCTGGTGAATATTGGCGTCTCAATCCATTCCTTCCTATCGAGCGAATTAACCCCAGCTGTTCGTAGTACCTGAGCGTTGAAGTCGGCAATCCTGATTTTCTAACCACTTCTGCAATATCCATATTATTCCCCATTGACTTCAAGTTGGCTTTAAGTTGTAGCATGTAACTAAGACCTTAACAAATCAAAAACTTGAGGAGAGAAAAATGCTGCTTTTAATGGGATTGCAAGCGGTGCTAATAGGGATTGGTGCCACTTTGATAATGGATTTATGGGCATGGTTACAAAGGAGAGTGTTTGGAATTCCTTCATTAAACTATGCGTTGGTTGCGCGCTGGGTTTTGTACATGCCCCAAGGAAAGTTTATGCATGCGCCAATTATGGCGTCGGAGGCGATGCCGGGAGAAAAGTCACTGGGCTGGTTTTTTCATTATGCCATCGGCGTTACTTTCGCTTTGGCTCACGTTACTGTTTTTGGTCATCATTGGTTGGTAGAGCCCAGTCTAATGCCCAGCTTAATTACAGGCGTGGTAACGTTGATCTTCCCATTTTTGGTCATTCAACCTTGTCTAGGATTTGGTTTTGCTGCGAGTAAAACCCCAACACCTTGGAAAGCCCGTTTTCTTAGCACATTGGCGCATTTGGGTTTTGGTTTGGGTTTATTCATAGCCGGGTTTGCAATCAAAGTTACGAGCCAGTATTTTGCATAGAGAACATGAGCATCATGCAAACGAGTGGTTTTTATCTATGATGCTCAACTCTTGGTTGTTTTTGCGCTTTGCTCATAGTTGGCCGATATGTTCGAAGTCTGTTGCATTTATCCAAGATGTAAAGTCGGCGGACATTTAACATTGTCTTAACGTCAGAATGGCAAGCGGTTTACCAAGAAAAACTAAAATTATTTGGTTTGACATAAAGAATATTAAGGGTTTCAGATGGCTTCAAAAGTGGCAGGGATATCAATACTGAGTTTATTGGCAGCGCCAGTTGCGATGGGAGAAACAGCCAGTGCTTATGATTTATGTTTGCTAGACAAAATAAAGCAAAGCAAAGGTGAGGAAACCATAAAGAGCATTCGCGCGCAGTGTGAGCTTGACACAGTAACCAGCACAGTGCCCGCAGATCCAGAAATTGAAGAGCCTGAAGAACTTCAGGAAAGCTTGGTCGACAAGCGTTTGGAATCAGAACGAGAAAACGCGTTCGAACCGTTTAGCCTAGTCGCGCATCGCGTTAACTATATTCTTCCGTTTACATACAGTGATCGTGTAAATAAACGCGCGTATGCCGACACCAAATACGGCGATGAACTGCGTAAGGAAGAGGCGGAGTTCCAAATCAGTTTTAAAGTACCAATGAACTATGATGACTTGTTGTTTGATGGCGATGGTCTGTTTTTTGGAATGACTCTTAAATCATTTTGGCAGGTATACACGGGGGCAGCATCTCGTCCATTCCGTGAAACCAATTATCGTCCAGAGCTTTTTTACTACACCCCAACAGACTGGAAACCACTTGATGGTTCGACTTGGTTAGGTTTTGGTATTGAACATGAGTCTAACGGTCAGAGACAGGAGCTATCGCGCAGTTGGAACCGTGTCTATGCCAACTTAACCTTTGCAAAAGACAATTTTGCGGTTTCTATCCAGCCTTGGTGGCGTATACCTGAAGATGAAAAGACATCGCCTAATGATCCCAAAGGTGATGATAACCCGGATATCGAAGACTATATGGGACACTTTGAGCTATCGAGTGCTTACAAGTGGAATGGTTACGAGTTTACCTTTTTAGGTCGCCAGAACTTTCAAACACATAAGGGTTTTGCAGAACTCGGTGTGTCATTTCCGATTTGGGGCAAAGTTCAGGGGTACGCACAATACTCAGCGGGTTATGGTAAGAGTTTGATCGACTATGATCATAATCAGCAGCGGATTGGTGTTGGTATTGCAATCAACGGTGTTTTGTAGTTTTTCGTAGATGGATAGAAATTAACACTGGCAATTGAAATTTCAATATTTAGAATGCGAGGCTGAAATTGATTTCTAACCTAGAGTGATTTTATGCTTCGTGATTACACCTTCGATTGTCTTGTAACTATGCCTCGCCATGAGCTGGAAGAGTTTAGTGCTCGTATGATCAGTAAAATGGTGCCAGAAGACGTGATGAATGAGCTGTTCACTTTTGATCAAGAAGAAGTGGATAGTGAAGACCGCATGTTGTCTGCACGTCTTGATGCAATGCTACGCATGACAGCAATCGCACTGAGTGAAATTCAACAAGCGTTTGATGACTCAGACAACGCAAAGCAAAATAGCGAGCGAATGACGCGATTGGTGCTTTGGCATTTCTACGCGATCTCATTCCGTTTGGAAGAGGCCATCACGCTAGAAACACACTGTGCTCTAGTGGAAAAACTAATCGAAAATGCACCTTCGGATGTTTTTGCGTGGGTAAAAACATTGACGGAGCTGCTGCACACTTACGCTGAAATCAACGCGAAAGAGAATCCTCAAGACTAAACACCTGTCGTTTATCGTTCAGTAAATTAGAAACAAGGCGAGCCATTTGGTTCGCCTTGTTTTTTCGCGTCAGATAAACCTTCGGGTTTGAAATACCAAACAAGCCTAGACTCAGATTTGTTCGTTCACTAGCGAACGGCGTGATTCCTTCTTACACTAAATCAAGGTGTTTGTTGCTAAACAAGCAAATGCATGACTAAGTCGTGTATTGTTTTCCACTTAAATGCGGATAATTTATGTCGAAGAACCTTCTGGTTTTTAAATTGGAACCGACTATTGAGCGTGTACGCTTTCCAGCTGAGCTTCATCTATCTAAAGGAAGTGAACGATGGATCCGTTAACGCAAGGTTTATTGGGTGCAGCTTTGCCACTGGCCGTGAGCAACAAGCGAAACCTTGCAGTTGTTGGCGTGTTGGGCGTGGTCTCTGGGATGGCTCCGGATTTAGATGTGCTCATCCGTTCTTCAACTGATCCTTTGCTGTATTTGGAATACCATCGCCAATTTACTCACTCGCTCTTGTTTATCCCGTTTGGTAGTTTCATTTGTGCTTTGGTGTTGTATCCATTGTTCGCAAAAAAGCGAGGACTAAGCTTCCGGCAGAGTTGGTTTTACTGCGCGCTTGGTTATAGTACCCATGCGTTATTAGACGCATGCACCAGTTATGGAACACAGCTTCTATGGCCGATAAGCAACACGCGTTATGCTTGGAACACTATTTCGGTAATCGACCCCGCGTTCACACTCCCTATTTTAATATTGCTTTTGTTTGTTGCACTGAAGCGAAGCCCAAACTATGCCCGCATTGCATTTTTATGGTGCCTGGCTTACCTAAGTCTTGGAATGATCCAGCGAGATAGAGCAGAAGTAGCTGGTTGGGAAATCGTCAAAGAGCGACAACACAACGCTATACAATTAAAAGCCAAACCAAGTTTCAGCAATCTTTTGGTTTGGAAACTAATTTATGAAACGGAAGAGAGCTACTATGTAGATGCCGTAAGGGTGGGGCGTTCAATAAAAATTTACCCTGGCGAATCAACTCCAAAGTTAAATATAAAAGAGCAATTTCCGTGGCTAAACCCGCAATCGCAACAAGCAAAAGACATCGAACGTTTCCGTTGGTTTTCAAACGGTTTTGTAGCGAAGGATCCGAATAATGAAATGCGAATTGTTGATATGCGTTATTCCATCGTACCAAATCAAATTAATGCGTTATGGGGCATCAATCTATCCCCAAAAGCCAGCGCAGACGCGCACGTTGAATACACTGCTCATCGAGGAAGTACTGCAGAAGATCGCCAAGTTTTTTTCAACATGCTTACGGATTTTGAGTGATGGCTTTACTTTGGATACCGATGCGGTGTCGTAATAACCATTACGTAGACTGAAAGTCCTTTACTAGGGTCGGCTTGCTAGCGAAGAAAATTTTGCCAAACAGGGACTTGTACTTCCAGCCAAGAGACAAAAGCCGTTTAGCTAAGTTCTTGTTTTCAATGATTGCAACCTCAACACCTTGGTAGTGGTAAGGATTGCTTTTGATGTAGTCGATAAATGCAGTAAGCACGCCTTGCCCGCGAATGGAGGGTGCAAAGTTGACTGCTACAATAGAAAAGCGTTGGCTACCTGCTGGGCAACGGACTAAACAGTGCCCAAGAGGATGAGTAATAGTCTCAGAAAATTCAGGAAAAGGGCGAGACTCAAGCTCTTGAGAAAGCGCATCGTATCGCTGACATAGATAAGAAAATAGTTGTTTCGCTTCGCTGTTCATATCGGTGCCGCTTTTGTGTTGCTTGGTTTAAAGGCATTGATGTCTCAAATATTGTAACCATAGATAGCAACACAAAACGCGGTAAACTTTTTCAGTAATGATTTCCTATTTTTGAAACCTGAATTATTACAAATGAAGCTGATTGGGTTTTATATGGTAGTTGTGAACGAGTGTTTCTAGTTGAAGGGAGAATACGCTGGTTACTGGAATTCCTTTGTTAAAAGACGAGCTGCTTGGTTTAATGCCGCTCGTTTAACTGCGAGTGGCATCTTTTGTATTTCGTCACCTTGTACAGCGACGATGGGACATGATGTGGGATCTTCTACCCTAGCTCTTCATGGTCTAAATTATCTCATTAACCACTCAGCGCACTGCTATCAGATCCCTAGTCTCGCCAGGGTTCACAGGACTGATACAAAAAACATCGTTAAGCTATTGTTATTAAATTACTTTGTTCGCCTTTACTTACTTTTGAACGCTTAACTAGGCGTTACTCCAAGTGCTTAAATTGCAATGCCACAAGTCGCTGATACAACTCACAGCTTTGCATTAATGATTGGTGGTTACCAACATCGACTAACTCGCCATTGTCAAGCACCGCAATTTTATCCGCATGTTGGATAGTCGAAAGACGATGAGCAATGATCAGCGTTGTGCGTCCTTTCATTAGAGCTTCAAGTGCTTGCTGAACGTGATGTTCACTTTCACTATCAAGGGCGCTGGTAGCTTCGTCTAGCAGTAAGATTTTTGGATCTTTTAGAATCGCGCGAGCAATCGCAATGCGCTGCTTTTGTCCGCCTGATAGCCTAACGCCGCGCTCCCCTAAAAAGCTGTGATAGCCTTCGGGAAGCTTCTCAATAAACTCATGGGCATGGGCTTTTTTCGCGGCTTCGATAACTTGTTCATCCGTCGCTTCAGGATTACCGTAGCGAATATTATGGAAAACATCATGGCTAAACAGCGCTGGTTGTTGTGGTACGAGCGCCATTTGACGTCGAAGCTCGTTTGGATCGAACTGTCGAATATCTTCACCACCAAACAACACTTGCCCTTTTTGCGGATCATAAAAGCGTTGCAGCAGTTCGAATAGTGTTGTTTTACCTGCACCAGAAGGGCCGACCAACGCCAACACTTTTCCTTGATCAGCGGTTAGATTTAACTCTTTGATAGCTGGTTGATTTGGGCGAGAAGGGTAGTTGAAACTCACTGAATTAAAGTTAACCTCAGCAGGCATGTCGGCACGGACAGGCAAATGGTTGCTTGGCGCTTTAATATCACTGGCTACTTGAAGGATCTCAATCAGCCGTTCGGTAGCACCTGCGGCTCTCTGCAATTCACCCATGACTTCGGAAATGGTTGCAGTCGATGAGGCAACCATAATGGCATAAAACACAAATGCGGCTAGGTCACCCGCAGACATTTTTCCGTGAATCACATCGCTGCCGCCTACCCAAAGCATGCCTGCAATCGCGCTGAACACAATCACAATAACGCCTGATATCAGGATCGCTCGCTGCTTTACTCTCTGTCTACCTACTTCATAAGCTTTTTCCACCTCGACAGCGAAAGCCGCTCGTTCATGCGACTCTGAGCTAAAACTTTGCACGGTTTTAATATGTTCTATCGCTTCTCCAGCGTAGCTTCCGACATCGGCCATTGAGTCCTGACTTTGGCGAGAGAGCGCACGCACGCGTCGTCCATAAAACAAAATCGGAACCAGAACCAAAGGCACAGAAGCAAGCACAATCAGCGTGAGCTTAACGTTAGTGGCAAACAACATTATGATGGCCCCAAAGCACATCAAAGCGCTACGCATCGCCATCGAGAACGATGAACCAATAATGCTTTGCAGCAATGTGGTATCGGTAGTCAAGCGCGACATAATGTCGCCACTACTGTTGGTCTCAAAATAGCTCGGATGCAGCGTAATCACATGGTTAAACACCGCAAGGCGAATATCCGCACTAACGCGCTCACCTACGGAAGAGACAAGGTAAAAGCGAAAGAAAGTCCCAATGGCAATACACAATGTGACACCGACAATAAACTGAATCGCATTGGTAAGCTCTTGCAATGATTGCTGAGCAAAGCCTTGGTCGATAAGTATGCGTACTCCATAGCCAACGGATAACGTCAAACTTGCTGTCGCAACAAGGGCAACCAAGGCCGCCGCAACCCGCCATTTATACGGTGCAATAAAGGTGTTGAGTTTAAGAAGAATGCTGAGATTTTTGTTATTTTTTCTGCTCATGAGTGACTCACAAAGCGTTTTAGGTACCTGGCATAGTAAGCCAGTTTGGTTGGTGAGACCAGCGAACTACCGCGTTCGGATTAGGAAATTCACTGGGATAACCAATATCGCATGTATATCGAAAATCACTTAAACGTCGAAGAGACTAGAATCAGCTTTTAGTTCGGAGGGTGTTACGCACGGCTTTTGGCGAGTAGCAGGTCGACTTTTCCTTTGGCTGTTTTACTGACCGTTTGCATCAACTTAAAACTTGGTTTTTCGATGCCTGAGTTTTCTATCCCTTCGACCATTAAGAGCCAAAGCTTGGCTGTCATTTGCGCATCGGCTAGTGCACGGTGGAAAACACCGTCGTTGTCGATATTTTTATAGCGAACAAGTTCACCTAGCTTATGTGATGGGGCTTCTTGAATGAGCCGTCTTGCTACCAGTAAGGAGCAAGCAAACTCACCCGAATAACCACAGTTGATTCGTTCAAGCTCTGCATCTAAAAATCGTTTATCGAAGGACGCGTTGTGAGCGATAAGGTTCTCGCCAGCAATGAACTCACTAAATGACGCCATTACCTCTTCGCAGCTTGGTGCCGATCGCAACATATTGTTGGTAATGCCGGTGTAGTTCTCAATGAAAGAACTCACTCTGAAACCGGGGTTCATGAGTTGCTGAAAACTATCGACAACCTCGCCATTGACTAACTTTACTGCACCAATTTCTATTGCGCGATCACCTAAAGTAGGAGAGAGACCTGTGGTTTCAAAGTCGAGTACGACCACAGAGTTTGCTTGAGGCATAAAATTTTCCAGCTGAGTAATATTGCGCAAGAGTATTATCGAAAGCGACAGAAAAAGAAAGGCGAACACAATGGTGAATATCTGTCTATCTTTACTCCACAAAGTCAGTGTTCGTCGTCCACTGTTTATGGACAGGTACGTTCTGGCTTACCCATCGCGGCTTGTGCGGTAGCCTTATATTTCAAATGTTTTTCGGCTTTTCGATTCATTTCAGTTAAGCATTAACTTTCGATACAACATACTGATTATAAATTGATTTTATAAATTAACTTCGGCATCATTCACGGCTTGATTTTGAGTATGAATATCATCACGGCAAAAAATTAGAACAACTTATAATGCGAGGCTAGGGAACGATGGAAGCAATGAAGAATCATTATTTAGAGATACCTGAAGAAAGAAAATTGCGTATTTTTCGTGAGGAAGATGAAGATTTTTACAACTTCTGGGAAGAAATGCTTGATGAAAAACAATCTTTTTATCAGCAACCTCTCAAAAGAATGAAAGGCGACGCTTGGTATTCGCTTGATTCATTCTTCACTGCTTCAAAATACGGACAACATCAGGCCTCGCCAGCTTATATAAAAAGAGCGCTTGAGTTACTGAATAACGTGTACTTGCTGGCCAATCATTCAGACAAAGTGGTTGAATTCTCCGTTGGGCACCGACATTTTTCGGAAGTAGGTAACCGTTCTATTGCAGGGGGAACGATGGATGCTTGGTTGGATGAAATCTGTTTAGCGATGGCCGCGAGAGATTGGCGCTGCGTAGAGCTGATGACCATCATGGATGAGTCGTTAGTGCGTTTAAAAGATCCTTTCGATGTTGCGTTGGTCGAGTTCGTTAACGGTGTATTTAGCAATTCATCAGCATTACCTGAGTTATTGCAAACTGTGATGGAGAAATCTTCTCCGCAATACTTAGAATCAACCAGAGTGCCATATGTACACTCTTTGTTTATTCCATTTGTGAATGTGTTTGTTGCCATTATCGATGGTGATGAGGCGCATTATCAACAAGCACTGAGAGATGCGTTAGAGGCGCATTACCAGTTCTACATGAATGAAGATGTTCGCTATTCGCCAAAAGGAAATGTTTCTCTGAAACTGACTGGTCTTGCTGCATTGGCATACGATAAGTATGGTTGGACGATTCCAGAAGCCGCATATTTACCTAAATGGCTTGTTTACGGTGAGCATGATCTTTGTTCTGCGTAAATCACTCTTAAGTTAAATCTATGTCCAACCGGAGGTTCAGCACGGAGGCATACGCAGAAAATACATCGCGAAAATGTAGTTTACGCCTCCGTTTTAACAAGTTACATTGTTGAAGCTTTGATTCAAAGGACAGAACAATGAGTGCCCACCTAAAACAGCTTTGTCATATCCATCTCTCTGGTAATAAAGAAGATTCTCCAGCCGAACACTTTGCGAAAATGGCAAAGTGGTGCGAAGAGAACAACGTAAATCACGATGTCTACGGTGAGGGAGAAACGATTCAAGCGTTCGAGCAAAAGGTTGCCGATCTGCTGGGTTACGAGGCAGGGCTTTTTGTTGTAACAGGGACGATGACGCAGCCAACGGTGCTTGAAATTGTCACAAGACAAAAGCGTAATCCTATTGTCGCCATGCACGCATCTAGCCATATTCCGGTGCATGAAAAACAAGGCTATCAGCTTCAACATCGCTTTAGTATTTTGCCAGTAGGGAACCCTTATCAAACATGGAAGCTTGAGGATCTCACTGCTTGGCCGGATGAAATCGCAGCCGTTCTTTATGAACTCCCGATGCGAGAAATTGGTGGTCAGCTACCTTCATGGCAAGAACTGGAAGAAATCAAAGCGTACTGCGCCGAAAACAAAATTCATCTCCATATGGATGGCGCAAGACTTTGGGAAACCGCAGCTTACTATCAGAAAGAATACCGCGAGATCGCCGCTGGTTTTGATACGACCTATGTTTCACTTTACAAAGGCATCAACGGCATGGGTGGATCTATGTTGCTTGGCTCAAAGTCGTTCATTGAACTGGCTTCATTGTGGATGAAGCGGCAAGGTGGCAACCTGTATCACAGAACACCTTATGTGGTGTCTGCGGCAATGCAGTTTGATGAAAGGTTGTCACAAATGCCGGTTCTATTTGAGCGAACAAAACAGATCTACAGGATCATTGAAGAGTTCCCACCTTTGGCGGTAAGACCAACCCAGCCTCAAGCAAACATGTTGCACCTTATCCTGCCATTTAGCTGTGAAGAGTTGAAAGAACTCCAATACACGTTTGCCACGGAAAAGGGCATTTGGTTTGGTAACCCGCAAGTCACGGCACATCCAAATCAATCGATTGTTGAATGGTATGTTGGTGACTACCTGCTCAATCTTGGTGATGACGAATTAAGGTCGTTTTTCAATCAGTTACTCGGTAAGAAGGCATAAACTTATCAATATGCGAGCTTACTAACACGCCATACGTGACACTTCATGTATTCTTAATTGAAGCGAAGAAGAGGATTTATCAATGTCAAAAAGCTCCAAACTTCACAATGAAGACAAACTGGTTAAGAAGGCACTAGATATTGGTGGGAAGATGGCGAAGCTACAAGGCTTTGACCTTCCTCAGTCACCACAACCTCTAAGAGTAAAAGCGATTTACCTATTCTTGGTTGATGCCAAACAGATCACCCCATTACCGGAAAGCAAGCTAGACGGCGCAAGCATCAAACACCGACTGGCAGTCTGGATACACAGTGCATTGCCAGACAACGACCCTCTAAAGTAGAAAACCTCATAAGTCATATAGGTCATTAATTAACTAGGCGAGCCAAATGGTTCGCCTTGTTTGATCTTGGCGAGTGCACCGAGGTCTTTTGGCGTGGCGGTATCATTGATTTACAAAACAAAATCAAAAGGACTAAAGATAAATCCCGAGAAGCGCTACAATGCAGGTGTTGCGAGAGTGCAACCAAGATTACTCATTTACAGAAGCCTTGAAGTAACCATACATGTCTAAAGATTTCGAATTCACTACAGAATACATACTCGACAAACCTTTCTTTGCTGAGTGTTATGATCAAACTAGCCAGCCAACGAAGTTCCCACAAGCGTACCTAAAAGGGATGCTGTTTCTTATCTTTGGTGTGGTTTTATTGGAGTTTGAACTGCTACCTAACGGTTACGTCGGTTGGTTCTTTATCGTATTGAGTGTGATTGAAGCGTGCAGCGTTTACTTCAAAAGAACCTGGTGGCTATGGCGTCAAACCATCAGTTCAAGCCGTGGCAGCAAAGTAGTGTTTGAAGTTAATGCAGATGGCGTGCGCTATAAAAGCGGTAAAATCGATCGCAGCCTCGCTTGGAGTGAAATCGACCAACTCGAACAAACCGATTTGGGCTTTATCCTTCACCTTGGTAAACAACGCCAATACATCAGCAAATCTTGCTTAAATGAAGAAGCGATCGCGTTTATGGTAGAGCGGCACGCGGCATCAAAAGCGAGCTAACCAACTCACATCAAGCTGGAATGAGCGATCGAAAAAGTAGGTGATATATGATCGAACATTGTAACAAGTATATGGTCGATTCTGAATCAATTGGGTTTGATGTAGAAAGCTAATAAGGTTTAGAGGTTTCTCTTTCGGACATACTGCTTCGGTGTCATGCGCGCAATCTGCTTACACTCTCTAGTCATGTGTGCTTGATCGGAAAAACCTTGCTCTAGCGCCAACTCCGATAAAGTAAGATCGGGTTGCGCTCGGAGTTGCTCTAAAGTGTGCTTAACTCGTTTAATGCGTTGGTAATGTTTAGGAGTAATCCCCAACCATTTCTGAAAATTGCGCTCTCTCTGGCGCTGACTGATGGTCCCTGTAGGTTGGTCAATAATGTGGCCGACATACCGCGGTTCATATTCGTCAATCAGTGTTTGAACCCAGCGATATAACGTAGAAATCCTTGCATATGGCGAACGCGCTGTTTGCAGAGACTCAAATGTTGCTAGCGCAGAAGAAGCCAAAGGGTGGTCGTCTTGAATCCGCAATAGCTGTTCTAGACGTTTACCAAATAGTTGATAACTAACAGCAGGATGAAAGCGTACGCCAGTCATCACCGCACCTGGCGGTAGGCAGACCTGATGTGCCAGAATGCTTATAGGTAGTAGGACAACCCCTGGCGTTTGCCACTCACCATCCATTTGTACTTCATTCTGTAAAATGAATACCACACCTGTACCAGCATCACTGAGTAATTGTTTACGTACGGTTTGCGTCGTATCAGGTTTGACGGATGCTGACCAAATGGCTTGAACATAGCCAGCTAAAGCCTTTTGAGGTTTTAAAATATCAAATTCTAAGTTCAAATGAATCATCCTATTTAACCTCAACTTAAATGAGAAAGTGATACACATGTACTTTTCATCCTATTAAGTTGAGGTATAAGCAGTGGCTTACAAGTAAGAACCGTCAAATAGAATTATCGAGGTTTATAGACTCCAACCTTTGGCTTAAATGCCTTAACTATTCGGTTCCAACTATTGATCGCGTTGATTGCAATTGTTAGGTTGACCATAGCTTCTTCTCCGAAGGTATTCAAGGTCAGCTGATAGGTATCATCATCTACTGGTAGGCCAGCAGTTAGTAATTCAGCCCAACCTAGTGCAACGTGTTCTGCATCGCTGTAGAATGGCATATCTTTCCATGCACTAAGCCCCCATATGCGTTCCGGCTTTTCACCTAACTTAAGCGCATCTTTACTATGCATGTCGATACAAAATGCACATTGATTGATTTGCGATATGCGTAACTTAACCAGTTCCCATATGATCATGTTCATAGTTTCTGATTGGCTAAATTGTTCATGGAAGTAAGCTTCCTGAGCGTATAGGATTTCTATTGCTTTTGGCGCTACTTCAATATAGTTGAGTCGTTTTTTCATGGTCATTCTCCTTTGTTTTTTACATAGTAAAAAACGCTCTTAGCAAAAGATTGAAGATTTTCGACATGCACTCAATAAAGTTAGATAAAAGAGTGAACGACGAAAGCGAAAAAATGTACCTATTGGAAACCAAGAAAACTTATGCCAATTAACAAAGTATTGCTCTAAATAATGCGACTTAAGGTTGGCGTCTATTTTTACTCCACCACCTTCCGTAAACGAGCAAAAGGTGCTGAGTTACCTATATACACACCAGCCGCAACGATAAAGACGCCTAAAACATTTTCCCATTGAGCCTGCTCACCAGAAATGAACGAAATCAGTAGAGTGAATACCGGCATAATATTAAATAATGGAGACATCTTATCTGGACCAAGAACGATAGCGCCTTTCATCCAAAAGTAATAAGCAATCAAAGTTCCAAACAGGCTCATGTAAGCTATTAATGCTAGGTCTTTAAATGTTATGGCATTTAAGCTACGGCTAAAGTCGCCGTGGTACATCGCTATAGCGACCATTTGAATGGCACCAATACTTAACACCCAACGTAACTGCTGAGTTACTGGGATATGAGATGTTAAACGCTTCGCTAGAATTGTGTATAAACACCCACTAATTAAAGCAAATAACATGTATAGATCACCAATATTACTATTGCTGCTAATAGAATGAATATTTCCCCCTGTAATGACGATTACCACTCCACAAAAACTGATTAGTGCACCTAAAATAGTTTTAACCGAAATGGAAGTCTTGAGAATAACGCCCGACAACAAGATAGTGACAAGTGGTAGGTTTGCCTGAACAACCGCTGCGTTAACTGGGGTAGTAAATCTCATTGCAGAGAAAATAGAGAAGTTTTGGATAGTTACACCCACGGTTGCTATAACAAACAACGACAACATACTTTTTCGTGTGAGTTTGGCTCCATATGGAGAGCGTTTAGTACCTCTTATCAGTAAGAGTATTAAAGCTGCAACGGAAAATCGTAACGTCGCTGAATCCAAAGGAGAGACATCGCTATTAATAGCCTTTATTACGTTAAAGTTACTAGACCAAAAAAAGATAGCGACAACAACACCGCACCAAATTGATAAATGCTTAGACATAGATCTTCCTGATAAAAATTAACTTGACGCGATAATGCTATATATTTCATATTTGATTTTTAATAGCCAAATTTAAGAGGGTTAATCCCAAATATGGAACGTCACTCTTTGGATGACCTTTTGTTATTCGTTTCTGTTGCTCGCTATCAAAGCCTAACACAAGGATCTGAGCGTCTTAATGTCCCGTTAGCCACGCTAAGCCGGAAGTTAAAAAGGCTGGAAACAAACTTAAATTGCAGACTATTTAACCGCAGTGCACACCACTTTGCGTTAACAACTGATGGCGAAAAATATTATCAACTCTGTGAGCCGTTACTTCTTAGCTTAAATAATGTGACATCGAGAATTGCGACTGAGCGTCAGTCTTTAAGCGGAACGATCAAAATATCAGCGCCAATTAACATGACACAGATGTGGTTAAAGCGGTGCGTTTATGAATTTGCAGAGCAACATCCGAAGATATGTATCGATTTAGATGTACAGAATGAAAAAATCAATCTTGTATCTAACCGTGTCGATGTTAGTTTTCGTCTTGGTGATCTTATTGAACAAGACTGGATTGCTCAGAAATTATGGTCGATTCCATTTGCGCTTTGTGCATCACGAAGCTATTTAGAACAACACCAACCGATTACCCATCCAGAACAACTTGTTCATCATCGCCTAATTACGGTAAACAACGACAGCCAATGGAAATTAGTTAATCAAATCACCAATGAAACATTTGATCGTCCGCTAAAGTTTCAATTCACTTCAAATGATGTACTACTAGTTAGAGACGCCGTCATCCATGGTTTAGGAATTGCTTGGATTCCAACCTATTACTTTCATGAGCTAAATCATGATCAACATAACCTGCTGCCTTTGTTGCCAGAATGGCAATGCTCGGGTAAAGAAGTATTCATTATGTATCGAGACCGCGATAAAAGGCCTGCAAGAGTTGATGCATTTATTGAACATGTCTTAAATTGGAAAAATCGCATTCAAATGTTTGCTTGAAAGAGGTTTATCACATTGTGCTGTGCCGCTAACCTCAAGTGAAGCTTCATGACTCTGCTTCAATTGAGTTCATTTATTTAACCTCTAAAAGAATCATGAATACATAGGCAGTTAATAGGATTCGAGTTTACAAGTGATTCGGTCAGCTAAAACTCAAGCTAAGTAGAAAGTATTTGCAGTTGTATTTGCCTCTGAAAATCGTTTAGAGCTTTCTCATCCGCGAGGTTCTATAAGAAATTATTAAGGATATATTTGTGTGTGATTTCGTGAAAAAAATTATTGTAGGTTTACTTTTCAGTGCTTCGTCTTTTGCTTCCTTAAGTCAATATGTTCCAGCAATGAATGATAAGAACGGTTATGTAGAACCATTTCAAATGTTTGATAATGTCTATTATGTAGGAGACAAGTGGGTCTCATCATATGCCATTGCTACAGACGACGGACTCGTTATCATTGATACGCTTGACTTCCCTTACTCTGAGTGGATACCTATCAACCTAGAGAAGCTAGGGCTAAAAGATAAGCCAATAACGCACATATTGGTAACTCATGGGCATTCTGACCACGTTGGAGGCGCCCAGTTACTTCAAGAGAAGTATGGTTCCAAAGTCGTGATGACCAAAAGCGCTCATGAACTAGCTATACAGCAATCAAACAAAAGCGAAGGTGAGAACAAGTTCCTTCCTCCAAATTTAGACATAGAGATAAAAAGCGATAGCTCTATGGCTATTGGTGGACATGAGTTTAAGTTCTATCTCACACCTGGCCACACGGAAGGTGATTATTCCTTAGACTTCACTGTTGAAGATAATGGCGAACAATATCGTGCTTTTATCGTTGGTGGGCATAGCGTAAGTAGCAATGATCCAGAAGTTATTGGCCAGTTCCTGACTAGCATGGAGAAAATTAGAAAAATTTCACTACAGGCACCTATTGTGAACGTTAACCTTTCGAACCATCCACATAAAAATTTCCTTTTTGAAAATAGGAAGAAGCTCGGCACAAGCGGTAACCCGTTTATCAGTGAGGCAAACTTCTTCATGTTCCTTAAGCAACAAGAAGATTTAGCTAAGGGAAAACTAGAAGAACTATAATACCGTGGTATACGAGCAGCCTTCTTTATTAGGTTAGAGATTTGCTCTTGAGTTATAGCTAAGGCTTTAATAAGTTGCTCAATCAAGATTCGACACTGGTGGCAGCTATATTGTTTGTCGGTTCTAGTGACAAAGGCGCCGTGCGTAAGCATTCGTATTGTGTGCCTTACACATTTGCAAGGCGTTATGTGCTTTCTAGAAAAGTCTCAAAATAGAGTACAATTAGCGTTTTGACACAGCGGAAATCATCATGGCCAAAACTGTTCAGCAGCAAATCGGAAACATTGCTCTAGTCGTTGAAAATTACGACGATGCTATCGAATTCTATACTCAAAAACTTCAATTCACTCTGGTTGAAGATACCAACCTAGGTGGTGGTAAACGCTGGGTTCAAGTTTCTCCTCCAAACTCCAATGGTACAAACCTACTTTTAGCTCAAGCGAGTACACCGGAGCAAACGCATGCAGTAGGAAATCAAACAGGTGGTCGTGTTTTCCTGTTTCTGCAAACTAATGATTTTTGGCGTGACTACGAGTTGATGAAGAAAAATGGTGTTGTATTTAATGAAGAGCCTCGTGTGGAAGAATACGGGACAGTGGTGGTGTTCCAAGATCTCTATGGTAATAAATGGGACTTACTGCAACTGAACTAGAAACTACATAGCACCTGCATAGCATAGTGTTCATGAGGAGTTTCCAACAAGCCTTTAAGGCTCTGAGATATTAGTGCTAATTCAAAGGTTCTCAGAAGTTACTGTATTTCTAAATCACTTTTGTGCAAACAATAACTAGCCATCATTCCTTCTCGATGTATCAACAAGTGTTAGGGCGGCACACCAAAAACAAAAAGGCGAACCAAACGGTTCGCCTTTGTCGATTTAGAGACTACAAAAATTAATCTTCGTAGTTATCGATGCTTGGGCATGAACAGATTAGGTTACGGTCGCCGTATACGTTATCTACGCGGTTTACCGTTGGCCAGTACTTCCAAGATTTGGTCGCTTTAGACGGGAAGCAGCCAATCTCGCGAGAGTAAGGGCGGTCCCAATCTTCAGCTGAAAGATCAACTTGTGTGTGTGGCGCGTTAACAAGTGGGTTGTTATCCAGTGGCCATTCACCGTTTTTCACTTTCTCCATTTCTTCGCGGATAGCGATCATCGCATCACAGAAGCGGTCCAGCTCTTCTAGATCTTCCGATTCCGTTGGCTCAACCATTAGCGTGCCCGCTACAGGGAACGACATAGTTGGTGCGTGGAAACCGTAGTCCATTAGACGCTTCGCGATGTCTTCTTCGCTGATACCTGTTTCTTCTTTCAGCGGACGAATGTCGATAATACATTCGTGCGCTACGCGGCCATTTTTGCCACGGTAAAGAACAGGGTAGTGTTGGCGAAGTGTTTCCATCACGTAGTTTGCGTTCAGAATTGCTACTTTTGTAGCATCTGTTAGGCCAGCTTCGCCCATCATTGCGATGTAAGCCCAAGAGATAGGCAGGATAGAAGCGCTACCCATATCTGCTGCTGATACTGCGAAATCTGCGCCTTCTACACCGTCTTCAATATGCCCTGGTAAGAAAGGAGCTAGGTGAGATTTCACACCGATAGGACCCATACCCGGACCGCCACCACCGTGCGGGATGCAGAAGGTTTTGTGTAGGTTTAGGTGAGAAACGTCTGAACCGATGAAGCCTGGTGATGTTAGACCAACCTGCGCGTTCATGTTAGCGCCGTCTAGGTAAACCTGACCACCAGCGGCATGAACCATTTCACACACTTCTTTCACTTTCTCTTCGTAAACGCCGTGCGTAGAAGGGTAAGTGATCATAATGCTTGATAGGTTGTCTTTGTGTTTCTCGATTTTCGCTGCTAGGTCGTCGATGTCGATGTTGCCTTCTTCATCACACTTAACCACAACCACTTTCATTGACACCATAGATGCTGTCGCAGGGTTAGTACCGTGCGCAGAGCTTGGGATCAAACATACGTTGCGGTGACCTTCGCCACGGCTTTCGTGGTAGCGTTGAATCGCGATAAGACCTGCGTACTCACCCGATGCACCAGAGTTTGGTTGTAGTGAGAATGCGTCATAGCCAGTGATTTCACATAGCTTTTCTTTAAGGTCTTTTGCGAGTGCAGCGTAACCAGCTGCTTGTTCTGCTGGTGCGAACGGGTGGATCGAACCAAACTCAGGCCAAGTTACTGGAATCATCTCTGCTGCTGCGTTCAGCTTCATCGTACAGCTGCCCAGTGGGATCATGCCGTGCGTGAGTGAGAAGTCTTTGTTCTCTAGCTGTTTTAGGTAACGCATCATCTGTGTTTCGCTGTGGTGCGTGTTAAACACAGGGTGTGTTAGATATTCTGTTGTGCGGCGCAATGCTTCTGGAATGGCTGCAAACTCGTTGCCTGCGATTTCAGTTGATAGTGCTGCGACTTCTTCTTTCACACCGAATACTGCGAATAGGGCTTCTACATCTGCCACGGTTGTGGTTTCGTCGAAGCTCACACCTAGCTGAGTACCCAACTTACGTAGGTTGATGTCTGCGGCTAGTGCTTTCGCGTATAGCTCTTCAGTTTGTGCACCTGTGTTGATAGTGATGGTGTCGAAGAAGCTGTTGTGAGCAAGCTCGAAGCCGCCTTTAGTTAGGCCAGCGGCTAGGATGGCTGTCATGTGGTGCGTACGACGAGCAATCGTGCGTAGACCTTCTGCGCCGTGGTAAACCGCGTAGAAAGACGCCATGTTCGCTAGCAGTGCTTGAGCAGTACAGATGTTTGAAGTCGCTTTTTCACGACGGATGTGCTGTTCACGCGTTTGCATTGCCATACGCAGTGCTTGGTTACCGTTGGTATCGATAGAAACACCGATAACACGACCAGGCATTGTACGCTTGTGCTTATCACGAGTTGCCATGAAAGCAGCGTGTGGACCGCCGTAACCCATCGGCACGCCAAAACGTTGTGCTGAACCGATTGCTACGTCTGCGCCCATTTCACCTGCAGGTTTAAGTAGGGTAGAAGCAAGAAGGTCCGTTGCTACAGTCACTAGTGTTTTGTTTGCTTGCGCTTTAGCGATGATGTCCGTTAGGTCACGAACTTCACCTGTTGTACTTGGGTATTGAACTAGTGCGCCGAACACGTCTTGCTCTGGTAGTGATTCTAAAGAACCAACCAAGACTTCAAAGCCGATGAATTTCGCACGAGTTTTTACCACTTCGATGGTTTGTGGGTGAACGTCGTCAGCAACGAAGAATACGTTGCTCTTGCTTTTACCCGCACGCTTACAAAGTGTCATCGCTTCTGCTGCTGCCGTTGCTTCATCGAGCAATGACGCGTTCGCGATTTCCATACCAGTAAGATCCATCACCATTTGTTGGTAGTTTAGAAGTGCTTCTAAACGACCTTGTGAGATTTCTGGTTGGTAAGGGGTGTAAGCAGTGTACCAGCCCGGGTTTTCCATCACGTTGCGTAGAATCACGTTCGGCGTGAAGGTGTTGTAGTAACCCTGACCAATGAATGTACGTTTAACTTGGTTCTGATCGGCGAACTTACGCATTGCTGCCAGCATGTCTGCTTCGCTTTTCGCTTCTGCCAAGCTCATTGGTTGCTCTAGGCGAATTTGTGCTGGTACGGTTTCGTCGATAAGCGAATCTAGGCTAACTGCGTTGATCGCTTCCAACATTTTCTGTTGGTCAGATTTGTTTGGTCCATTGTGGCGAGCAACGAACTCGTTTTGTGTGCTGAGGCTTTGAAGTAATTCAGTCATTGTCCTTTACCTACTCCTTGGTTCGGGTAACGGATTTGCGTTACTGATAAATTAAATTATACGTCCGAACCTAGAAAAAAAGCTGTTCTCTAAACAGGCTAGGGAACAGCTTTCGTCACATCCTAATTACTCTTCTTCGATAGAGTTTAGGTATTCGTCTGCGTCTTTCAGGTTATCTAGTTCAGATACATCAGACATCTTCACTTTTACGATCCAGCCACCTTCGTACGGCTCTTCGTTAATTAGCTCTGGGCTGTCTTCTAGTTCTTCATTGATTTCTACGATTTCACCAGTGATTGGTGCGTAGATGTCTGACGCTGCTTTTACAGATTCAACGAGAGAGAAGCTTTCACCTGCTTCAACTTCGTCTTCTACGTCTGGTAGGTCAACGAATACCACGTCACCTAGCATTTCTTGTGCATGCTCAGAAATACCAATTGTTACTGTGCCGTCACCGTTGTCACGTACCCACTCGTGGCTATCTGCAAACTTCAGTGTTTTGTCCATTGCTTAATCTCCGAATAACTTGTCAGGAATTATTATGATTTTAAAAAAATCGTTTACTGGTATAGAGGAAAGCGACTGCAAAGTTCTTTTACTTCTTTGCGAACGCGTTTTTCAACTTCTGCGTCACCTTCAGGGTTGTTCACTAAACCGTCCAGTACGTCACCAATCCAATTACCGATGAGTTTGAATTCTTCAGCGCCAAAGCCGCGGCTTGTACCCGCAGGCGTTCCTAAACGGATGCCCGATGTAATCATAGGCTTCTCTGTATCGAATGGGATGCCATTTTTGTTACATGTGATCCCAGCACGCTCTAGAGCTTCTTCTGCTTTATTGCCTTTCAACCCTTTCGGACGAAGGTCAACCAGCATTAGGTGCGTGTCTGTGCCACCAGTTACGATGTCGCAACCGCGAGTTTGCAATACTTCCGCTAGGACTTTTGCGTTATTGATCACCGAATCAATATAAGTTTTAAATTCAGGGCCAAGCGCTTCACCAAATGCGACCGCTTTGGCTGCGATAACGTGCATCAGTGGGCCACCTTGTAGGCCAGGGAATACGGCTGAGTTGATTTTCTTAATGATGTCTTCGTGGTTAGTAAGAATCATACCGCCGCGAGGGCCACGCAATGTTTTGTGTGTTGTAGTCGTAACAACGTGTGCGTGTGGCAGTGGGCTAGGGTGCGCGCCTGTTGCGATAAGACCGGCGATGTGTGCCATGTCGACCATAAGAATTGCATTTACTTCGTCTGCGATTTCACGGAATTTTGCAAAGTCGATAGTACGTGGAATAGCGCTACCACCTGCGATGATCATTTTAGGTTGGTGCTCAAGTGCTAGCTCACGAACATCTTCGTAGTTGATTTCCAGTGTTTCGCGATCAACACCGTATTGAACTGCATTAAACCATTTACCAGAAAGTGCAGGGCGTGCACCGTGCGTCAGGTGACCACCTGCGTCTAAAGACATACCAAGAATGGTGTCACCAGGTTGAAGCAGTGCTAGTTTTACTGCGCCGTTTGCTTGTGCGCCTGAGTGTGGTTGAACGTTTGCGTATTCACAATTGAAAAGTTTTTTTGCGCGTTCGATAGCAATGGCTTCCACTGTATCTACGTGCTCACAACCACCATAGTAACGACGACCTGGGTAGCCTTCAGCGTATTTGTTTGTTAGGCATGTGCCTTGAGCTTGCATTACCGCTTTAGAAACAATGTTCTCAGAAGCGATAAGTTCGATTTGTTCGTTTTGGCGAGCGGATTCCGCTTGAATTCCAGCAAAGACAGCATCATCTGTCGCAGAGAGGTTGGTAGAGAAAAAGTTTTCCAAGCTGTGGTTAGGGTAACTCTTATTCATGGTAGTTGACCTTCCAAATCTGAAAATGAACCCGCAATAGATGAGTTATGATTTGCGGTTGTGGTTCATTTGTCCTCAAAAACAGCTGAACTGCGTAGCAGAACAGAGTGAACATCCGGCCCTAAATTTGGGCAAAAACTCCGTTGGATTGCGTGTTTCCTTTACCAATCTCTTACGGAAATATGCATCTCTACATCTAACAAGTTGGTAACATAGCGCCTGTGACGGGAACAATCAACCAAAAATTTCCTATAGGAAACAAGATTTCAAAATTTGTTAACAAGAGCACGGTTTAATTCACTTGGTGGACTTCTATCCACTATGTGCTTCATGCACAATGCGAGTAAGACAAAAAATATGGATATCTATAGAGGGATTTATGGCAGAAAGTATTTACGATGAATACCCATCGATGACGTTGGCAAAAGAGCAACATGACCAAAATATCGAGCCGTTAAAACTGGGCCAGCGTATTAAGGATATCCGCTCGAAACTCGGTATCACATTAGAAGAGGCCAGTCAGCGAACCGGGCTTGCTCGATCTACACTGAGCAAAATAGAAAATGAGCAGATCTCCCCGACGTTTCAAGCGATGCAAAAATTGGCACTTGGCTTACAAATTGACATGCCACAACTATTTGAGCCACCTAGAAAAAAGGTAGCGACAGGGCGTAGGGATGTTACCAAGAAGAATGAAGGTAAACCACACCCAACACAAACTTATGAACATGAACTGCTCGCGACACAACTTTCCAATAAGAAAATGATGCCGTTTAAGAGCCAAATTCGAGCTCGTAGTTTTGATGAATATAAAGACTGGGTTCGTCATGATGGCGAAGAATTTCTGCTTATCTTATCTGGTGAGGTCATGTTCTATTCTGAGTTTTACGAACCTGTTGTTTTAAGCGAGGGAGACAGCGTTTATTACGATGCAAATATGGGACATATGTTGACCAGTGTTAGCGAGGAAGATGCGCTCATTTTGTGGGTGACAGCCAAATAGTGATAAATACTTGTAAATTTCCTATAGTGAAAGCAAACGATTGCTGTTGGTGGTCGTTATGATGAAAAGGCGCTTTTTTGATGAGAACTTGCTCATTAAAGCGCTTTTTTTGTACGATTTGTTGTGATTAAAATGTTAAGAGTCACACTTTTGCAAGTCGATCTACGTCTTGTTCGTGCAAAATAGAATGAGCCATGTTTATTATTGGAAACACATCGAATGCCGATAGCATTCTCGGGTCTATCTAAATGGAGACGAAAATGACTCAAGAACTACTGAAAACACCACTACACGCACTTCACGTTGAAGTTGGTGCCAAAATGGTCCCGTTCGCGGGTTACGATATGCCTGTTCAGTATCCTCTAGGCGTAAAGAAGGAACACTTACATACTCGTGATGCGGCAGGTCTGTTTGACGTTTCTCACATGGGACAGCTTCGCCTAATTGGTGACGGTGCAGCTGCGTTCCTAGAAACATTAGTTCCAGTGGATATTGTGGATCTTGAGTCTGGTAAACAGCGTTACGCTTTTTTCACTAATGAAGAGGGCGGCATCATGGACGACTTGATGGTGGCTAACCTAGGCGATCATCTGTTTGTGGTTGTGAACGCAGCATGTAAAGCGCAAGATATCGCACACCTACAAGCGCATTTACCATCTGGTGTTGAGCTAGAAATTATCGAAGACCGAGCTCTACTTGCAATCCAAGGCCCTAAAGCGGCGGCTGTATTGGCGCGTTTTGCACCAGAAGTTTCTGAAATGCTGTTCATGGATATTCGTAAAGTCGATATTTTAGGCGCCGAGTGCATTGTTTCTCGTAGTGGTTATACAGGCGAAGACGGTTACGAAATCTCGGTTCCTGCTGACAAAGCGGAAGAGCTAGCACGTAAACTGACTGCTGAAGATGAAGTTGAATGGATTGGCCTTGGTGCTCGTGATTCGCTTCGTCTTGAGTGTGGCCTTTGTCTATACGGTCATGACCTAGACACAACAACAACACCTGTTGAAGCGAGCTTGCTATGGGGTATCCAAAAAGTTCGTCGTATTGGTGGTGAACGTGAAGGTGGTTTCCCTGGCGCAGACATTATTCTTAAGCAGATTGAGACTAAAGATGTGGCGCGTAAGCGTGTGGGTCTAGTAGGTCAAACCAAAGCGCCAGTGCGTGAAGGTGTTGAACTGTTTGATGCTGACGGCGTTAAAATTGGCGTTGTAACCAGCGGTACGGCGGGTCCGAATGCAGGTAAGCCAGTCTCAATGGGTTATGTTCGTGCGGATTTGGCGGCGATTGGTACTGAAGTGTTCGCTGAAGTGCGTGGTAAAATGCTACCAATGACAGTTGAAAAAATGCCGTTCGTACCACAACGCTACTACCGTGGTTAAAACGAATTGAAACAAAAATGCCGAGCTTTGTAGCTCGGCATTTTTTATGTCTTCTTTTCGCTTGTTTACTTTTAGTTTACTGCTTCATCAATAGTACAGCACATATCAATAACGATATCTTCAAGCTTTTCCGGATGAATCATCTCTTCTTTTGGGATCCCAAATTGAGAGGCCATAATGGTATTAAACAATTCCCAATGCTTGATCAGCAGTTTTTCGCGATTATCTGCAATATCCGGCCATGTTTCTTGCATCATTGGCGCGAGACTGACAGCACCATGTGCGAAGATCAACATTTGCCACTTTGATTCCCACTGATCAAATTGTGCATTAGGGTTTTCGCTGTTGTACTGCTCGAAAATTCCGGTAAATATCGCAGCGAACTCATCTTTTGACTTTAAGAAATACTGCAGCAGAGCACCGTCATCGCCTTGTCGAATGGCATCGGCGATCATCTGTACTGGATGAGGATTGACGAGAGCAAATGCTAGCATGCGAACCATAAACAGATAAATTTTTCTATTCGAAGGTGTGTTCTCCGGCATTTCATTGATGAGTTCAGCCATATAGCACTGCATGAACTCGTCCATTGCATCGCTAACCGCTTGCCAGATTTTCTCTTTGCTGCCGAAGTGGTGACGGATCAAACTATGTGAAACACCAGCCTTTTCACTGATATTGCGCAGCGAGACACGCTCGTAACCAAGTTCACAAAACATATCTGCTGCCACTTTAAGGATCAGACACTTAGTTTGTTCTGCTGCTTCAGCACTTCTACGCCCCTGCTTTCTTTCATTCATAGTTCGAATTTTCCCGAATATTAATCACGCGCTTACTTTTACCAGAAACCGAACGCTTTGACTAATTAATTTGCTATCCACCTGGAAAATATGTTGATCAATTTCAAATTCTGCTTATACTGCACGGCTGTGTAATATATAAAACCTACGGAGAAAGCGGGTGCGAAAACAATATTTAAAGCGCACTTTAGTTGGCGCAGTGGTGACATTAAGTCTTTCTGGGATGCTAACTGGGTGTAATAAAGCCATTTCTGAGCCGTCTGAACCTTTAATCAAACCTGTAAAATTACTGGCGGTGAAAGACCTAGAACTTGAAGACTCGCACGCCTTTTTAGCGCGTATTGATGCAACACATCGCGCGCAGCTTTCTTTTCAGGTTGGTGGAGAGGTTGATGAATTACGTGTACGCATGGGTCAAAAAGTCCAAAAAGGTGAAGTGCTCGCAACGTTAGACCCTAAAGATCTTCAGCTTGCGTTAGATGCCGCTCAAGCGCAGTACGCGTTAGCGAAAACACAATGGGACCGCGCGAAAAACCTTTACGGAAAAAAACTCATTAGTACTGATGAGTACGATCAGAAAGAAACTCAATATAAAGCGGCATTGGCGAACTACGAACAAGCTAAAACCGATTTGAGCTATACCAAAATTCACGCACCGTTTGATGGCATTGTGTCATATACCTATGTCAACCCGTTTCAAGTAGTAGCAGAGAAGCAGGAGATCTTGAATCTCATTGATAACACGACGTTGGATGTATCTTTCACCTTGCCAGTAAGTTATGCGGAATCTGTATCACTTGAGTCACTGCAAAACTCCGATATGTGGGTGACGATGGATAGCGAGCCAGGAAAACGTATCCCTGGGCAATTTAAAGAAATTTCGACGCAGCCAAACATCGATACCAATAGTTATGAGGCGATCGTGACCATCACTCGACCAGAAGATCGCAATTTGCTGACAGGTATGACTGGGCAGGTACACATTGCTAAACAACATGTATCGGACGCGATGACGTTACCTCAGTCTGCTTGGGTCAACAAAAATGGGACGCAAGGTGAAGTTTGGGTAATGGACAGAAGCACGCAGCAGGTCAATAAAGTCACTGTGTCACTTGACGCAGCAGGTGGTGTGAAAGCCGGGCTTGATAACAATGATTACGTTGTTATTGCTGGTGTTGAGAGACTGGTTGAAGGACAAGTGGTGAAAGCTTGGGTTCGTGAGGGAGGCATTTAATGAAACGTTCTCTACTTACGATCTCTGCGATTGCACTTGCAGTTTTAACAGGGTGCAAAAATGAAAACCAAGCTATCGTCAAGCAGCCACTTTTTGTGTCGACTATCTCGGTGGATGCACCAGTACAAAGTCAACATCGCGCGTTCAAAGGCATAGTAGTGCCTGCAGAGCAAACGCCAATGGCATTTCGCCGCGCTGGGGAAGTTCAGCACGTATTGGTTAAAGCGGGTGACGTTGTGAAGCAGGGGCAAATGATCGCAAAGCTAGATGATAGCAAAGAGAAGCAAGCCGTGAATGACGCAGAAGCACAATACACACTCGCAATTCGTCAGCTTAAACGCGGTGAAGACTTGCATGCACGTCAAATGATTTCAAAAGCGGAACTTGATGAGCTAACCGCCAATAAAGAGCTAGCTGAGGCTACTTTCTATAACGCGACCAATCAATTGAATTACACCCGTTTATTCGCCCCGTTCGCCGGTAAAGTATCCGATGTTTTCAAAGAACGTTTTGAGCGTGTGGCAATTGGTGAACCCGTGTTAAACCTATACCAAAACGATTTGGTTTACGTGCGTATTGAGCTTTCCGACAATGTTTTAGCGATGGTAGACCCAAACTCAGACAGCATGAGCTACAAGCCTAGAGCAACCTTCTCCGGCATCGATGGCAGATTTGCTTTGGACTATTTAGAGCACACAAGTGAACCCAACGCTGAAACTCAAACCTACGAAATGTACTTGACGATGCCACAGCCAAAAACAGAGATATTGCCGGGAACCAGCGTAAGCGTTTTGGTCGATATGGTGAAGGCGGGCATTACCTCTATTGATGGTTACAGTGTTCCTGTCACGGCGCTTCAAGCAGGCAGTGAAGGGAATGAGTTCTTTGTGTGGAAAAAAGAAGGTGACATTGTCACACGAGTGCCTGTCATGATTTCTCAAGTGAATGGCAATGGAGCCATTGTGTCGTCAGGTGTTAGCCAGGGCGATATTCTGATTAATTCAAATCTGCGTAAATTACGCGAAGGTAAACATGTGGATGTTGTGGAGAATAACCAATAATGAACATTGCTGAGTATTCAATAAAAAACAAAGTCATCAGCTGGTTGTTCATTATTATCCTTGCTGTTGGTGGTTTAACGTCATTTTTGGAGCTTGGACGATTAGAAGACCCGGCATTTACGATCAAAGATGCCATGATCATCTCAACATACCCTGGCGCGACGTCAAAAGAAGTTGAAGAAGAGCTGACGTATCCTCTAGAAAAAGAGATTCGAAAACTCCCTTATATCGACAAAATTACCTCTACGTCTTCTAATGGTATGTCTCAAATAACGGTGAGCATGGAAATGGACTATGGTCCTGATGAACTGCCGCAAATTTGGGATGAAATGCGCCGTAAAATTAATGATTTACGACCATCATTGCCTCAAGGTGTTCAGTCTTTACAGATCATTGATGATTTCGGTGACGTTTATGGCGTGATGTTAATGCTCACTGGTGACGATTACGACTATGTAGAGCTGAAACGTTATGCGGATTACCTGACCCGTGAAATCGAGCTTGTTGATGGTGTTGGTAAGGTAGACATCACGAGCGATCAGCAAGAAATGCTATTCGTTGAGATCTCACTTGATCGCCTTGCTGCACTGAACTTAGACATGAATGTGGTTTCGAGCTTGTTGAACCAGCAAAACAATGTGGTTTCAGCAGGTGAAGTGATGGTCAATGGCGAAAGCCTTGTTATTCGCCCAAGCGGCACCTTAAACACTGTAGAAGCACTAGAAAATCTGATCATTCATGGCCGTGACACAGGAAATCTAATTCGTCTAAAAGACGTAGCAACGATTTCTCGCGGTATTCAAGAGAAGCCAGGCAACGTCGTACTCTTTAACGGTCAAAAAGCGATTAATATCGGTATCTCGTTTGCGTCGGGTGTGAACGTGGTTGAGGTTGGTGAACGTTTGGATGCGGAGCTCGCGATCCTAGAGTCTATCAAGCCTGCTGGCATCGATATGAACTACTTTTACAACCAAGCCAATGAGGTGGATGAATCTGTTAAAGCGTTTGTAATTAGTCTAGCGGAGGCAGTGGCGATCGTAATCATTGTGTTGCTGTTTACTATGGGTTTACGCAGTGGTGTCATCATTGGAGTTGTGTTGTTATTGACGGTATTTGGTACCTTCATTTTGATGAATTACAACAACATCGAACTGCATCGTATTTCTCTTGGCGCGTTAATTATTGCCTTGGGTATGCTGGTTGATAACGCGATTGTTGTCGTGGAAGGCATATTGGTTGGCCTAAAGAAAGGGCGTACCAAAGTTCAAGCGGCTGTCGATATTGTAAAGCAAACACAATGGCCTTTGCTGGGCGCAACTGTTATTGCAATTACGGCTTTTGCACCTATCGGTTTGTCGCAAGATGCGACAGGTGAGTTCATGGGCTCTCTATTCTGGGTGCTGTGTTTCTCACTATTTTTAAGCTGGATTACCGCTATTACACTGACGCCTTTCCTTGCCGATCTTTTGTTGAAAGAGGAAAACAAAGAGCAGGGTACTAGCGAAGATGATCCTTATAAAGGCTGGTTGTTTGTCGTATTTGGGGCATCACTGAAATTTGCATTGCGATTCCGCTGGCTTACCGTTGCTGGCATGGTGGCGCTATTAGTGGGTGCTGTCGTGGCATTTGGTAATGTAAAACAGCAGTTCTTCCCACCATCGAATACGCCGATGTTCTACGTGGATATGTGGATGCCAGAGGGTACTGACATCCGTGAAACGATTAAAAAAGCTGAAGAGGTCGAAAGCTACATTCGTCAGCAAGATGATATTGACTTTGTTTCTGCTTCGATTGGGCAGGGCCTACAGCGTTTTGCTTTAACCTATCAACCAGAAAAAAGTTACGAAGCGTACGCGCAGTTCCAAGTTCGCGCGACTGATCGTGAGAAAATGTTTGGTTTACTGCATAAGTTAGATGAGAATCTGGCGAAAACATTTGATGCGCCTACGTTCCAGTTTAAATTGATGGAATTTGGTCCATCACCAGCGTCTAAGATCGAAGCGCGTATTACTGGCCCTGATCCACAAGTTTTACGTGACTTGGCGGTGCAAGTTGAAGACATCCTTCATACCGATCCTGGTGCCCGAAACATTCGTCACGATTGGCGAGAGCGCACCAAGGAACTTGTACCCGTTTTCAATGAGTCTAAAGCTCGTCGCTTAGGTATTTCGAAAGAAGATCTTTCAAGCACACTGCAAATGGCGTTTGGTGGTAGCACCTTAGGTTACTTGCGTGATGGTACACATACGTTGCCAATTATGACACGCCTTCCTGAAGAAGAACGCGTAGATTTTGAATCACTACAAAACGTGACCATTTGGAGTCCTTCGTTGCAAACTTATATTCCGGTTGATCAAGTGATTGATGGCGTTCAACTGGATTGGAGTGAGCCGCTAATTCAGCGTCGTGACCGTAAGCGTACGTTAACCGTTCTCGCGGACCATGATGTGTTGAGTGACGACACGGCAGCAAGCTTATTTGCTCGTGTACAGCCTAAAGTGATGGCATTGCATGTTCCAGAAGGGTACGAAATCACATGGGGTGGTGAGTACGAATCATCCAAAGATGCACAAGAAGGCCTATTCGGTTCATTGCCGATGGGTTACTTGTTGATGTTCATCATTACTATTTTACTGTTTAACTCAATCAAAAAGCCGTTGGTCATTTGGTTCACCGTTCCGTTAGCGATCATTGGCGTTGCTTTTGGTTTGCTTACCACGAACATGCCGTTCAGTTTTACAGCATTCCTTGGTTTGTTAAGCCTAAGTGGCATGATTTTGAAAAACGGTATTGTGTTGCTTGACCAAATTAACCTTGAGTTGGAGTCAGGTAAAGATCCTTACCTCGCGATTGTCGATAGTGCGATAAGCCGCGTTCGTCCGGTAAGTATGGCTGCCCTAACAACTATCTTGGGGATGATACCACTGGTCTTCGACGCCTTCTTTGGCTCGATGGCAATAACGATTATGGCAGGTCTTGGTTTTGCTACTGTACTGACACTGATAGTGGTGCCAGTGATGTTTGCAATTCTGTTTAGGGTAAAACCGACCACTGCATAGGGACTCCTGGCTATTTGCCAGCTTCCTGCCTAGCCCTGAAGGTTTTCTTCGGGGCTTTTTTGATCTTACTAATACATACCAAACCATTCATTTGCTTGATTTTAATGATTTTCTTACGATTACAATGCAAATCATGCGTATACTGATGTAACGACACATCAAAGATTGAGATTACATGAATAAGCGCATATTAAACGGACTCTTCTTCGTTGGTTCTTTCACCTTGGTTGGCTGCACCGCGACGAATAGCATGCCGACAGAAACCAAACAACCTGCCCCTAAAATTAACAGTGTTAGTGCCGAAGTCATTTCCAGTTGGATTGATAGTAAGGTTTTAGCCCCTGAAGGGCTGTCGCTCGAGCAAGACAACCTACGTTATCTATCGGGTAGCGCCGACCTAAACAGCGACGGAAAGGCAGAACACATAGTGTTGCTTCAAGATCGCTATTTCTGTGGTAGTGGTGGCTGCTCTGCATATATGTTTGATAATGAGGGAAACGTTATTAATCGAATGTCGGTAACTCGTACGCCTATTGTACTAGCCGACAGTTACAGTAATGGTTGGCAGGACTTTATCGTTTGGAGTAATGGCTCATATCGACTCATGAGTTACAACGGTGAATCTTATCCAAGTAACCCGTCACTAGAGCCAAAGGTGGATCGAGACGCTAACCAGCAGGCGGCAATCGCAAATGTAATGGCGACAGAGCTTTATCAGCAAGACGGCTATGACATTCTGCCCGCAGATTCAAAAACCTTGTGGACGCCAGCTAACGTTTACCACTTTACCTTCAAGCACTACGGTGACCCGCATAGCGCTTATCAAGCAACGGTGGATATTAGCAGTGGGGAAGTAGACATTGTAGCCGTTCCGGCTGCGGAATAAAAAACACCTCCCTTAACCGGAATCAAAGGGAGGTGCTAAATGCCAAATTCGAGGGTGGCATTGTTAACCGGAGTCGCTCTAATTAAGCTGCGACTTCTTGTTTCGCTTCTGCTTTGCTTTTTAAGAATGCGTAAGTAAAGCCAGTTACCGCTGTACCTGCTGCAATAGCCACTAAATACATTAATACTGGTGAAATTGCGTTAGGAATTAGCAGCACGAATAGACCGCCGTGTGGTGCCATTAATTTCGCACCGAATAGCATCGATAGGGCACCAGTAAGCGCGCCACCGGCCATACAAGATGGAATCACGCGCATTGGATCTTTCGCAGCAAATGGAATTGCGCCTTCAGAGATGAAACACAGGCCCAAGACAAATGATGCTTTACCAGCCTCACGTTCATTTTGTTCAAATTTGTTCTTCGCAATGAAGGTCGCTAAACCCATACCTAGCGCAGGAACCATACCTGCGGCCATGATTGCCGCCATTGGTGCGTAAGTTTGTGAAGCCAGAAGGCCAACACCAAATGCGTAAGCGGCTTTGTTTACCGGGCCTCCTAGGTCGAAACACATCATAGCGCCAAGGATAATACCCAGTAGTACTGCACTGTCAGAACCCATGTTGTTTAGGAAGTCAGTCAGGCCGTTCATGATGCCTGAAACTGGGCCGCCTACGATGTAGATCATGACAAGTCCGGTGAACAATGTTGCCACAAATGGAATGATCAGAATCGGTTTTAGCGCCTCCATCGATTGTGGCAGTTTCACCTTATCTGCGAGGAGTTTCGCTGCGTAACCAGCAATGAAACCAGCCGCGATACCGCCAAGGAAACCTGCGCCAGTAGAACTTGCTAGCATACCGCCAACAAGACCAGGAGCGAGACCAGGACGGTCAGCGATTGAAAACGCAATATAGCCAGCAAGTACAGGAATCATCAATGCGAATGCAGAGCCACCACCAATGTTCATCAAGGCTGCTGCTAGTGTGCCTTCTTCTTTAAATGCTTCAATACCGAACACGAAAGATAGAGCGATGATCAGACCACCTGCGACAACCACAGGCAGCATATGAGACACACCGGTCATCAGGTGTTTGTAAGCGCCTTTTTTCTCTTCGGTGGAAGATGAAGAGTTAGCTGAACCAGAATGTTGATACACCGTGGCTTGCTCGAATGCTTTGTCCATCTCTTCGGCTGTTTTTTTCAGAGCTGGGCCTGTTTTCGTGCGGTACATCTTTTTGCCGTTAAAGCGATCAAGTGGCACTTCAATATCCGCAGCAATGATCACCAGATCGGCATCTGCAATTTCTTGCTCAGTCAGTTGGTTTTTAGCGCCAACTGAACCACGAGTTTCCACCTTGATTTGATGGCCACGACGCTTGCCTTCTTCTTCTAAAGCTTCTGCCGCCATAAAGGTATGCGCAACGCCAGTAGGGCATGCCGTGATTGCAACAATCTTCTTTGATGCTGATGTTGTATCTGTAGTGATAGGGGCTGCAAGTGTGGTTGCTTTTTCAAGTAAAGTGGCGTTTTCAACCGCTTGCTGGAGAAACGCAGTTGCGTCTTTTGCTACTTCGCTAATTTCCGCTTGGTAAACCTTTTTTCCTACAAAACGAGAAGTGTCGACGCTAGTATTTGCCGCAATGACAATGACTTCTGCTTGTTCAACGTCAGCTTCCGTCAATAGTGTTGGTTCAACCACACTTGATTGACATTCTATTTTGGCATTCCAGTTTAATTTTGCGGCGGCTTGTTCTAGTAATCCTGCCGCAAGGATGCTATTTGCTACACCGCTCGGACAGGCAGTAATAATGGCAATATTCATACGATAACCTTCTGTTCCTTAGTTTTGTTCTAAGTTTGTAATAGGGTAAAGCGCGCTAACTTCAGTTTGTCGCTTGATATTTTCCAGTTCTTCCTGACTGGTTAGCCCTACGCCAACTTGACTAACTGCCAAAGCAGAAAGTGCCGTAGCGAAGCGCAATAAATCGTTTTTAGGCATCAGTTGCATGTGGCCCCAACACAAGCCAGCGACCAGCGTATCGCCTGCGCCAACGGTGCTCACTACATTCATTCGAGGCGGTTTTGCACTAAGCCATTCGCCTTGGTTGAGCCACATAACACCGTCAGGTCCCATAGAAACCACGATGTTTTCTATGCCCTTGTCGCTCAGTGTTTGCGCAGCAGCTTGGCATTGTTCAGGCGTTTCTAGATGTTCGCCAACAAAATCACCAAGTTCTTCATCGTTAGGTTTAATTAACCATGGGTGAGCATCAATACCTGACTTCAATGCGGCTTTGCTACTGTCGAACAACACCTTTTTGCCTTGTTGATGCAGTGCTTCTATCCATGCAGCGCATTGCTCTGCAGTAACACCGCCCGGTAGGCTGCCTGCCAATACAAAGTAATCGTGTGTTTCAGCAAGGCGGAATAGGGTTTCTTCAAAGCGCGCGATTTCTTCTGCCGTAACTTGAACACCAGGGAAGTTAATGTCACTAACGTTTCCATTAGCCTCAACGAGCTTGACGTTGATACGAGTTGCACCTTGTACTTCTACAAACTCATTCTTAACGCCGATGTCATTGAAAAGCTGATGGAATAGCTCAGGGTTATTTTTACCAAGAAAGCCGGTAACCGTGACATCTGCGCCTAAATCGCTCAACACTTTTGCTACGTTGACACCTTTACCTGCAGCGTGGAGATTGCTTTGCTGTACTAAGCTCACGGAACCAACGTTTAGTTCATTTACTGAACCTGTTAAATCCAATGCCGGGTTGAGCGTAATAGTGACAACCTTATTTGTTTTGTTTGTCATATCGGATCCTTAACCTTCACCAAGGCCAGAAGCGATTGCATTTCCGATAGACTCCAAGGCTTGCGGCGCATCAGGGCCTTCTGCTGTAAATTGAAGTTGGTGACCGTGCTTAACGCCCAGCGCGATGACTTTCATTAGGCTCTTCGCGTTTACTGCTTTTCCATCTCCGTCTAGGTTGGAAACACGTATAGTGGATTCAAACTTTTTCGCTTCTGCGACTAACATTGCCCCCGGACGAGCATGTAGGCCGTGAGAGTTTTTGATTTTAAATACAGCGGTATTGCCTTCTTCTGAAGATGCAGCTGTGACTTCTTCACCTTTGAACAAAGCAAGAATCTGTTCTACTGATGCATCTAAAAGCTTGCCGTGTTCATTGTTAAACACAATATTAGAAAGCGTTTTTAGGATAGGTTGGTGAGCATTGTTACATGCCGCGAACGCGACAAGTGCACGCACTTTTTGACCTTCATATTCGCAGTCGTTTGCCGTCGAGACAAATGACACACCTGTGCGAGTGACATGTTTGTCACTGCCAATTAACCACAGGCCATTACCTAAGTGAGTTGGTTGTTTGGTAACGAGATCTGCAACGAATTCGTTATCAGCACATCCCGTATTTTTCAACAGACCACCAGCAACAGCACTCATCTGTAGCATGTCGCTCGCAGGGAACATCAGTTGAATTAAAGAAGCGTCAAAGTCTGCTTCAAGCTGAACATCACCGTGCAGTAGGGCGATGATTTCGTCTTCATTTTTTGCATTACGCAGACGTTCTTCTACGCCATCTGCGCCTAGCACTTTGGTGAGCTGTTTAAGAATGCCAAGGTGCTCATCAGATTTAGCTGCGATACCGATAGCGACGAACACAGTATTGCCATCACCCCAGTCGACACCTTGTGGGAAGTGGTGCACAGCAACACCCGTTGTTTTCACCATTGCACGAGTGTCGGTTGTACCGTGCGGTATGGCAATACCGTTCCCCAAAAACGTAGAGTTTTGGTTTTCACGGTTTAGCATGCCTTCAACGTAACCTTGCTCAACTAGGCCTTTATCAGTCAGGCTATGAGCAATACTCTTTATTGCTTCAAACTTATCTGTCGCTGATTGCGAGAGGGTAATGTCGTTCTTATTTAGCTTAAGCATGGTGCTTCTCCAGCCTTAAGGTATCAATTTAAAAATGTATTCTGTGTGAGAAGTTGAACGCCGCTTCTTCTGAGCGCTTATCACTCCTCAAACCTTTTATATTTCAAGCTAAATCGATTCAGCTTGTTGGTAAATTTTTTAAAAGACTCAGAAAAACTGTTTTAAAAACTGACGTTAACAAACGAGCCTTTGCCGCTGTCCTATAGCCTAGCTCACAAATTGGTTTGTTGCGTGTTCGGGTGATTTACGTCAATTTTTAAGTTTTGCTGAATCCTTTCAGCTTTTATACTGAATCGGTTCAGCTTATAATTCAACTTATCGAAAGATCGTTGATGTATTAATATGATCGCGCGCACAGAATAAGGTTTAGAATATGACACTGGATGAAATAGCCAAATTAGCGGGTGTTTCTAAGACAACTGCAAGCTATGTGATTAACGGAAAAGCGCAGAAATACCGCATCAGCGAGAAGACTCAGAAAAAGGTGATGGCCGTTGTAGAAGAGTACAATTATAAGCCAGATCATGCGGCGTCTTCCTTGCGGGCAGGTAATTCACGCTCATTTGGGCTTATCATCCCAGACTTAGAGAACACCAGTTATGCGCGTCTTGCAAAGCTGATAGAGCAAAACTCTCGGAAAGCGGGGTACCAAATTTTGATTGGCTGCTCTGATGATGATCCTGATACAGAGCAAAAGGTGGCGGAAGCATTAGTCAGTCGTCGTATTGATGCGTTGTTTGTGGCAAGTGGTATGCCCACTGCAAACGAGTATTATCTTAAGTTGCAAAATTCTGGTACGCCAGTTATCGCGCTAGACCGTCCAATGGATGATGAGCACTTTTGTTGTGTCATCAGCGAAGATTTTGATGCCGCACTTGAACTCACTCAGTCAGTACTGTCCGAGGATATAAAGTCCATTGGCTTAATCGGTGCATTGCAAGATCTTCAAGTCTCAAAAGAGCGTGAGCTCGGTTTTCTATCTGCTTCTCAACAAGGTTGTAAAACGGCAACAGTGGGTTATGGACAACACTTCTCCCGGGAAGAAGGCAAGAAAGTCTTAGAGAGGTGGTTAACAGAGAACGCATTGCCAGATGCCATTGTTACAACGTCATATACACTGTTAGAAGGTGTGTTGGATGTAATGCTAGAAAAACCAGAACTGATGGGAAAGGTGCGTTTAGCAACATTTGGTGATAATCGACTGCTGGACTTCTTGCCTGTGAAAATCAACTCTTTGCCTCAACAGTTTGAGTTGATCGCGGACAGCGCAATGGAGTTAGCACTCAACGCTTCCGCCAAGCGTTACAAGCCTGGCGTAGAACTTATCCCGCGTAAAATTGTGAAACGTCACTAAGTAACTAAATAGGTTGCTCAAAGCTTTACTTCAGCAGTCAGCGCCACAAATGCGTGGTCGCTGGCGTTTTTATCTCTGTCATAAATCGGGTTGATCAGATGTTGGTTAGACACCTGATAGTCAACAACCTCGGCAACCGATATATCTGATAAGGTATCAAACTCTTGCGAGAGCAAGATATAGTCGAGTACATTCCCAGTGGAAAAATGATAGTGCGTGGCTGGGCGTTCATCCTTCAGGGTGTCACTTTGCAATAACCAACCATCTTTGAGTTGTAATTCAGTGACGCTGTCACCAGTATTGGATACCAATGCGCTGTTAACGCTGATAGGAGTGATAGGTTGATTCATATCGCCCATTAACACTGTCGGCATTGGTTCTTTTCGATACCTCTTTTGCATCGCGTCTCTTAACATCGCTGCTTCCCAGCCTCTTTGCTGGGTGGATAACCAGCGCCCAATAATCGTGCTAGACGTTTCTGGTTGTTCTGAGTCGGCCGGGCGTTGAGATTTCAGGTGCGTTACGTAAACGGCGATATGACCAAGTACAGGATGTATTACTTGGGCATAGATAGGTTTGCGACTGAACTCTGGAACAACACTTACTCCAAAAGGCTCAAGCGTTGCTAAGTCAAACTCTACCGCTTGTACTTTTTCTATTGGAAACCGAGATGCGATTGCCACAACAGGGCTTGAGTAAATGTACTCATCTTCAACATGTGGGGTGTCAACGGTCGCAAAGTAGGGGTAGCCGATGGTTGAAAAAAATTCCTGGGTCTTCTCGATACTGAACACTTCTTGTAAGCCAATCACGTCGCCTTCCAGTTTTTCAACTTGACGTTGCGTCCACGAAAGTTTGTCTCGCCATTGCTCTAACGAGTATATGTTCTCGAAATCATAGTAGGCGTTAGGCGGTGCGACAAAATTAAACAAGTTCGCAGTGACAAAGGTAATTCTACTTGGTTGAGACAAAGTATTCGCTCTTTTCAACAATAACTTAGAGAGTATATACCTTCAGGTTGCGTAATTGCAGCTTCGTTTGAGCTACGCATCGGTATACAAGCTAACAAGCTAACAAGCGACAAGTTAAATGGGTTAAGAGGTGCTCAAATGCCAAGGCGAATCGGTGATTGAACATCGGCAGAGGTTTCTATTTTTAAGCATTGCGTTTAAACTTCAGGGCATCAAATAGTAAGAGTAAGTAACATGACCCAAGATTACGACCACGAAGAGTATTTAGAAGGCGAAGAGATTGAGATCGAAGCGATTGGCATCGATGTTGATGCGCATCCAATCGAACTGTACAAGCTTTTTAAAATCGCAAACTTGGTCAGCGGTGGCGGCGAAGCAAAACATATCATCGAGGAAGGCTACGTCGCGGTGAATGGTGAACTAGAAACACGTAAGCGCCGCAAGATGTATGATGGTGACTTTTTTGAGTTTAACCAGGAATATTATGTTGTGGTTTGCGATGCGCCAGTAACCGAACCTGAAACGGCAGAGCAAAAAGCAGAAAAGAAAGCGAAAAAAGAAGCGCAGTCTTCTCGTAAAGATAAGTCTCGTCAAAGTAAGTCACCTAAAGCCTCTGGGCCTAAATCAACAGGCCGTAAAGCGGCACATAAAGAGCGTAAAGCGCAGAAAGAAGCGTTGTCTCAGTCTGCTAAGAAAGGCAAAAAAGAAGACAAACCGCAAGCCACTCGTGATCCGAAGAGCGGTCGTAATTCTATTGATTTTTTCTAGGGAAATGAACGCTTAACTAAATAAGTGACATCTGAGTAAAACTAAAAAGCGCCGAGCATATTATATCGGCGCTTTTTTGGTTTCACTGTGCTGTAAGTGGGCAGTGTTAATGCACAGTCGTCTCGATGTTTAGGCTATCTGTCCAGTGATGAATGGCGCAAGGCTTTCCTAAGTAAAAGCCTTGGTAATAATCCAAATTAAGTTGATACATAGCTTGTAGCTGCACGTCTTCTTCAACCCCTTCTATAATGACTTTTGCTCCCATATGATCCGCTAGATCAACGGCGCTATGTATGGAAAAGGTTTCTCCGGCGCAGTAGTCTAGCAAATAGGAACGATCGATTTTGATGATGTCAGGGCAGAGCTGCTGAACACGTGCGATATCAGAATGTTGGGCGCCAAAATCATCGATAGCAAAGATAAAACCATTTGCTTTCATTAACTGTACGGCTTTGATTAATAAATCCGTATTTCCGCATGACTCTTCGACTACTTCAAAAACGACGTCTGATGGGCTCATACCAAGTTCGGAAAGGCGTTTGTAAAGCAGGCCGTTATCTTTAAAGCCCATGTCTTTGGTTAGTGTGAGTAGCGTTTGAGGCATGACGTTAAGAAACAGTTTGATCGGCGTCCCCGCGAAATAGCGTGCAAAATTTCGAATGTGCATTGCTCTGGATAAAAACTCTACACATAAGCGAAAGTAGGGATCAAGACCATTATTGGCCAGAAACACGTCAGGACGAATTAGGGAACCATCAATGCCACGAATACGCAGTAAGGCTTCCATACCAATAATACGTTGGCGTCTATCAAAAATTGGCTGATAAACACTGTGAAAAGTGAATTGATTGAGAACTACGTAATATTCACCAAGATTATCTTGTTTTATGTATCGCTCGTAGTCGGATTGATTCTTTAACTCCATGAAAAACGCCGAAAATTTAGCATCTTGCCAATGTAACAGGGTGCAATTCTGATTTGAAGAATCAAATGTGCCTAATTACATATGCGGTTGAGTTAATTTGAAATGGCTTCCGATTTTGCTTCAATATGGCGAAAAATAAGTGACAGACCAAAACAAATTAAGAAGTAAGCAAGGCCGACAATCAACCAAATTTCAAATATATACCCTGATGAATTTGCCATCTCTGTCCCAACAAACGTCATTTCTTGTATCGAAATCAGTGAAACAATAGAGGTGTCTTTCACCAAAGAGATGGTTTGACCGGCAAGTGCAGGTGTTATTGATTTAAGCACCTGTGGCGCGATAACAAATCGGTATTTCACCCATCGAGACAAGCCCAATGAGTCAGCCGCTTCCCACTGACCTTGGTCGATACTTTGTAAACCACCGCGCACAACTTCTGCAATGTAGGCAGAAGAGAGTAAGCCGACGCATAACACGCCAGAGGCAAGGTTTTCCCAAAGGTTAGAAGGCCCAAACAGAAAGCGCTGTAGCGCATTTGGTTCGCCGTTGTAGTTTCGTAGAAGATCTTCCAAACCGAGCAACGGGATCAATTGGTTAGAAATGAAAAAGTAGAAAATAAAAACAAACACCAACGGAGGGATGTTTCTCACTAACTGGATAAACGCATTGGCAGGTGTGCGCAACCAAACGGAACGAGAGAAGCGTGCTAAGCCTAACAAAGTGCCAAACACTAATGCGAAGCTGATGCCCCAAATACTGAGCCTTAACGTCGAAATCAAACCTTGGAAGAAGTAGGGCAAACCACCATCTGCTCTAGGCGTGAAAAGTAATTCAAGCGCCTCTTTCCACTGCCACAAATAATGCACACCAACAGCGGACCGATGGTACAGCCAAACACCACCGATACCGCACATAACAAGTAGTACCCAGTCTAGTGTGTTTAATTGCGGTAAAAGGTAGCCTGTGCTGGATTTCGCGGGTGCTGTGCGAGTGGTAGTGTGTTCGCCCAAAAATTTGACTCCGATAAGTTATGGAAAAGTAAAATGGATGATTGGAGAGTATAGGCTCGCGGCGTCCACGAGCCATTTAGATTACTGGCCTTGCGCGACTTGATCTTGCCAATCTAATGTCGAGAACCAGTATTCATAACGTTGTTTTAACCATCCATCTTGGGTTCTTGCTTCAATCCATTTATTGAAAAAGGCCTTTTTATCTTCTTCCCCCAAGCGAACTGCAAAGGCTTCGTTACCTTGTGATAGTCGCTCAGAGAATGGAAGGAATAGTTTGTCGCTGTGTTTCACTGTCTCATGTTCTGGTTTTGGGCTAGAAGCAATGACCGCGTGGGCGTTACCATTCAGCACCTCTTGGAACGCTTGCGCGTCGTCATCAAATTGCAGGATCTTCGCTTTCGGGAAGGTTTCTCTGGCTACTTGAACGGTGAATGCGCCGCGACGAGCCGCAATTTTTACGCGTCGTGAGTCAAAATCCGAAAATTCGCTAAAACCAGAGGCGAGTTCTTTGTTTGCTGCTACTTGAACGCCTGAGTGCGAGTAGGGCGCAGTAAACAAGACGCTTTTGGAACGTTCAGGCGTAACAGACATGCCACCAATGATCACGTCGAACTTTTTCGCCAGTAGTGCGGGAATAATGCCATCCCACGCAGTCGGTACGAATTCCACTTTCAAACCTGAATCTTCTGCTAAGCGTTTGGCAACATCGATTTCAAAACCGATTAACTCGCCTTGCTTGTTACGCATTGCCCAAGGTACAAATGTTGACATACCAACGCGCAAAGTACCTCGTTCTTTGATTTGATCTACATTGGGTGTGGCGACATCTTCTTTCGCGATTGTAGGCATAGCTATGGCTAGCCCTAATAATGCAGTAATGGTCGCTTTGAATAACTTCATGTTATCTCCTTATAATTTGCGCCAACTGGCTCCGAGTTTGTGTTCTAGCCATGCAGACAAGCCAGAAAGTGACAGAGTGAGAGCAAGATAAATTGCTGCCACGGTAAACCAAATTTCGAACGGCATCGCCGTCTCTGAGACGATGTTGCGTGCCTGTGTCGTTAGATCAAAAATCGCCATCACGCTTACAATGGAAGAGTTTTTGATCAAAGAAACCACTTCATTGGTTAATGGCGGTAATGTGCGCTGTAAAACCTGAGGCAAAATCACGTCTTTGTAGGTGTAAAACGGTGATAGTCCGAGAGTTTGTGCTGCTTCGAATTGCCCTTTAGGAATACTGTTTAAACCTGCACGGAATATTTCCGCGGTGTAGGCACCTTGGAAAAGGGATAATGCCAAAACGGCGGTGCTGAATCGGTCCAAACCAATCACGGGGCCAAACACGAAGTAGAGTAAATAGATTTGCACCAACAACGGCGTGTTACGTATTACTTCGACATAAGTGGTACCAATAACATTGCCGACTTTCGAATCGCTAAGCCTTAGTAACGCGGTGACCAACCCCAACACTAAGGTAAAAAATAGACTAATAGCAGAGATGTTAAGCGTGACCAATAGCCCATCAATAAGTTCTGCCGGCCACCATTCGCCATCTTCATAAAAAGCGATGTAATCAGGTACGCGCTCCCATTGCCATTGATAGCCCATAGCGTCGGCACCAGAGTCCAACACCCACACAATCGCTATGAAGAGGAGCGTCATTTGCAGTAAAGCTTGAAGGACAGGTTTGATTACGCGAACTATCATCAGTAACTTAAAATTTGGTTCAAAAATGCTTGGGTGCGTGGATGCTGTGGTGTCTCAAATAAGGCGACTGGAGAGTTCATTTCCACGATTTGGCCTTCATCCATAAATACCACGCGGTTCGCTACTTTTTTGGCAAATCCCATTTCATGCGTGACGCAAATCATCGTCATTCCGCTTTGAGCCAGCTCAACCATGACATCCAACACTTCGTTGATCATTTCCGGATCAAGCGCTGAAGTTGGCTCGTCAAACAGGAGTAAATCCGGTTCCATACACAAGGAGCGGGCAATCGCGACGCGTTGCTGCTGACCGCCAGAAAGCTGGATAGGATACTTACTCGCTTGCTCTTCAATATTGACTCGCTTTAGGTAATGTCTTGCGCGTTTTTCAGCTTCTTGTTTTGATAATTTGTGTGTGCGAATCGGCGCTAAGGTGAGGTTTTCCAGTACAGTCAAATGAGGAAAAAGGTGAAAGTGTTGGAACACCATGCCGATTTTACCGGGCTTGAGAGATTTTGCGTGAGAAGGCTGGTCGAACACATGAAGCTGGCCTTCTTGAATCGATTCAAGATGATTGATGCAACGAATGAGCGTTGATTTTCCGGAACCTGAAGGGCCACACACCACGACGATCTCGCCAGAATGCACAGAGAAGTTGATGTCTTTTAGAGCGTGGTAATCGCCATACCACTTATTTACGTCGCTAAACTCAACGACGGGAGTATTCTCTTTCAAAGGGGCACGCTATAACGGAAAAATATCCTTTTACAATAGCAAGTTGTGCGCGTAATTTCATTAAGAATAAGCTAATGTTTAGGCGATGATTTTAAGACTCTATTCAGATCGCTTACAAGATACATCCATGTTTCTTTAATGTTGGTGCAGTCTAGAGTATGACTAACTCAGTTCAACGAGATACGGATAACGAACAACAATCGCAACAACAGACATAACCATTAGTGTCTGTGCAGAATAGTAGGTCACCATGACAACTTGTCGTGAAAATATTGACCGTCCTCCAAAGCGTTCGAAAGCCAATACGATGCCAGAGATAATAAAGATAAAGCTTCCGAGCACTGCAAAAGAGGAGGATTGTGTTTTCCCACTCAAATAATACTCGATCGAAGCCCAGCACATAGTCATCAGTACCAATATATAACTAGCAACTGGCCGTTTTTCTTTACCGAGATCCGGTCGGAACAACCAGTAGACGCATATACCGAGTCCGAACAAGGCAATTGGGAGCCAAGGTGTAAAATGCCACGCTGACATGATGGCAAAACCATAACTATAGGAGAGATGGGCAGAGCAAAAGAGCACTAATCCTGTAACGAACTTGTCTCTAGGGAGCATTAATAACACGTCACCAAGCAACGAGAGCGATAAGCCAATCAAAATCCAATGCGCATATGGCATTGGGTAAGCCGGGGACTGAATTAAAATACCAAGCATACAGAGCACTGGTAATGGTTTAGAAACGTAAAAGAGCCATTTAGAGCCTTTACGGATACTGATGATATGTATGAATGCTAATACGACAACAACTAGCCACATAAAGTGTTTTCTCGAACAGACAAAATTATGTAGTACATCACTACAACAAATCAAAACTTAATTAACGAGTTAACTCGTTCTTTGATCTCAATTATTTTTATTTGTGTAAAGCTGGACAGTTGTCTCTTTACTAACCAACACGGCCGATTTTTTGTCTGGAGGGAATCGTTGTTTTTATAAGCCTCCTCGTTTTGAACGTGATGTGGCTTACAAAATAGCATAAAAAAACGGTATTGTGACTGTTAAGTCACAATACCGTTAAACCCTAGGAAGGGCAGTGAAGAATTGTTGCAGTTATGAGACAGCTAACTCTAAGATTTCTCGGCTACGTTCAAGTGTGATCGCCTGGTTTTCACCTAAAACAGTCATGCCGTGTTTGTTTAGTTGATCAATGATGGCATCGATAGCTTGTTCACGGCTCTCACCATAGTTTTCGAGCTTAGTTGCGACATCAAGTTGATGATAAAACGCTTCGATAGATTCGATTGTGCGCTCTGCTAAATCCTCACCTGCTTCAAGACCAAATACGTTGCGACCCATTTGTTCTAACTTAGGGCGCTTAAACTGCATTTGGTTACGAAGTAACGACGGTTGGACAATTGCAAGAGAACGCGCATGATCAACGCCCCATAGAGCCGTTAATTCATGGCCGATCATATGTGTTGCCCAGTCTTGTGGAACGCCACTACCAATTAACCCATTCAATGCTTGGTTAGCAGACCACATTAAGTTTGCGCGCCACATATCGTCGTCTCGTTCCGCAAACTGTTCTCCGAGTTTTTTTAAAGTTTTCAGCAGTGTTTCTGCGTAACCATCTTGAACCATTGCACCGGTAGGAAGCGTCAAGTATTGCTCACATACGTGCACCCATGCGTCAACAATGCCGTTGATAAGCTGGCGTTCTGGCAGTGTTTTCATTACATCTGGGTCTAACACGGCAAATTTTGGCTGCACTGCTGGAGACATGAACGGAAGTTTGTCTTGAGTTTCTTTTTTAGTGATAACTGCGCCCATGTTTGACTCTGAGCCTGTTGCTGGCAATGTCAAAATTGCAGCTAGAGGCGTCGCTTCAGTGACTTGGTGCTTACCAATCATGATATCCCAACCATCACCATCATACTTTGATGCCGCAGCTACGTATTTGGAACCATCGATGACTGAACCACCACCTACCGCTAGAATAAAATCAACACCATGCTCTTTTACCATTGCGACTGCTTTATCGAGTGTTTCTTTGGTTGGGTTTGGTTCAACACCTGAAAACTCTAGCCATTCATGTCCCTCAAGAGCTTCTGCTACTTGGTCGTACACGCCATTTTTTTTGATGGAGCCACCACCGTATACCACTAAAACTTTTTGGTCGGATGGGATAGCTTCTTTGATTGCTGCGATTTGTTTTTGACCAAAGAAAATCTTGGTTGGGTTTACATAAGAAAAGTTCATTATTAGCCCTCTTGCTTCCAGTGAAGGAGATTGAATACATGCATATTAGTCCTGATTAACGATCGTTAACAGGTCGATTTCTGCAAATAATTTGCCTATTTCTACAAAATTAATGCTCTTGAGCTAGAAAGTTAAAGTCGAGAGGAAGTATAGTGCTCGAAACGATAATAGAGACCAAACTCGTTGGTCATTGATGGAGCGCTCTAATGCACACTCTCGCAGATATCATGCAGCAATATGTTGAAAAGCAGGGGCTGCATGACCTAGAAGGTATGAAGAAAACAGCGATAGATGGCGTATGGTTTTATCGCAGTAGCAAAGGGAATCATCGCCAGCCGTTTGTCTATCAGTCCGGCATCATCGTATTGGGTCAAGGGCATAAGAACATTCATATTGGTGATACACCAGTGCAATATGGGCCCGAAGATTACCTTGTTGTCGGGGTTCCCATGCCACTAGAGTGCGAAGCGTTTGCGACAAACAATGAGCCTTTACTTGGCATTTCGATAGATATTTCGCCAACGCTTCTTCATAAACTCGTTAAAAAATTAGAGGCTGAGAAATTCAGTAATAAGTGTCTGGATGCAACCCGTTGCGGCCTTAAGTCGGTACGTATGAATGAAGGTATGTTGGATGCGTGCAAGCGGTTAATGAAAGCAATGTGTAACGAGCTTGATGTCATCATGCTTGGCGAGCTGCTTCTTGAGGAAATTGTGTATCGTACTTTGGTGAGCAAAGAGGGGTATGTTTTATTTGACCTAGCACATCAAGAAGGTTCTTACGCGAGGGTCGCTAAAGCACTAAATCGCGTGCATCAAGCGTATCATGAACAGTTGAACGTACAAGCATTGGCTGAAGAAGCCAACATGAGTGTGTCTGCTTTCCATCAAGCATTTCGCAATGTCACGCTTGAATCTCCGTTGCAATATATTAAGAAAGTTCGACTTAACAAAGCGCGCGAATTGATCCAGTTAGAGGGGAGACGTGTTAATGATGCAGCGAGAATGGTCGGTTACACGAGCCCATCACAGTTTAGTCGCGAGTACAAGCGGCATTTTAATGAAACGCCAAGGTCAACAAAGGCTTAGTGATCTTTATTTCAAAATGGCGACTTTTTTTACCTTTTTTATTAATTTGCGAGTGACATATTTATTTGAGTTATAAAATTAGTTACTGGTGCCAAATAATAGGTACGTTGTTGCAATCATTTAGTGGATTGTTGCGAGGCGGTGTGGAAAACTCGTAAATAGATAGTGTGAAATCACCAACTTGTACTTAAGTTATTTTACGTCGAAATAAAAGTATAGATGCGCTTCGTTTAGCGCATTTAGTATTGTTTTAACAATAACTTAAGGAAGAGCGATTATGCACCTTAAAAACGGCAACGCAGTGAAAAACGTGTTCACACTAAGCACACTCACCGCTTCTTGTCTTATGGCCTTCAATAGCTACGCAGCAGTTGACTGTGCCCCTCTAGAAACTTGGCAATCATCAAAAGTTTATAACGGTGGCGACCAAGTTCAGCATGAAGGTAATGCTTATAAAGCGCGTTACTGGACGCAAAACAACAATCCAGCGCAATCTGGTGAGTGGGGCGAGTGGGAAACACTTGGCGCTTGTGATGGCACTGGACCGGTTGATCCACCTCAGAATGAAGTCCCGACGGTTACTCTGACATCGCCTTCTGCGTCGGCTTCTGTGACTGCGGGTGATGTTGTTAACCTAGCTGCAGATGCGGCAGATACTGATGGGACTGTTAGCAAAGTAGAGTTCTTTGTTGATGGTGTATTAGTTGGTCAGGCAACGTCTGCGCCGTATGCTGTATCGTGGACAGCAACTGAAGGACAGCACGAGTTCTCTACCAAGGCCTATGACGATGCAGGTGCCGTTAGTACGGCAAGTGTTGTGACGTTAACTGTGGCATCAGCGCAACCTGGTAACGAAGCGCCGACAGTGGATGTCGCGCTTTCTGCGAGCTCTATTGACCTGGGTGGTTCCGTAACACTGACTGCAAATGCTACGGATGCGGATGGTACCGTTGCTAAAGTTGATTTTTATGTTGCAGGTGTGCTTGCTGGCACTGCTACAACAGCGCCATACACGCTGGATGTAACCCCTTCACAAGCTGGCTCATTAAGTGTTTATGCGAGAGCAACCGATGATGCTGGAGCAACAGCAGATTCTGCAATTGCGACGTTAACAGTAAACGGCGGCGCAGTGACATCTAATTGTCGTCCTGATGGTCTTTATCAAACAACGGGTGTAGATGTTCCTTACTGTTCTATTTATGACGAAGAAGGCCGTGAGAAAATGGGGGCTGATCACCCACGTCGTGTAATCGGCTACTTCACCAGTTGGCGATCAGGTGACGACCCACAATCGACTTACCTTGTTAAAGACATTCCTTGGGAACAACTTACTCACATTAACTACGCGTTTGTGAGCATTGGTTCTGACGGCAAAGTAAACGTTGGCGACGTAAATGATCCTAACAACCCTGCTACAGGTAAAACTTGGCCAGGCGTTGAGGTAGATCCCGCTCTTGGTTTTAAAGGTCATTTTGGTGCACTAGCAACTTACAAGCAAAAACATGATGTTAAAACGCTAATCTCGATTGGTGGTTGGGCTGAAACGGGCGGTCACTTCGATACGAACGGCGATCGTGTAGCTGATGGTGGCTTCTACACCATGACGACGAATGCGGACGGTTCTATTAATCATGCTGGTATTGAGAAGTTCGCAACTTCAGCCGTTGAAATGATGCGTCAGTACAAGTTCGATGGTCTGGATATCGACTATGAATACCCGACGTCAATGGCTGGTGCTGGTAACCCTTACGACAAAGACTTCATGGAACCACGTCGTCAGTATTTATGGGCGTCTTACCAAGAGCTGATGAAAGTATTGCGTGAGAAACTTGATGCGGCATCCGCGCAAGATGGTATTCATTATATGCTGACTATCGCAGCACCATCTTCAGGTTACTTGCTACGTGGGATGGAAACCTTCGATGTAACTAAGTACCTAGACTACGTAAACATCATGTCTTACGACTTGCATGGGGCTTGGAATGATCACGTTGGTCATAACGCGGCTTTATTCGATACAGGTAAAGACTCTGAGCTAGCGCAGTGGAACGTATACGGCACTGCTGCATACGGTGGTATCGGTTACTTGAACACAGACTGGGCTTACCATTACTTCCGTGGTTCTATGCCAGCAGGTCGTATTAACATTGGTGTTCCTTACTACACCCGTGGTTGGCAAGGTGTTACTGGTGGTGAAAATGGCCTTTGGGGCCGAGCGGCACTACCAAACCAAGCAGAGTGCCAACCGGGCACAGGTGAAGGTGAGAAGAACAACTGTGGTCACGGCGCTATTGGTATCGACAACATGTGGCATGATACCGACCCTAAAGGAAACGAAATGGGCGCTGGTTCTAACCCAATGTGGCATGCTAAGAACCTAGAAAACGGTATATGGGGCTCTTACGCAGCTGCTTACGGTCTTGACCCAGTCAACGATCCTTCAGATAAGTTTGTTGGTACTTATACTCGTCATTACGATAGCGTTGCTGTAGCACCTTGGTTGTGGAACGCGGAGAAGAGCGTATTCCTATCTACGGAAGATAAAGCTTCTATCGAGGTGAAAGCCGATTACGTTATCGATAAAGAGATCGGCGGTATCATGTTCTGGGAACTAGCCGGTGACTACAACTGTTACGTACTGGATGCAAATGGTAATCGTACGGCAGTAGATGCAACTGAACAAGCTTGTGCGGCGGGTAATGGTGAATACCACATGGGTAACACTATGACCAAAGCTATCTACGACAAGTTTAAGTCTGCGACGCCTTACGGTAATAAAGTAGCGACTGGTCCAACACCAACTGAAGCAGTAGACATTACTGTTAGTGTTGGCGGCTTCAAAGTTGGCGATCAAAACTACCCAATTAACCCGAAAATCACGTTTACGAACAACACTGGTCAAGCGATCCCTGGCGGTACTGAATTCCAATTCGATATCCCAGTATCTGCGCCGGACAACGCGAAAGACCAATCAGGTGGTGGTTTGAAAGTAATTGCTTCTGGACATACTCGAGCAAACAACATTGGTGGCTTAGATGGCGTAATGCACCGTGTGTCGTTCTCTCTACCAGCATGGAAAGACTTGCCGGCGGGCGGCACTTACGAGCTTGATATGGTTTACTACCTACCAATCTCTGGTCCGGCTAACTACTCAGTGATTTCTGGTGGTAAAGAGTTTGCGTTTAAGTTTGAACAGCCAGCTCTACCAATTGGTGATCTCAATGCGGGCACGGGTGGTGGTACCACTGAACCAGGTACGTGTGATACGACAGGTTTAGTGACATACCCAGCTCTGCCACAAACGGATTGGGCAGGTAATCCAAGCCACGCTAACCAAGGTGATAAGATCATCCACAACGGTGTGGTTTACCAAGCGAACTGGTGGACAGCGGCTGAACCGGGTACAGATGGTAGCTGGTCAACGGTATGTAACATCTAATTATTATGGATTATTTGTTATAGCCTAATGTTTACAGGTACTTAAACAAAAGCGCACGATGATTATCGTGCGCTTTTTTGTTGTGATAGTTTGTCGTTTAATCGAATTGGTAACTTTCAGGTATGACGACAATACCTTTGTCTGAGATTTTAAATCGCTTCGCATCTTCAAGTTTGTTGATGCCAATTTGAGTATGTGGCGGAATACGAACATGTTTATCAACTATGCAGTTGACCAACTGACTTCCTTCACCGACTTCCACGTCATCAAAAATGATAGAATCGACTACCGTTGCACTGTCTTGGATACGTACATTAGAAGAAATAATGGAGTGCTGTACTGAGCCGCCGGAATTGATGACACCGGTAGCAATGATGGAGTTAATAAAAATACCTTCATTACCCGTAGCCGACGATACAGTACGAGCTGGTGGAAACTGCGGCTCGTAAGTACGAATCGCCCAATTAGACTGATAAAGGTTCATTGGCGGCACAGGTTCTAGTAGATCCATATTCGCTTCATAGAAGGAATCAATGGTACCTACGTCGCGCCAATAGCAATCTTTATCGACGCGCCCTTTACTACCACAGAATTGATAAGCGTAAACGGATTCCGTATCAATCAGCTTAGGTATGATGTCTTTTCCGAAGTCATGGCTTGATGAATCGAGTTTTGAGTCTTCTTCAAGCGCTTCTTTCAAAACATCCATATCAAAGATATATATTCCCATAGAAACAAGGCTTCTGGTCGCGCTTCCAGGAAGGGTAGGTGGGGTTTCAGGTTTCTCTATAAACGAAGTAACGAGCCCGTTTTCTGCGGTGCCCATTACACCGAATGCTGAAGCATCCTCTACGGGAACATCCATACAGGCAACGGTGAGCTTAGCACCTTTCTCTTTATGCTCTTCAAGCATTGCGGCGTAGTCCATTCGATAGATATGATCGCCGGATAACACAACCACATACTTTGCATCATTTCGCGATAGCAACCACATGTTGTGATAAATCGCATCGGCGGTTCCTTCATACCATGCACCACCTTTGCGCATTTGTGGTGGAACAGCAGTAATGTACTCGCCTAGCTCTGGATTGAATATCGACCAGCCGTCTCGCAAGTGTTTTTGAAGTGAATGAGATTTATATTGGGTTAAAACAAGGATCTTGCGTAAACCCGAATGTAAACAATTGGTTAGTGTGAAATCTATAATTCTATATTTTCCGCCAAAAGGTACGGCTGGCTTGGTTCTGTCATCGGTGAGTGGGCTGAGTCTAGACCCCATCCCTCCTGCTAAAATTACGGCAAGTGCGTCTTCCATAGTATTCCCTTTCCCTTTTCTGACATGCATCAAAACGGTGCTAACCTGAAGGAGGTGGTATGCAACGCAGAGGTTTTGAAAAGCATGTGCTAATGTGCTTATTAGTGATAAGTCTACTACAAGAATCGAGCCATAGAATATCTCCTTAAAAATCAAGGAGGTTAAAATTTCACTGTAAGACAACTGCACCATATTAGTGAAGCGCTAAATAGCCCGTGCATCAAATTGGCGCAAAATGGTAGAAAGGAGAAGTCAACAAGTATGGATTTACAATGTAAAGTGGCGACAAAACAAGAAGATAAATAGGGTTTTCTAGCTTAATAACTATGGCTAAACAAGGCTTAGGGTTAGCGTCTTAACTCTAAAGGTCTAAAACAGGCGCGTTGATGTAAGGCAGGAGAGCTTTGTATCAACGATTCAAGAGTAGAAGGCCTTAGACAACTCTTTTCACAGTTGTTGAGAGTGAGTGGATAGGTAAGTAGACCACTCACTCAATGAATATGCTCACTTCACTGATAGCGATACGTCATCACTGCACTAAGAGAGACCGACGATATTTCCTTCATCATCAAGATCTAAGTTCATAAATGCGGGTTTATCAGGTAAGCCTGGCATCGTCATCACGGTACCAGATAATGCATAAACGAATCCTGCGCCCGCACACAAGCGCAGCTCGCGGATTGGGACGGTAAAACCAGTTGGTGCGCCTTTGACTGCGGAGTCTGTGGTTATAGATAGTGGTGTCTTCGCGATGCAAACCGCTAAGTTGTTAAAACCTAGATTTTCAAAATGTTTGAGCTGTTCAGTCGCGATAGGAGTCATTTCTATATTGGTTGCTCCATAGCCCGCTTCACATACTGCCATGAGCTTTTCGAGTAATGATTGCTCTTTGTTGTATAACGGACAAAACTCTACAGGCGTGGTACACGCATCAATAACATGTTGAGCTAGTTCCGTTGCGCCTTGTCCGCCTTGCGAAAAAGCGGTGCTGATGGCTACTTTAACTTCGGGATTAAATTGGTGAATCAGCTCTTCAAGAGCTTTAAGCTCTTTCACACAATCTTGTGGAAACTGGTTAATGGCAACGACAGCAGGTAAACCGTATTTATGAACGTTATTTATGTGCCATTTTAAATTTTCAAACCCAGCCTCCAATGCTGCTTGGTCCGGATTAAAGATGGAATCTGGAATAGCCATACCTGGCCGTAAATCGTAGTGTCCGGAATTCGCTTTGAGGCCGCGTAATGTTGCTACGATCACTACACAGTCTGGAGCTTTGTTAGCGGCAGCAGCTTTAATGTTACACGCTTTCTCAAATCCCATATCCGAACCAAAACCGGCTTCAGTTACCGTGTAACCTGACAGTTTTAGCGCAATATCGTCCGCGATAATGGATGAATTTCCATGGGCGATGTTTGCAAATGGACCTGCATGGATCAACGTAGGAACACCTTCTAGAGTTTGCATCAGTGTTGGTGCAATCGCCTCTTTTAGTGTTACTGCCATTGCTCCTGCAACTTGTAGATCTTCCGTAGTGACGGGGTTTCCGTTCAAATCGTACGCTACGACAATTTTCCCGATACGTTGACGTAAATCTTTTAAATCTTTGGCTAGTGCAATGATAGCCATTAACTCGGAAGCGGCTGAAATATCGAACCCTTCGTCACGCTCGAAACCATTGATGGTTTTTCCTGCATCATTGAGGCCAATTTTGACTTTACGTAGTGCACGATCATTATGGTCCATCACTCGTTTCCAAGTAATACTTGCCGTGTCGATTTTAAGTGCTCTTAACCCGGTGCGTGATTCAAAGGCATCATAACCCTCGCGTTGCTCATGGAACAAGCGAGCGTCAAGAGCGGCTGAAGCAAGGTTGTGCGCCGCTGTCACTGCGTGAATATCACCAGTAAGGTGTAAGTTTAACTCTTCCATTGGAGCTACTTGAGAATAACCGCCGCCCGCTGCGCCACCTTTAATACCGAAGACGGGTCCCATCGAAGGTTGCCTTATACATGCAATAACAGATTGATTAAGCTTTGCTAGACCTTGCGCCAAGCCTATCGTCGTAACGGTTTTTCCTTCGCCAAGAGGAGTCGGCGTGATCGCAGTGACGAGTACAAGTTTACCGTCATCATTTGCTTTGAGTCGTTCCAAACATTTTGGGTGGACTTTGGCTTTGTGCTTCCCGTGAGTGTCATACTCTTCGGGTGATAGTCCTACTTTTTCCGCGATAACATCAATAGAAGAAAGTGGTGTTTTTCGGCAAATTTCGATATCTGACTGCATGGAGAATCCCCAAAGTGGCACTCAGGTAGCGTTGAAAAACTACCTGAGTTATAACGAGTATTATTGTGAGGCAAAGGTCTGCTTGGTGATGGTACTGTTTCGGTTAGGCTTGTAAAGAGTTTACTGCTTCGTATTGTGCGACATACTAACGAAATCTACTCGTTATAGTGCTAGATAAAAACAAAAAGGCCACCAAATGGTGACCTTGATATATTTTAGCTTTAAAGCTGTCGTTTTAACGATCCCAATAAGTCTCTTCTAAGCTATCTTCTCGTTCAGGAAGCGCTCGCGATAGGCGAGGAGAGTGCTGCGTCAACACTTCATAGCTTACTCGGTTTGCGTATTTACAGATCTGAGAAAGCGAGGAGTAGGTTAAGCATCGTACTTCGTGCTTTTCTGAGTTAGGCACTTCTTTTTGGTGGAAAGAGTTTGCTGCCATGTCATGCAGTAAGGCTGAAAGGGCTGCATCACCCGCACCGTTAGTGTTCTTAATCTCTAGTGGTCCACCAAGGTAAGGGCCGATGTGAGAGTAGACCTTCATTGGGTTTTGACAGTCTTCTTTACGCATCGCACGACTAAACTCGTACTGGTTAAAGGCTTCGAGGGAGCTTTCAAGGATGTCGTGTGTGGTTTCTCGTTTTACTTTCTCGTCGGTGTAACCAGCCATGTACAGACCATTTGGTCCTGCTGTACAAAGTACGAGATCAACCCACTCAAGTGCTTTATCAGCAGCTGCTAGTGGCTCTGTTTCACCTGTTAGCGCCGCACCTTCTTCTTCATTCATAGCGACAACAGAAATGTTTTCGCGAATGTATTCTTGCCACCACTGTGCGTTACCTTCGATAACGTACTTCGTCCCTAACGTAAGTACAACAGGGACATCGTGCTTCTTAGCAAAGTCGATCGCTCTTTGTACCGCTTTAGGCATTGGATCTTCTTCTTTACCACGCATTAGGTAAGAAGAAACAACCAGGGCTGATGCTTTCTCAAAGATCTCTTCAGGAATGCTTTCCGGAAGTAGTTGATTCATATGACCTTCGTTGATAGCAAATGTACGCTCACCGTCTTGAGAAATTAGGGTGTAGCAGCGACCAATAGGGCCATCTACCGTTTGTAAATGGTTAAGGTTCATGCGTGAAGACGTACGGCAAAGGTAGCGATAAGCAAAAGAACCGACTTGAATGTTCTTAGACATCACACCGAGCAAAACGGATTTGCTATCGGCTAAAACTGAGTAGTTGTGAAGAGTATTGCCAATCGTGTCACCTGGGTATTGGTGTGTGATCAGGCCTTGCTCAACCAGTTCTTCGTAAAGTGCATCTGCTTTGCTTTCTTCAAGAACGAGCGAATGTCCTTTACTCAGGTTGTATTTCTCTAAAAACGCGTCATCTACACGTGCTTCGATATCTACAATGGTTTGACCGACACCAACAATAGTTGGGCGATATAGCTTAGGTGCCTGTCGGATTTGGTTTACTAATGGATCTCGAGCGTGAGTTGGGAAGTAGTGTTTAGATTTACGCTGACCAGGAAACTTCATGCTTGTTCTTGAGTGAGAAAAAAAAGAGGCGGGATTGTATCACAAAAAAATGAAAATCGTGGCGATTTATTACAAAGAAGTCTGCTCGCTGAAAAAATCAGCGAGCTGAGTAAATAGCAACCAAAGCAGCTGCAATTTATGACGCTTGTCGTATTGCAATGGGTTGTTTTTTAAACTTGTTGCTCAGCAGCGCCCGGAAAGAGCCTGCTCCGCGCTAACTAAATTTACCCGCGTTACTTTTTCACTTCAGTTGGCTCAACGTAAGCCTTGGTACCCCAAAGTGGGACTGTCGAAAGGCTATGCTTAAAACTACCATCGGTCTCTTTTGTTGTATAAGACAAGTAGAGTAAGGTTTGGTTATCGGCATCATAAATACGGCGAACCTTCATTGTTTTGAAGAAAATGCTTTTTGACTTCTTAAATACAATTTCACCGGACTTACTCTTATCTATTTTTGCAATCATTTCCGGTGTGATTTCGCCAGTCTGACGACATGATATTGAGCTATCACTTGGATCCGCTAAGCTGAAATCCGCTTCGATAGAGGCGATGTGACATGTGACACCTGTTACCACTTCGTCTTTCAACTCACCGACTTTGATGTCTTTCAAAGTAAACCAACCGAGCCCCACGTCAGCAACATCGTTATCTGAACAACCAACTAGAGTAGTAGCAAGCAATGCACTTAACAGCATCTTTTTCATTATTTTTGTCCTTAACTAGGAAAGATATTGATGAAATCTATCAGAGGTTTGCACCTAAAACAAAATTTAGCCACGGAAAGGTCTATGTGCGCTAGGTTTGTTGCGGGCTTCATGCTAATGTACTGCTCTAAACGAAGGTATCAAGATGAATGAACAACAGTTAGCCAGTATCGAGCGTAAAAATACATGGCTGTATGATCTGGTCGAAGTTGAATTTCCGACACCAGAGAGTTTGAAAGGGCGCGATGTCTATTTCAAAACGCTAGAAAAAGCAACGTATCAAGTAGTCGACAAAGACACACTACTGGAAAGTGACTCTGAATTTAACCCCGACGATATTTTTCTGGTCGATTTTCATCGACTGACCATTATGTTCTCTATCTTGCAATCTCAGCGCTGGGAACAGCAGTATGATAAAGATATGATCATTGAATATCTGACACAGATTATCCTCACGCCAGATTTTGAATTATATGTTGGTTTTAAATCTGGAGTCCCAATTGGTGCTGCTATTGTTAGCCATCTCGAAGGAAATACACTCATCTCTGATGTTGCTGTTTCTGAATCAAAATACAAAAGCTCGTTTGTGGCTGATCTGGCTAAAAGACTAAGCACCGAGCAAAAACTGTTAGACTCAGTGGTTATCGAAAACTAACTTACACATCAATGTGCATAAAAAGTAAAGCAAGATGACGTTGGGTGATCTTGCTTAGAAAAACTGTAATTGCTCCCTTCTATTTCCATGAAATGCCAAGCTCGTCGTTTCAACAATCCCAAACTCAAATAAGATTAATCCAAACATTCTTAAAATCAGCTTGGGCTTGAGCCTTTAAGACGTCTGGAGATGGCTATGGCAATTACCAATATTAAGTGCGTGATATTTGACTGTGATGGTACGTTGGTCGACAGCGAAGGACTGTGTTGCCAAGCGCTCGTCAATGTATTTAACCAGCATGGGGCTGAGTTAACGATGGAAGAGTGCGTTTCTCACTTTAAAGGAGGAAAGCTCGCTGACATCCTTTTAGATACTAAAGAATTGAAAGATATCAAAGTCCCAATTGATGTTTTAGAGCCGCAATACCGAGAAGAAGTCCAGTCTCTTTTTGTGCGTCACTTACAGCCGATGGATGGCGCAAAACGATTAATTCAGTTTTTGGATTCGCATAATATCGAATATTGTGTGGCGTCTAATGGACCTAAAGATAAAATTGAATACGCTTTGGAGTTAACCGGTTTACTCGATGCTTTCCGAGGGAAAGTGTTCTCGGCATTCGATGCGAATAGTTGGAAGCCTGAACCCGATTTAATCATGTACAGTGCTATGAGCATGGGCTTTTTACCAAGTGACTGTCTTTATATTGATGACACGCCTAAAGGAGTTGAGGCGGGACTAAACGCCGGTATAAAAACGATACAGTTATTTAATGGTGAAGCTATCAATCGTGTTGATGACGAGCGTGTAATTCGCATCCATCATTTAGATGAATTAAAAGAGCAGCTGTGTGGCTGCTCTGTTTGACCTACTAATGGCAAACCGGACTCAAGCTGTGGATGTGCTTAAGTTTAGACTGTAGGTAAGGCGTTTGATGTAGACATTGGATAGATGAGAAGTTTTTTGTATGAAATCCGCAAGCAGCGCATGTGAATTTCTCGCCATCCGATGAAATGAGATATTCATCTCCTTGGCAGAGTGGGCAATTCAGGTTCTCTATGTCTTTTGTGTCTTTGTAATTATTCATATTGTTTTCCAGCAGCAAATTGGAATTGGCAAGATCAAGCATAGCGGAACGCTTTGTTTAAGAACATTATTTCATCCGGTACAGCGAGAACTTGAGATTCACTTCAAATATCCACTTGGATGTCGTAGAAAATATCGAAGGTAATAGTTGAACACGGTTTAAAGAAAAGGGCTCCTTAAGGAGCCCTTGTTGATCATAAGTTCCACAATGTTATGCGGTGCGGTAGCGTTGTAATATCTCACCAAGAGAAACGGAGGCTTGCGTGAGATTAGCGACGCCAGCGGTAGATTGCTCCGCCACTTCTCTGATTGTGCTTGATTGACTACGAATTTCTGAAAGTTCCGATGCAATATCGTTAGCCACTGCGCTTTGTTCTTCAGCAGATGTGGAAATCTGAATGCTCATGTCCATTAATGAGCGTGCTGACTCGGCAATAGAGGTAACATCATGGCCGATTTCATCAATAAGCTGGCTGCTGGTTTGAGCTTGCTGAACGGTTCGGTTGGTGATTGAAGCAATGTTCTGACTCTCTATTTGAAGCTTCTCAATCATGGCTTGGATCTCTACTGTTGCCTGTTGAGTTCTGCTTGCTAATGTACGTACTTCATCGGCAACCACTGCAAATCCACGACCTTGTTCACCAGCACGGGCTGCTTCGATTGCTGCGTTTAGTGCCAACAGATTAGTTTGTTCTGAAATGGCGTTAATCGTTGTGATCACGTCATTAATCTGCGTCGTATTCTCGTTTAAATTGGTTACTGACGTAGAGGCTTGTTCAATATAGCTAGATAACGTCTCTATCTCGCCAATCACGTTTTGTACACGGCTTCTGCTTAGTTCGATCTTCTGGGCATCTTGGTCTGACTGCGCCGTTGCTTGTTGAGAAATACTTGATACCTCCTTTGCAGAGGCTGTCATTTCTTCCATTGCCGTCGCGACTGAATCAAGCGTTTGATATTGATGAGATATCTGGGTTTCACTCAACTGCATATCTTTTTCGAATGCAGAAGATGTCTCGCTCAACATCGTTGCATTATTTTTAACACTATTAACCAGTTCACTTAAGGTATCCATAGACTTGTCTAGCGCACAGCCGATGGTACCGAATTCATCTCGACCAGGGTGAAAACCAAGACGAGAGGTTAAGTCACCGTCACCAATTTTTTCGGTTGTTGTATATAAAACCCACAGAGCTCCTCCGATAAACGTTGCCACCCAGTAAGAGAATAGGGCAAAAGGAATAACCCATAAGAAGCTGAGTAATAGTGACGATAGAGCTGATGATTTTACCGATTCGTATTGTGTGGACATATTTTGAGTCAGCTTAATCACTTCTCCAGAATGCAACTTGGCATAAGCGGTGACAGACCCATCGACAAAAGAACTCTCGCTTACGCGGTTCGATTTCGATACGCCGTCAATTTCTGTAGCGCGGTTTGATTGAGCATCAACGATACCAGAAAGCTTCGCTTCGCTCGCCGAGATGGCTTGCTGCTCAAATTGTTGTATTTCATTGAAGTAGCGGCTTCCAGCCACTGAAGTGAGGGCTACTAAAAATAGTAGGAATATAACCCACATTTTGTCGTTGATAGACATCTTGATAAACAGCCTGTCTATCGTTCTAAACTCAACTTCTCTCATTTAAAGCTCCATTAGAGATAAAAGATATTGACCAAATCTATTGCTATATCGAAACAAAATATGCGAAGTTAATCAGCAAAATATGTAACGAATACTAAATTTAGTTTAAGAAATGAGATCTAAGGACGCCTATAACAGTATGTTATATCTTTAAATTGACATGAATGTTGATAAAAGAGTCATTTCTCTAAAGTGTTAAGTGGATATGAAACCTAATTGCAATCGTTTACTTTTGATTATGCTCATAGGTTTTTAAATCTTTACTTCTCGCTGTCATGAATGTGTCATATAAAGACTATAAAAAGGAGTTGCTGATGTGGATATGGCAAGAGCCAGGCCGTCAGCAAGTAAAAGCAAGAGAGCTTAAAATAAAGGAGGTCACAATGAGCGACCAATACCAAAACGATGAGAGCCTAGAGCTGCTAGATGCGCTTGAAATTGGCATTATCTTGTCGGAATACGTTGGCTCAGACAACGAAGCCGAATAGCGGAACACTCTCATCTCGTCGTAATTGACGTTATACTAGGTTCATGTCACACCAAGCCCTAGAGGCCAAAACTGGCGTCGAATGAACTTTCTAGCCCACCTGCATATCGCAGATCACAGTAACAGCCATTTGTTGGGAAACTTGCTTGGAGACTTCGTAAAAGGAGATCCAAGCAAGCTGTATGATCGCGATATCTCAAATGGCATCAGATTACATAGATTTGTTGACCGTATTACCGACCATCATCCAATCGTCAACGAATGTAAGCCTCATTTCACTGGTGTTGCGCGACGTTTTGCACCTATCGCTTTGGATATGTTTTGGGATCATTGCCTCGCAAAACACTGGAACGACTTTCATTCCGTGCCTCTCGAACACTTTGTAAAAACGGCATACGAGAGAGTAAACCGAGAGGTTCATGAACATTTGCCGCCACGTTTTTTGGTGCTCCACAGCAGAATGTGGCATGGCCGATGGCTTCAATCCTATCAAGATCTAGACAATATAGAATTTGCACTACATCGGATGTCGCAAAGAAGTCCTAGAATGGCAGACTTAACCACAACATTTAAAGTGATTGAAAGTGATTACATCGAATTAGAAGAGAAGTTCTCGTCACTTTATCGAGATGTTTTGCGTCAGTCGTATGATTTTCAGCAACAGCTTAATGACTCAACTCAATGAGATAGAAAAGTAGTATGGCTTTAGGGGCTCTGGTAAACTCTGCGCTCCAAAAATAATGAGGTTACACATGTCTGTTAATTTTGCTGATTTAGGCATCGAACAAAAGCTAATCGAGACGCTAGGCAATCTAAATATCGTGACGCCAACACCAGTGCAAGAAAAGTCAATTCCACACGTCCTTGCAGGAAAAAACTTACTTGCTGCTGCACAAACTGGTACGGGAAAAACGGCTGCGTTTGGTTTACCTATCATACAAACCGTTCAGCAAAAGAAACTTAATGGCACACCTCAAGCATTGATTTTGGTTCCAACACGCGAGCTTGCACAGCAGGTATTTGATAATTTGAATCAGTACTCGGCAGAAACAGAACTTCGCATTGTGTGTGTTTATGGTGGTACAAGCATTGGCGTACAAAAGAGAAAGTTAGAAGAGGGCGCTGATATTTTGATTGCCACGCCAGGCCGCCTTTTGGATCACCTGTTTAATGGTAACGTAAACATCTCTAAAACCGGTATGCTCGTGTTAGACGAAGCCGACCGTATGTTAGATATGGGATTTTGGCCTGACTTGCAGCGCATCTTCCGACGTTTACCTGCAGAGAAACAGATCCTATTGTTCTCTGCGACATTTGAGAAGCGAATCAAAACTATTGCGTATAAACTCATGGAATCGCCAGTTGAAGTCGAAGTTTCACCAGCAAATACGACTGCTGAAACGGTAACACAAATGGTTTATCCAGTGGATAAAAAACGGAAACGTGAATTGCTAGCGTACTTAATTGGCTCGCGGAATTGGCAGCAAGTGCTTGTATTTACAAAAACGAAGCAAGGCAGTGATGAGTTAGCGAAAGAGCTCAAGTTAGATGGCATCAAAGCGGTTTCTATCAACGGCGATAAATCACAAGGCGCCCGCCAAAGAGCTTTGGATGAATTTAAACAAGGTAAGATGCGTGCTTTGATTGCAACCGATGTGGCAGCACGAGGGTTAGATATTCAAGAGCTAGAACAAGTCGTGAACTTTGATATGCCATTCAAAGCAGAAGATTACGTCCATCGAATTGGCCGCACTGGAAGAGCTGGAAAGTCAGGTTTGGCGGTTTCTCTGATGAGTAGAGATGAGGAGTACTTGTTGCAAGCTATCGAGAATCTGCTTGATCAACGCTTACCCCAAGAATGGCTGGCAGGTTTCGAACCAAGTCTTGTAGAAGAAGTTGAGCCTGAACAAAATGGGCGTCGTCGTAGTCGTTCATCTGAGAAGCGTAAGCTAAAAGCAAAATTGGCGATTCATAAGAATCGTGGTAAATCACTTAGCTCTCGCTAAACCGCGCAAACTTTTGTTCTTACATAGTCAGGCTGTTTTTGCCTCTTCATAGACGTCTAACGTTTGGGGGATAGCAAGTAGGTACCCTTGGTACATATCGAAACCGAGCTTTTTCATTAAGCGAAGTTGATGCTCGGTTTCAATTCCTTCGATAACGGTTTTAGAGCATAACGCTTTTGCGAGTGATAATGCATCGTTAAGCGCTTTAAAATCACCGTTTTCATACCTTAGCAATAAAGAGCGATCCATCTTGATTATATCTGGGCAAACGCTTCTCACTCGCTCAGTTGTCGATGCATTGACGCCATAATCGTCAATCGCTAATTTAAATCCTTCAAGACTTAACTCCCGAGCAGCTTGAGACAAAGAGACTTCATCCTCCACCTTCAATTCAAGTAACTCCATGACGATTTGTTCATTCATCAAATGCGATTCATAAATGGTTTGTTTTAGCAGTCGGTTATAAGTGACGTCTTTGACTAGTATCTCTGCCGCTACCGGTAATACATTGAGAAACAATTGTTTTGTGTGAAAGCGAGACTGAGAGAAATTTTTGATATGGATTAGGCGACTTAAGCGTTCAACATTGAGCAAATCTTGAGTGGGAGTCGCTTTGGATTGGAAAAACTGATCTGGCCTAACCATGGTGCCATTGGCATTGCTAATTCTTACCAGTGCTTCAAGGCCAACGATGGAAATATCGTTCTTATATATGGGTTGAAAGACACTGCGGAGAGTGAAGTTCGCGTATTTCGCAATATACTGCCCGTCGGCTTCTTTCCGGATGCAACTAAGTAGTTGCGAGATGCTCATCATTGTTACCACAACCTAAATCAATGTCTCAACATCAGCGTTATCGCGCTAATTTTTCTATTTCATTGGCAATGAATCTAAGTGTGCTCATTAACTCAAGCAAGAACGATGGTAATGGATGGGTAGTTTTGTCGAGTGATATCAAACAAATTGATGAAATAATTGATAATCTCAGCACTTCAATTTGATGCTACCATTGCAGTACGGCATACAACTGCAAATATTTTCTGACTAACTGCTGTTTGTTCGAACGCCGTAAAGGATGCCCAAACTTAATGTAACAAGGGCTAATACCGAATCGAGTGTCCAACGATTGCGTGAGTTGCGACTCGCTGGTGTACAGTGTGATTCCTTGTTCTGTGTATTCGTTGATCTGATCGGGTAGTTCACCCATCCACCAATGAAGCAATTCTCGGCTCGTTTTGCTGCGACTTATCCAATGATCGCAAACCAAAAAGAGTAGGTCATTAGGCTGTAAGGCATAGCCATATTCACTCTGCCATTCCGTAATTGATGAGAGTAAGTTTTCCCGGCAAGATTTTCCGGCACTGACCATATGGTGACTCAGAACCCAGACAGTGCCAATGTCGGATGAAATTCGATAGTGATGGGGAAGGTCTGGAGAATCCAACACTTCGATTGGCTTTATCACGCAGTTGTATCCAAAGTGACGAAAAGTATGTTCCATCCTTCTTGAAAACGCGAGACCAAGATGATGCTCACTCATGCCTTGGTTATGCACCGCAGGGTAATGCTTTTCACACAGCTTAAGACAGTCGTCTTGAAAATCATTAACACTTTGAATAACTAGGTCGAGTAGCAAAGAATATCCCTTAATAATTACAAAACGAACTGCAAAAGGTTAGCATAGTCTTTTGAGAATAGACTAATTTACTTCGGCAACTTCTTGATCTAAACACCAAATTTCTCACAAATGACCGTGTCTAATCTTTAATAGAGCAACACGAAAGAAGCAGAAGTTGAACAAAAATTTGAAAGGGAAAAAATGATAAAGCTAGAACGCGCACAAAAAGAGGCGTTGGCCACCGCCATTCAAGATTACATGCAAGACGAGCTAGATGTTGAAATTGGCCAGTTCGATAGTGAGTTTCTAATTGATTTTATTACAGAAAAACTAGGGCCAATTTATTATAACAAGGGTGTTGAAGATGCTAAGTTACTGGTTGAACGCAGAATGTTAGAAGTTTCCGAAGAGCTGTATGAGATAGAACAAGAAATTAAGCTGTAAGTTTCAGTTTTACAAACGATTTAAAGTTCCTTCAAAAATTTCGAACAACTTGATAGATACGGTACCATTGGCTGGATGTAAATGATGGTAAATAATCTGTTTCATATGACGTAAATAGGTTAATGTAGTGTTTCTTGCTCAGCATTAACTTAGGAATATATCTAGGAACTTGAGATGGATACACTGGTAAAGAATTACAACCTTACTGCACGCGTGATGCATTGGTTATCAGCGCTGTGCATTATTGGTCTATTTGCAGTGGGTTTGTGGATGGTCGACCTTAGCTATTACAGCGAATGGTATCGAACTGCGCCGCATTACCATCGCTCTGTCGGTATTTTACTCGCTATTTTAACTTTAGCACGCATCGTATGGAAACATGTGACGGCGTCACCAAAGGTAGAAGGCAAACGTTACGAAGTGCTTGCTGCTAAAGCGGCGCATGGTGTCATGTACCTACTATTGGTCACCATCTTTGTTTCAGGTTACCTCATTTCAACGTCTGATGGACGCGGCATCGAAGTGTTTAATTGGTTCACCGTGCCAGGAGCGGGAGAGTTATTCCCAGGCCAATCAGATATTGCAGGTGAGATTCACTTCTATGCAGCTTGGGCAGTCATCCTGATTGCAGGCTTACATGCTATTGCTGCACTAAAACACCACTTTATCGATAAAGACAACACATTAAGAAAAATGTTAGGAGCTTCAAAATGAAAAAGTCACTTTTCGCTACAGGATTAGCTATCGCTATGGCACTGCCATTTGGTGCGCAAGCTGCAGATTATGTCATCGATACCAAAGGTGCTCACGCTTCAATCAACTTTAAAGTTAGCCACTTGGGTTACAGTTTCATCAAAGGTCGTTTCAATACATTTTCTGGTGACTTTTCTTTTGATGAAAACAACATTGCTGACTCAAAAGTAAATGTTGTTGTTGATACAACCAGCCTAGATTCAAACCATGCTGAACGTGACAAACACATTCGTAGTGGTGACTTCATCGATGCTGGTAAATACAGTGAAGCAACCTTTACGAGCACAAAAGTGGTTGATAAAGGCAATGGCAAACTAGATGTAACTGGTGATTTAACGCTACACGGTGTTACTAAGCCTATTACTATTGAGGCTGAATTCGTTGGTGCTGGCAGTGACCCATGGGGCGGCGAGCGCGCTGGCTTTGTTGGCAACACTCGCCTAGAGCTTGCTGACTTTGACATCCCAGTAATGGGTGCTTCAAGCTACGTCGATATGGAACTTCATATCGAAGGTATTAAGAAGTAATTAGTTCCTTTTAGATACACTAAAAGCGCTCTTCACTTGAAGAGCGCTTTTTTATTATCTTAATCACATCACTAACATCGATAAACCAGTCAGTGATAGCGATTGAAAGCCAATAGACGTTGTAAATGTTTAGCGAATTACGCTGTTTCTAACTCGCTTTTTTCCACTAGGTTTAAACGCTCACCAAAAATCGGGCGTAGTGCTTTTAATACTTCAGTACGAGTAACCACCCCGACCATCTGCCCATTTTCAAGCACAGGAAGCACTTGTGGCTTACTTACTTTGATACTTTTAGCGCGTTCTTCGAGAGACAAAGACGTCAAGCGAGTGGCAATACCCATACTGCTCGCTGGGTACAACTGCTCTTTATCGATACATAGGAATTCCACAACATCAACGAGGCGATCACCAGCGTCAATTGCGACCACATCTCGGCTCATGATGTCGACGACTTTTTGGTCTTTCACCGGAATGTAGTCCTCACACCATAGTTCTACCATCACATCGTGAGCAGAGAAGAAGCCAACTAATCGATTTTGTACGTCTACAACAGGTGCGCTCGTTACGTGATTATCAAGTAACACATCCAGCGCGGCTGCAATTGGCGTTTCTGCACGAATGGTGACTGGTTTTGGGTTCATAATGTCTTTAACAAAAGAGGCATTTTTCATGGTGAAATCCTTAACTGACGACAGTGTTGTAGTTGTAGTGATAGAAGAAATATTCGCTGCTTTTAGTTCTGGTCGGCGAAAAATACACCAGTTTGAAAGGCCAACTAATACCGCTCCGCCGACGATGTTGCCAAGCGTGACAGGAATTAAGTTAGCGGTAATAAAGTGGCTAATGTTTAGGTCTGCGTATTGTGACGCAGGCATACCGACAGATGCCCAAAAAGATTCAGGTGCAAAATTCGCGATAACAATACCAAGTGGAACCATAAACATGTTCGCAACACAGTGCTCAAAACCGCTGCTGACAAACATTGCCACAGGCAAAATTGTCATTGCTGCTTTTGTCATTGCATTTGCAGAACTAAATGTTAGCCAAATCGCTAGGCAAACCAATAGGTTACAGAGAATGCCGAGTGCAAACGCTTGAATGAGAGTGTGGTGAAGTTTGTGTTGTGCGATGTTAAGCGCATTTAATCCCCATTGACCGCCATCCATCTGATAAAGACCAGCAGCAGTAACCAGCGCAAGTAGGAACATCGCACCAATAAAGTTACCAACGTAAACTTTGCCCCAGATCGAAAGCATCTTACCGAACGAGATTTGCTTATTGGCCCAAGAAATACTGGATAGGACGGAGCTGGTAAATAATTCACCACCGCAGATCACTATGAGGATCAATCCCATGCTAAATGCGAGTCCACCAGCTAGGCGGCTCAAGCCCCAACCAGCGCCCGTACTGCCGGTGGTCACCGTGATGTAAAACAAGAATGCTAACCCGATGAACGCGCCGGCCATAATCGCGAGGCTTAATGTCATACTGCTGGTTTTGTTTGCCTTACTTAACGCAAATTTTTCCGCTTCAACCATCATCTCTTTTGGAGAAAAATACTGGTGATTTTGAGAACTGGTCACCGCCATATTGACTCCTTAATTTGTAATCGCATAAAAAATCCTTGGTTATTAACTCAAAAATGAAATTGTTGTTTTTATTAAGAGCCTCAATGACTTCGGTTTCAAAACCATTGAGGCTTGCGGTATTCCCGAACCGCGTACTCAGAATAGGGAGAACGGTTAGTAAGGTAAAATTGATAATATTTAGAAACCTCATCAAATTAATTGATAACTTTACGGGGCTAGGTAAAATGAACTCTATTGCTTATTGGGGCATGCTTTAACAATTGTGGGAATTGGGAAATACCCACTAATAATGGAGGACACTTTGCGCTACTCACTTAAGCAATTAGCGGTTTTCGACGCAGTTGCAGATACCGGCAGTGTAAGCCAAGCCGCAGAAAAATTGGCTTTGACACAATCAGCGACAAGCATGTCGCTTGCGCAATTAGAGAAGATGCTTGGCAGGCCGTTGTTTGAGAGGCAAGGCAAGCAAATGGCGTTAACCCATTGGGGGATGTGGTTACGACCAAAAGCAAAACGCTTGCTACAAGATGCATTGCAGATTGAAATGGGCTTCTATGAGCAACATTTATTGAGTGGTGAGATTCGTATGGGAGCGAGTCAAACTCCAGCAGAGCACTTAGTTCCCGACCTTATCAGTATCATTGATAATGACTTTCCAGAAATGCGTATTTCCCTCGGTGTACAAAGTACAAAAGGGGTGATTGATGGGGTATTAGATTACAAGTATGACTTAGGGATTATTGAAGGGCGCTGTGATGATAACCGTTTACACCAAGAAGTATGGTGTCGTGATCATCTTACTGTTGTCGCAGCTTCTCATCATCCTTTTGCTCGTAATCAGTCTGTTAGCCTTGCGCAGTTAGAGCAAGCGAAGTGGGTACTAAGAGAGCATGGCTCTGGCACACGAAAAACATTTGATAGTTCTATTCACCACCTTATTGAAGATTTGGATGTGTGGCGCGAATATGAACATGTTCCGGTATTACGTAGTTTAGTTGCTAATGGTCAGTACCTTACTTGCTTACCGTATTTAGATGTAGAGCGATATATAGAAGCAGGTCATCTTGTGGCATTAAATGTACCTGAGTTAAAAATGGAAAGGACGCTTTCATTTATATGGCGTTCAGATATGGCAGAAAACCCATTAGTCGACTGCATTAAAAGAGAGGGGCTGCGAATGATGAAAGGGAAGCCTTCAGTTCTTTAAAGGTTGATTAAACATGCCTACGAGATGAGTTGGGTTTATTCCCCAAATCTGTTGATTTATCGGTTGCGTCAAACTTTTAATGTAAATTGTGAAAATAATAATATCTTATTGTGATCAATATCACCGATAAGCTGAGCTGATGTATCTAACATGTGTCCTTGATTTCAATGTATGAAGGCAGTTATTGAACCATATAGGTACGATAATAGCCGAGCAGGTATGACTACCATGACGACACTTTTAGCTATTTCTATCACTACTGGAATTTTATCTGGCGTATGGGGTTGGATCGCCATCTCTTTAGGTTTGCTTTCTTGGGCTGGTTTTTTAGGTTGCACGAGCTACTTTGCAGCGCCAACGAGCGGATTGAAAGGACTAGGCATCAGCTTAATCACCAATATGACAGGCGTATTCTGGGCAATGGTAATTATTCACGGTTCCACTTACGTGGGGTTGGAAATTATTGGCTATGTGATTACCGCTATTGTGGCATTCTTCATGTGTATTCAAGCTAAACAGGCTTGGCTCGCGTACATCCCTGGTACTTTTATTGGTTCATGCGCAACATTTGCGGCTGATGGAAACTGGCAACTTGTTATTCCATCGTTGTTGCTAGGTGGTGTGTTTGGCTATCTAATGAAAGCGACAGGGCTATGGTTGCATACGAAATCAACCGCTACTTCTTCTTCGCTTGCTGAGCAAGCACAGTAGTGAACCCCCGATCTTATTGGTATCCACTGTGTATTGAGTTTTATCCCTCTCAATACCCTTAATCAAAATTAATGATGTTTGATACAAGCACACCAAATTGGTGTGCTTTTTTTGTATTACAAGACAATACGCTGAGTGTAAAATACGTCTAACTCATGTATTGCCGTTGGCCATGGTAACAACGCGTTTAAGTGTCCAGCGCAGAAGAACAGGAATACACTCCATGCCTTTCTCTTCACAATGAGAAACAATAGCCAAAGCTAAGTCCGGTTTTGCATGTTTTTTCAAAACACGATTTACGACTTTTTTAGCAGGGATAGGGTGGTCATGAGGAACTTTGATGATGTCCTTAAAGAAAAGTTCAAAACCATTGTTGTACAGAAAGTGCTCGATGTCTCGGTCGGGTAACTCCGTAAGTCGATGCCTTTCCTGATCATGGTCGAGCTGTGCTCGCACTGCATGCGCGTACTTTTTCCCTGCTGGGTCGCCATCGGTAACGACATGCCAATCAATACCAAACTCTTTTGCTACTTTGATGAGTGATTTTAGACCTGATTGAGCAAACTCAACGATTTGAACCCCTTCGGCAGCCAAGTCATACCCGCATTGACGAGCCAGTTCATGAAAAAGCCAAACTTCGGTTTCGCCCTCAACAAGTAACCAGCACCGTGCAAATAATGCTCCTGAACGATGAAAACGAATATGGAAACCAATTCGGCGCAACTCATCTCGACCAAACTTTGTTGAGTTTAAACTCTTAGCGATGGTTCTGTCTGATAGCCGAATTAAACGTCGAATTGAATACAGTGGAACAGAACCGAGTAACGTGCCACTGTTGGTGGTTAATATCTTTTGCATTGGCAACAATTGCAATAAGGACCACGCTCTCGCTAGATGAGTTGGATGCAGTCGACCTTCTGGATCTTCAATAATCAGTATTGGTCTCGCACAGCGCCTTAAATCGGTGGGACCCTTAGCTTGAAGATAGGCATTGAGTAACCCCATTAAAAGCAAGCGGCTTTGTTTGTCATTGGTTTCTTTCAAGAACTGACTCAAGCCTTTATCAGAGGAAGGGCTTGTATAGAAAAGACCATCACGAGGTTTGCGTGGGTTGCCTTTACTGACACTTCTGAACGCGAAATAGTGTTCAACAAGCGTTTGCATTGAGTCGAGGCTACTACGAATCTCACCTTTATTCACATGGCCAGGCATAGCCAATAAGCGTCGACAGGTGTTGTTGATTCGTTTTTCAATCCGAGCATTTTTACCATCGCCGTTGACATGGTTTAAATCTGGGAAGCGTCGGGAGTCACGTAGTCGGATTACAGGATGAAGTGTCATTAACTCAATAGCGAGTTTCTCTGAGTGGTGAAGTTTTTTGGGTTTGCCGTTATGATCCAAAAACGCGTACTCTGTATTAATGCCGTGCTCATCGCGAGACGCACTAATACGATAGTAAATGACTTGCTCACCATCTTCGTTGGTGCACCATGTAGGCTTTATGCGTCTGTAGCGTCCCGCTTTTACTTCGTTTTTATCCTGTGCTTTAAAACAAACAATGATCTGTAAGTGTTGTGTTTGTGGATGAGAAATTGAGTAGTCAACGTGAAAATCTTTCAGTTTGAATTGATACAATGAGCCATTGGCAGGTAGTGCGATGGAAAGGGCATCGAGCAATGATGATTTGCCCCACGTGTTTTCACCGATAAGCGTGGTGAGTTCGTCAAAAGAGAGTGAAAGGCGTTTGATGCCTCTAAACCCGGAGATTTCGATGCGTTCTAGTCTCATCTCAATCCTCCTTGCAATTATTTGAATTATCGAGAGTTATTTTGCTACTCCTAAGCATATATGAATTCGAAATTTTTGAGTTAAGCTCAGTTCACAAAATTACGAGAGCCTCTTACTGAATAGAGACCGTTACAAGCGAGGCTTGCTTTCAAAGCCGGGGGACAGCATCGTGATCACTTAAACATGAAATCCTAAATCGCAGTTTCATAAAATTCATGATTCTGTCATGATTCACTTCTTATTATTATAAGGAATGAAAAAAGAGAAGATGAAGATGAATAACAATCATAAGCCAGTGAGAATCAAACTGGCACACATCAATGACACACATTCCTACTTTGAACCAACGTCATTACAGTTAAAGCTTAAGATAAACAATGAACTCACGCTAGAGCCCTATGTCAGTGCTGGCGGCTTTTCTCGTATCGCAACCAGAGTCGAGCAGTTAAGAGATGATGCTCAGCGCCAAGGTCATGGGATGTTGTTCCTCCATGCCGGAGATTGCTTCCAAGGCACGCTGTATTTCTCACTATTTAAAGGCAAAGCCAATGCCGACTTATTGAACGCATTAAAAATTGATGCAATGGCGTTAGGCAATCATGAATTAGATATGGGGAATGAGCCAGTTGCATTGTTTTGCCAACGTACTCAGTTCCCATTGCTTGCTGGCAACTGGGATTTATCCAATGAATCGCTTAAAAAACCTCACCGTATCAGTGATTGCAAGGATGTATATAGTTACCAACCGGATACACAGAGCGCTCAATACATTGTTAAAGAATTCCATGGCGAGCGGGTCGCGATTTTCGGATTATCCATAGATAAAATGAGCGACATCGCAAACCCTGATGCAGACACGCCTTTTCACTCAGCAATTGAAACCGCCAAGGCGACCGTAAAACAAATCCATTCATCAGGTATAAAAAATATTATTCTTCTGAGCCACTTAGGTTATGAAGGTGATTTAGAGTTAGCTGAGCAAGTCGCAGGTATTGGTATAATTGTTGGTGGACACAGCCACCGGTTGCAAGGTGATTTTTCATCAATAGGGTTAGGACAAGACGATCCCTACGGTATCAAAATTAATGATACCTATGTGGTGCAAGCGGGTTTCCATGCTTTGACAATGGGGCACTGCGTCATTGAGTTTGATGAACACGGTAAAGCAACGATGTTGAGTGGACAAAATGAACTGTTGCTTGGCCGACGTATTTTTTGGGACTCGACGCTAAACCAACAGCTCGACCAAGGTGTATTCGAAACCGCGTGCGACTTCATCCATGGTCAACCGAATGTCGTGGTTTGTAAGAAACACCCGGAAACTCAAGCTATCCTGAGCGATAAATATATTCCTCAGGTTAGGCAGTTACAGTCACAAGTCATTGCTAGTGTTGACACCAAAAAGCGTCATGTGAGAATTCCCGATGAATTTGGTGAGAGTGAGTTGGCTTCCTCCGTTGCCCGATCATTTCTGCACTGTTTAAACAAACGTGGATATGACGTTCAATTTGCAATTCATAATGCGGGTGGCGTGCGAACCTCTTTGAACCCTGGCAACATCACAGTGGCAGACATTGCCGGACGACTGTTGCCTTTTGCCGTTCCTATCGGCTTTTACGATGTAAAAGGCAGCGCTATTCGCCGTGCACTTGAAGGCGCGATAAATAATGCACTCAACAATGGCGTAGAAGGCACTGGATCTGGCAGTTATCCGTACACTTACAATTTAAACTTCGAGTATCACGCAGATGCCCCAAAAGGTGAAAGAGTTCAATCATTAGTGATTTTTGATGGCAAACAATGGGTTGGTGTTCAAGATGATGTTTGGTATCGAGGGACTTCTTCTGCCTATACGATGAAAGGGAAAGAGGGGTACGACGCATTGCAGGAGATGAAAGGAGAAGGGCGTGTGACCAGTTTGTCCATGGCTGATTGTTTTATTGAACTCCTGACCGATGAGCCAAACTGTTTGAATCAAAGTCACAAACTTTACACAAAGCGACGTCGATAATAGATACTGGTATTGATTTTGCTGCTCTCCACTTACTACATGCGTTGATGAGGATGGCAGTATGTGGAATAAAGATTGGGCAGATACGGCAGTCGTAGTTGCTTGGATCGCAATTTGGTCGACACTGGTCTACTTTGTGCCTCTAAGCGGCTTTTGAATTGCTAAGAATGTGGATGTTACAAAAGGGAGCAGTAATGCTCCTTTTTTGTATCTATCTTCCCCGTTAGGGCCCTAACTAATGAAGAGTTTGTCTTGAGCCATTTGCTGCTTTTTGTCTGTTTACTATAGTTCAGGTGGTTGAATCCATTTCTTTCTTTTTATAGTGCTTCCTGATTTTTGATAAGAATTTTATTTCGATAAGACAAGGTTTTTTTGTTGGAAAGCCTGACGCTCGGCGTTATTATGTCGGCGTTTGGGGAGTAGTTAGCGCAAGTTTACTTATCGTCATCTCGTTAAGCATCAGCTTATCCGGTAAGTAAAGGTGTTACGTGGTTCATTCACGTCAACACTTCAACGAGACCAACGCATTCATTGACTAGCAGCACATAATCGTTATGTGGCTGTTGGTTGTTATTGTCTGCGGAAGGTCACCAAACGAAGTCCTTCCGCCATGGGAGGAAATATGTCTCTTATCGAAAATACCACCCAATTGAGCCAATCGGTGCCTCTTCAAGAATCATTAGCGATGTATGGTGCTTTTGGTTTATTTACCCTTGTTCTTGTTACGCTTGATATCTATCAAACACGTGGTGGCGCTATCACGATGAAAAAAGCCATCGTTTGGAGTGTTTTTTGGTTCTTGCTTGCCTTTGTTTTTGCAGGTTCTATTTATTTATTCTGGGACTTTTACGCGCCACATAGCGCTTATACGAACGACAAAGCAACGATTTCATTCTTAACTGGTTACTTACTAGAGAAGTCGCTAAGCGTGGATAACTTGTTTGTGTTTGCCATCATCTTTGCACAATACAGTGTGCCGGAGCATTTGCGTCCGAGAGCATTGCTTTGGGGGGTGATAGGTGCGCTAGTTTTACGCGCTGTCATGATTGCGGTTGGTGCTCAGTTACTTTCACAGTATCACTGGGTATTGTACTTATTTGCTGCTTTCCTTATTTGGACGGGTGTTAAGCTAGCTCGCGACAAAGGCGAAGCAGAAGAGGTTAATCCATATCCGGAGCAGTTGATTCGAAAGGTATTGCCAGTTACAGATGACTACCAAGGAAATCACTTAATCTTAAAGCAAGCTGGTAAGTGGGTGGCAACACCGATGCTGATCGTTGTTGGTGTCATTGCAGTAATGGACGTTATGTTTGCGTTGGATTCTATACCAGCTATATTCGCGGTAACGCGAGAGCCATTTTTAGTCTTAGCCGCGAACGTATTTGCATTATTGGGTTTGCGATCGCTGTACTTTGTTCTTCAAGCAATGTTAGATAAGTTTGTGTACTTAAAACCAGCATTATCAGTAATCATGATGTTTATCGGGGTGAAAATGCTATTGGTTGGAACAGAATATGAGATTCCGACAGCATGGTCTCTCACATTTTTAGTTGTTGTGATGACATCGGCAGTGGTGGCATCACTCCTAAAAAATAAAGCGAAGCGTCAAACTAGCGTTAATATTACTAATCAAAAAATATAAAGTAAGCACTAAAATCAAAAGAAATAACGAAAAATATTGTTAAATATATGTTGTTGCTCAAGGGGCGATTATGCAGGTAATGTTCAGTTATTCAATGTAATTACAGCAATTGTGATTATTTATGCCGTTATTATTCATTTGTATTTTTGAGTTTTGTAATGAGTTTGTTTTATTAGAAATTCTAATTTGAATGGGTAAAATTTGTCATTTCTTAAACAATAAGAAACTGACTAATATACAACCAACTAAACAGACTACTGCTTTTAAAGAGAGGCAATCATGGCACAAGCAATGCAAATGACAAATGTAGCTTTACCAACCTCTATGGATAAGAAAACCTACGCGGTTAACTTCAAAGGACTGATTGCTCACTTACTGGACATTCTATTTGTAGATAACACTGCGCCACGCAGTTACTACGCAGAAGACTTGTCAGCACATATTCAAAAAGACATCGGTATGTACCGTTAATATTGAAATAGTGTAAGAAATACCGGCCTATGAGCCGGTATTTTTTTATTTGTAAAACATGCCTACTCAACCTACGCCCTAGAAAAGAAACACTCTAGAGGAGGTAGACATGAGAGTAGATTAAGTGTTGTATAGAAAAACGGGGCACCATTGGTGCCCCGTTTTGACATGACTGAAGTGCGATATTACTTCTTGCGGCAGTATTCTGCGATCACGTACATCGACTGACCACCATTTGCCTTACCCGAAACTAGCTTTGGATCATCGCCAAGGCTAATACCACGAATCACTGTACCTTGTTTGATTACTTGGTTAGTGCCTTTTACTGGTAGGTCTTTAATTACTGTTACATCGTCACCTTTCTTAAGTTCAGTGCCGTTACAGTCAACCGTTTTATCGTCAGCAGACATCCCTTTCATTGCCCAGTTCATTTGCTCTTCTTCCATGTACATCATGTCAAGAGCATCTTGAGCCCAGCTTTCTGTGTTTAGGCGAGTGAGTTGGCGCCATGCAGTCACTTGTACAGCAGGAACCTGGCTCCACATGCTTTCGTTTAGACAACGCCAGTGGTTAATGTCTTTTGGCTCATCGATCTCACCCAGACACTTATCACAAACCATGATGGCAGTATCAACCGTCACATTACCGTGAGGTGGGACAGCGTATGCAGTTAGTTGAGATTCAGAAGAACACAGTTCACATTTTGACTCGCAGCGCGCAAGCAGAGTAGCTTCAATAGACATAAGGACTCACCTTAGTAATGTTATTTTGTGGCGGTATTATCCACTTTATCCTGAGAAATAAAAGGGTGTTAGCGAATTAAAGACTAGATTTTACAATACTCCAACCTGATTAAGGTGAAGATGTAAAATATTCGCTAAATAAATAATACGGAAGTATAAAAGACACTATTAATTGTTTTGGCTTATGAATTAGTTGTGTCAATTTCTACAACGATTACAAGCCTAAAAGAGGTAAATGTAGAGAGAGGGTGGCTAGAACATAGCCCTCTAATTTACAGAGGGCCTGTCGTTAACGTTCGACAATCTGGACAATTTGCTCTTTTGAAATACTCATTTCTTTACCATCCATGTCTTCATACTCGTACATACCCGTTTCCTCGTTCAGGTCTGGTTTACCGTAAGAGGTAATAATTTTCCCTTCATTTGTCGACATCAGATATTGGCTACTTCCGCATGCAGAAAGAAGTAATACAGTGGCAATAACAGTCAATACGCGCATAGAGTTTTCCTTTTAAACAAGTGAGTTAGGCAAAGACATCGATTTAACTATAGCAGAGGAAATATGAGTGGGTTTGAATAGAATTGAAATGAAAAAGCCCAGTAGAAACTGGGCTTTGGCAGGAAGGGTGTTGCGATTACTTCAAAACAGAAGTGTTAGTGACACCTGTTAGTGTGTCATCCATTAAGAAGTCAGTGTTTTCCATCTGCATCTCTACATGATGATCAATATCAGACAGAGTGCCATTTGGCGAAGCAAAAGTACTGTGCGATGCAGTAGCATTAAACTGTACAAAGCTCGCAGTTGCATTCACATCAGTGTCCGTACTGTTCACAGTCTTCAACCCTAGCTTATTAGCAAGCGGTTCAGTACCCGCGAATGGTGCATTTGGAACGCTGTTTGGTACTGTGCTATCGCCATCCACTTCTGTCATAAAGAATGGTGTCGTTAGCGAACCAGATGCCACTAAATCTGAAGCGTTTGTGAACGGATCGACAGTGTCTAGTGTAGTCTGTGCTGCATAGATAAATTGTGAGAAACCTGCTTCTAGCGCTGCTACTTGAGCTTCCGTTGCCGCAGCCTCAAATGCTTCGTAACATGTTTTATCTTCTAGATCCGCACATGATGCATCAGCGTAAGTCGCATAGTCTTTTGATGCTGCATAAGCGAGGTTATGTTTGATCTGAGGGCCGTAATTGTCTGAACCCAGTAACAAATTACCAATTTGTCCACCAGAGTTCTGTACTGATGCAGAACTAAAGGTGTACAGCGCATCGGCAGTAGGGCTGCCCAATGTATTGTTTGCTGCTGCGACGGCAGATGTAGCTACAATACCGCCAAGTGAATGACCTAGCATTTTGACCTTTGAACCCGTCATTGGGTTGAAGCCTTGCAGAGGACCTCCAGCTAAAAGACCGCCTTGAGCAGATACTACCAAGCTAGCGCGCAAACCTAACACATCCAGAACACTTTGACGTAGGTTGTCACGCGCAACGGCTAAGTTGGAAAGATTTAGATAAGCCAGTACATTCGCATTTGCGGAACGTTGTTCATCTAAGCTGCGCGTACCATGAATAGGTAAGTCAATAGCGATAACTGCCACACCTGCTTTTACCATATTGAACGCGAACGCGTACGCATTCTCTTTCGCTGAGGTGATGCCGTGTTGATAAATCACAACGTCTGTCGCGACGCCAGATTTAGGTGTGAAGACCAGTACTTCGACATCTTCAACCGATTTCACTACGGGAACAGGCGAGTAGCGAGTTATGATACGCTCACTATCAAGCTGGGTACCATCGATAAGAGTAAGCTTAGCTCCAACAAGTTTTAGCTGCTCTGTAGGATCTGTAGCAAGCTTTGTCACATCAACAGGATCATTTGCAAAAACGCCTGTTGATAGCTGCTGAACCATGTTTGCTTGCTCGTTCGGATCCGCTAATGCTGCGCTTAGCTTCGCTAGGCTTGGCATCGCAGATACCATTGGTTGCATGTTCCAGCTTGCGCCTTTTTCCAGGTAATGAGGCAGTCTTACCACACCTTGTGTCACGCTTACATCGGCACCTGATTGCATGTAAAGGCCTTTAATTGCCGTTTTAGCTGCGTCTTGATCGCTAATGTATTTACTAAAGTCATCGTCAGAGTCTAGCGCAGTGCTAAAGTCTTGGGTTTCACCGAGCGTTATTGTGTAGGCCGTTGATAAGTCAACTGAACCTTCGTTTGAGTCATTTTTGTAAACGGTATTTAGTGTGTTTGCGCCGGTAGAAAAACCAGTAGCGGTTACTCCTTTGACTGCCGCTAACGTATCACCTACAGACTGGGTACTGAACCATGAGGAGTAAACGATGTCGTTAGGGTTTACTTTGGCGATACCAAAAATGCCTTCAACCGCCTGAGTGACTGCTTGAACAGAAGCAAGGTCGCCAGTTTCATAAACGATTTCTTTCGATTTACCAGTCGCATAACTTGCTGATGTACCAATTGGCTCACCATTCACGTCAGTAACATCTTGTGTAACCGCAAAAATGTACTCGCTTGACTCATCAAGTGCAGCCAAGAACTGGACGTATAGAGAGTTACCTTTTGCTTGAACTACGTAGTCCTGATTCTGAACGAGTACCTCTTCGATTGGGTTAGATTTACCGTCCCACTCGGTTAAGCGTTGGTTAATCTTGATGACTTTAACACCAGACGGCAACATGCCCGTTGCAAAACCATCGCCTTTAAAGTTCAGAACGATTGGCATAGACGTTGACCATCCATCCATCGTATTCATCGAGGCTCTAGGGTTGGTTAAAGCATCATCGCCATCAGTTGGCAGACCAAGCGTACCATCGCTTGTGTCCATTAATAAGTAAGACGGTGCCGGTACATCTGCGTTCGCTCCTTGAAGCGTAAAACTGATGGATGTTTCGCGATCAAGCAATGCTTGGACTTCATCTTCAAATTGAACTTTGTCGGAAGTACCAGAGCTGGAGGTATCATCACCACAACCAGCAAGAAGGATTGCAGAACAAAGCATTGATAATTTAAACGTGTGTTTCATTGGTTTACTCCGTAATCCCATTATTTGAAGGTGTAGTTCATCTGTACCGCGCTGATGTAAGCAGTACCTTCTGAGTCAAACTTAATCTCTTCACCCAGAGCATTTGTCTCAGTGAAAGAGCCTGATTTACTCTTAACAAGTGCAAAGCCTGCATCGAAAGTTAAATTCTCACTCATTGCGTAAGTTAGGCCCGCGCTGTACCAAAAACGGTCACTGTCAGGGATACTCAATGTCGCTTCACCTGCTTGTTCGTCGTACGCAAAGCCTGCACGGAATGTCCAGTCTGTATTAAGTATGTAAGTTGCACCAATGGAGTAGCGATTGTTGTCTTCATATTTCTCAGGTTTAAAGAAACATACTCCGTCATTACATTCGTTACTGGTCGCTTTTAGTTCTTTAAATGTGCTCCAGTCGGTTTGTTGCCAGCCGTAATGTACAGCCCATTGTTCATTCAATTGATGGAAAGCCGATAATTCGATAATTGAAGGAAGAGAGATTTTTAAACGGCCATCCACTTTTGGTGATGAAGCTCGACCAGAGTCGTAACTACTAAACTCACCGTCATCAAAATCTAGATCAACCTTAGAGCGGTAGCCAAAGCCAAAACGGTTGTTTTCATTTAGCTCAAATAAAGCGCCGACATTCCAACCCCAAGCGAAAGTTTCGCCTTCCATGCCGACAAGGTTATCGGACTTATTACCACCTAAAATACCGGCGAGTGCGCCTTTGTGACGAGTCAGCTCTGCTTCAGCGTATACGAGGTTGATACCACCACCGACACTGAAAGACTCGTTGATACGGTAAGCGACATTAGGGTTGATGTTTACTGAAAGTAGGGAAGTGTCACCCGCCATATCACCTGCGGAAATATCATTTGGATAGTCGGTAGCAACACCGTATGTTGTGAACATACCGATACCCCAAGCCCAGTTATCATTGATAGGGCTGATGTAATAACCTGCTGGCACGATCTGTAAAGGAGCGACATCTTTCGCGTGTTCATTGTTTACAGTGTCGTACACATCGACTTCAGGGTCGATGATAGATAACGCGCCCGAAAATTGAGCTTCTTTGAAAAGTGTCATTGCTGCAGGGTTACGAGCAAGGACGCTGGCATTATCTGCGACAGCCCCTTCACCTGAAAATGCTCGACCAAGACCAGATGCCGAATGTTCAGCTACCTGGAAGCCCGCTGAGTGGGCATTACACGCAAACAATATTGAAATTGTAAGCAGAGAGCAGTGCTTCTTGTTCATCCTTGACCCTCCTAGGGTGTCATAATGCTGGACCGAAGTCCTTGTAATTGTTGTGTGGTACTTACACCAATTGTTAATACGCGAAATACAACGATGATGTAAATGTAATGTTAATTGTATGTTTAATAACTTGTCAAAGTTTGAGCGTATTTTGCGTTTTAAATATGATGCATAGGTCAAACGATGGCTTGTAAGGGCATGTATTATCTTTATATTTTTGAAGAGAATGGTACGACCAGAATTGTTTTGCGAGCTTTATAGTTAAATAACGATCAAATCAAGAGATAGCTCGCTTTGCTGTTTCTTCACTTCACAGGCATAATTCGCGCTCGCTATGTAGTTATTCAATAGACGCAATAGGAACCGCATTGGAATTACTGAATGTTGAATTTTTAGGTCGTTCGCTAAGGCTCGAAGGATCGATGGCTGGGTGGCAGCAGTTATATTGGGATAATACGTTGGTGTCTCAAATCGATGCCAGTGACAATACCGCAGAGACTTGTCTACACCAGTTTAGGCTCTCTGCGGGTGAGGAAATCCTGAACTGTCATTTAGAGTGTTCTTTAACATGGCAACCGTTTGAAATGAGTTACAAGGTCACAATTAACGGTGAGCTCGTCAATGAAGGTTGTCGAAATGAAAAAGACATCGAGCGCCAAGTGCCAGAAGTTACGCCACCATCCGAAAAGCGTTTAAGTGTAATAGGCCTCGTATCTCTTGGGGTGAAAGCACTTAAAAGTGCGAAAGTTATTAAAGTGGCGTTAGCGTCTGCAAGTCTCGCTGCATATTCTTGGCTATTTTCCATCGAGTTCGCGCTAGCGTTGATCGCTTGTTTGGTTTTTCATGAATATGGTCACATTAGAGCGATGAAGTATTTTGGAATGAAGACCAAAGGAATCTATTTGATTCCATTCCTAGGTGGTTTGGCGCTAAGTGACGAAAAGATAAACACGCGCTGGCAGGATGTGGTTATCTCAATCATGGGACCATTTTTCGGTTTAGTACTTAGTATTGTTTTTACTTTGCTTTATTGGATGACTGGTGAGGTGATCTTCGCTGGGCTTGCTGTGTTTAACGCCTTGCTAAACCTATTTAATCTGCTGCCTATTTTACCATTAGATGGTGGCCATGTGCTCAAAAGTATTACCTTTTCAATGAATACTTGGGTCGGGTTAGTTGGCAGTATTGCGACCGCTTTATTAGGCATTTTTATCAGTTACTATTTCGGTCTGACGTTGCTAGGGTTTTTATTGTTAATGGGAATGTTGGAAGTGGTGATGGAATGGAGAGCTCGACATCAAAGCCATTTATTGCCATTAACCCGTTATGGGCAGCTATTCTCACTGGCTTGGTACTTGGTCTCTGTCGGAGGTTTTGTTTCTATCATCTGGTATTTTGCCACTCTCGGAGATAGTTTGTTAAGTTTGCCGCTACAGATATTGGGCACTTGATTAGAATCATTAAAAGCTCCCTAGGGAGCTTTTTTATTTGGCAAGCTTAAGTAGTAGACGATAGTAGCAATGAATTAGCCACATCTTGGTGCTTTCGCGTTATACGCAGGCAGCTTATTTATGGTTGCTTGTAAATCTTTAATGCGCGTACTGTGCGATGGGTGGGTTGAGAAGAATTCAGGTGGTTGAGAACCACCTGATGCAGCACTCATATTTTTCCATAAATCGACACTTTGACGTGGGTCGAAACCTGCTTTTGCCATGAATTCCAGCCCGACAATATCAGCCTCAGATTCCTGAGTACGACCGTATGGCAAAATAACACCGTATTGGACACCGACACCAAGTGCCGCCATCGTCATTTGTTGATACTGTTTGTACTCGGAAGCTCCAATGGCAACGTTTGCTAGAGACAACCCGGCATTTGCTAACTGACTTTGTGAAAGACGTTCATTACTGTGGTCAGCGAGGACGTGAGCGACTTCGTGACCAATAACTGTTGCCAACTGATCTTGGTTTTTCGCGACATCTAAAAGCCCGGTATACACGCCGATCTTTCCACCTGGTAGAGCAAACGCATTGACTTGTTCACTATCAAAAACAACGACTTCCCAGTCTTTAAATCCAGATTGAGCGGGAATGGTGTCAGTGATGTGTTTGGCAACGCATTGAACGTAGGCATTCGTTTTGCGATCTTTGCTGATTGGGATATCTTTCTTCATTTGTTCGAAAGATTTAGCGCCAAGCGATGACATTTCCTGATCTGAAAACATCAGGATCTGGTTGCGACCCGTCGGTGATGCGCTACACGCTGTTAAACCCGCGATAGTTAAAAGAGCAGAGGCTTTCATCCATACCTTCATAACAGGCTCCATTTAATTTTTTGTTTTGAAGCAATAGTATATACCCAAATAGTAACATGATGCATGGATCAAGTTATTCATCTGATTAATAAAGAGGGTGAGATGTTACGTCTTGAAGTTATGCCCAAGTAGCGTCTATGCTAGCTTCCTAGCACGTCGTTACAACCTAACAAACCAGTTTGTGAAACTAAGAGTAAAACAATGAGTATATGGAAAAAGCCCGTAAGCATAGAGATTCTGAATGCCACGTCAAAAAATACCCTGATCGAGCACCTACAAATTAAATATACAGATTTCACTGACGACTCCCTTACAGCAACCATGCCCGTATGCAGCTTTACTCATCAACCTTTAGGAATGCTTCACGGTGGTGCATCAGTCGTGCTCGCAGAAACATTAGGCTCATTGGCTGCAAACTTCTCTGTCGATGAGGGCAGCTACTGCGTCGGTTTAGATATTAACGCGAACCATGTGCGAGCCATGCGAAGTGGTCATGTGATTGGTACGGCAAAACCGCTTCATCTGGGTATTTCAACGCAAGTGTGGCAAATCGATATCACTGATGAGCGAGGCCGTTTAGTGTGTACCAGTCGCTTGACCATCGCTGTGAAACAACACAAAACAAAGTCGGTATAAACTAAGATGGTGATTGAGTTTTCATTAGGAAAAATCATTGCAACCCAGCGTGAAATAGTGATTAAGCTCTCCGGTAGTGCAATGGTAACCTTGCAAGCGCAAACCGATGCAATTCAGTTGCTGGGTAGAGGAGCGAACGTTGTTTTATCTCATGGAGCAGAGTGCAAATGGTCTATCAAGCTGGACAACGAGGAACAACTGGCTGAACTTTCGCGAGAAATTGGTATCGATATTCAATAATTTATAGTGTGATGTTTGCACTTTTTGGTAAAAATGAGGAAACTTAGCTTATCGACAACAAGATAAGAATTTCCTCTTTATGAGTAGCCCTCGTTTACGTGTTCAGTTCGAAACACTGTTTGAAAAATTTTCCGGTCACGATACGGACGTTCAGCTCGAAGACATCACCGAAGCGTTGTTTTGTACACGTCGTAATGCTCGTATTGTTCTAAATAAACTTGAAGAAGAGGGCTGGATTGAGTGGCATCCGGCAGCGGGTCGAGGAAAACTTTCGAAACTCGTTTTTAAACGTAATCGAAGCGATGTCAGCGAAAACCTCGCCAGGCGTTATCTCGATGAAGGGAAAATCGGTCAGGCTCTAGATGCGCTTGATAACGATGCGGCACGATTGACGCAGGTTATCCAAGGTTATTTAGGGCTTCAGCATCGACAGGGCGAGCAGGTCGTGCGTTTGCCTTATTATCGACCATTGTCGATGTTAAACCCGCAGAAACCGATGCGGCGTTCTGAACAGCACATCGCCAGACAAATTTTTAGCGGACTCACTCGCCTTGATGAAAATGAACAACTTCAACCAGATTTAGCCCACACGTGGGAAGCAATTTCTGATACTCATTGGCGTTTTTATCTTCGTCGTGGAGTACGCTTTCATAATGGTGAACCGTTAACAACCAGTTGTGTTCTTGAAAGTGTGCTTGCGTTAAATGGCTTGAACTTGTTTTCTCACATAAAGCGGGTGTCTTCACCACAAGAGTGGACCGTTGATATTGAGCTCGTCCGTCCTGATCGCTACCTGCCTCTGGCTCTGAGTGAGTCGCAAGCAAAAATTTTGCTACCGAGTGCTTTGCGTTCTGAAAGCTTTGATAGACAACCGATAGGGACAGGGCCGTTCCAAGTTAAAATGAATGATGATAAGCGTCTTATTTTGACTGCTTTTGATGGCTACTTTGGTTTTCGCCCTTTACTTGACCAAGTGGAGGTGTGGGTAATCGATGAAGCCTATTCTTCAATGGTTTATCCAAGCCTGTCAAAGCCGAAGATGGATAAACAAGGTTCATCCGATGAAGTCGAGCTGGACCCTGGCTGTACATTCCTATTACTAAACAAAAACACTGGGATTGCAAAAGATCCACGTTGGGCAGAGTTCCTCTCGCAAACCCTCAACAGTCACCAGATTTACGCGCATGTCCCACAAGATAAAGTGATGGAACTGGGAGTATTGCAAGCCTTTGGCCTTAAGCCCGGTTGGATTGATCTTAGGCCAGCAGAAGCGGGCAGCGTACCACAGGCTAATAAGGTAATTTCCGTAGCGTATCAGAAAAAGCATCCGATGTTTCCAGTAGTTGCCAAGGCCATCAAGACACTCTTAAAACCGCACGGTATAGAGGTTGAGTTTATTCGTTATGATTCTCAACCGCCCGCACCGGAGGAAGTGGATATCTGGGTGAAAGCTATGGGCATTGCAACGAACCGAAATGACGCGTTGGCGGGCTGGCTCCTGGATTACAGTGATATTGAGAAGTTCAGTTCAGGTTACGATTTTAGTGAATGGGCTAAACTTGTCGATCAATGGCGTGCTGGGATGCACACAGACTTTCCTGCGCGTGAGCTAGGACGACAGTTAGTAAAAAGCTGTCAGGTGATTCCTATGTTTCACTGTTGGCTAGGCGTGAATAAAGACCACAGCGGTGCGTTACAAAATGCAAAGTGTAATGCCTTAGGTTGGTTTGATTTTAATAATGTATGGGTCAAACCGGATATAGAAAGTAACCATGGCGAAACCGAATAAGAAGCAGCCGACGAAAACCGTCGATATCTATTGCTCAAAGTGTAAAACTCAACTATTCAAGTACCGTAAAGGCGGAAAAGGCGCACTGGTCAAGTGCTTCAAAGAACGCATTGTTGACGATTTCACACAAACCCCATGCATCTGTCCCAGTTGCGGGCAAGAATTTGCAAGAGATACCCTAGTGAGAGGAACGCCTGCTTACAAAATGATTGGCAGCAAAGTGACAATGAAATAATGAAGGGCTAGAAAATGAGTATAAAACATGACTACTGCATGGTGTTAAGCACAACCAGCAACGAAAAAAATCGAGATCAGATCATTAAAGGTTTGCTAGATGCACAATTAGCCGCGTGTATTCAAACAATGCCTATTGAAAGTCACTATGTGTGGAAAGGGGAGATTTGTACTGACAACGAATGGTTGCTGGTGATCAAAACTCGTCGAGAGCTCTATGAATTGGTGGAAGAGAAAATAGAAAACCTGCACGAATACGAGGTCGCTCAAATCGTACAGGTTCCACTTGTTGATGGGTTTAACCCTTATTTAGAATGGTTGAGAGAATCGACGTTGAGCCGACATTAAGAATAAAGACAACACTGCACCAACGGTATCGCACAACATATCTTTCTGGGCGTCCCATATGTCACCTTGCGAGCCCAGAAAGGCAATTCCCTCATCGCCACCAGCCAACTCCGCATACCACCATTCGATAATCTCATAGCCAGCAGCAAGTGACATGATAGCAAACAAAGCAAACCAGCAAGAGAACGCTTTGTTGAACCGTTTTTTGTTTATCAAGTATTCAGCGATCGGATATGCGTAAAGGCCAATTGAAAAGTGCGCAACGCGATCAAAATTATTTCGCTCTGAACCAATCATGTCGTTAAACCAGTCAAACGGCACTTCGGAGAACGTATATTTCGCACCGATAGTGTGCAAACAGAGCCAGATGAACATTAAAAAGTAAGCCGTATTACTGAACTGATAGCGAATCGAAATCGCCCAAATAGCAACAAGAATACCAATCGCCGGGATAATCTCCGCAAACCAAACTGCACGTGAGTTAGGTTCCAACGCAGAAAATAAAAACACGATGGCATAAAAAATCGTTAATCCTAAGAGTGTTGAGGTGCTTTTCATAGAGTTACTTGATCCTTCAATTTATCTTACAGTGGGACTCCATAGATTGTGTTAATGATTGCACTTAATTGAACGGTGTGCAATTGGTATTTTAATAGTTTTTTTGATCACTGAAAATGTTGATTTATTGGCAAACTGCTCAACATTAAAACGTTTGCGCGTGCACTTTTCATTAAAGTTTGATTTACAACATGCCCATCCATAGAATCCATGATTCAGTCTAATAAAAAAGAAGTAAAGCCATGAAACTGGAAACTGTCGATTATCTTGCTGACGATGCTGCTCAACAGTTCGTTACCTCTCTACGCGAAACGGGGTTCGGTGTGTTGAAAAACCACCCGATTCCACAAGAGCTTGTAGAGTCAATTTACAAAAACTGGCATGAGTTTTTCTGTTCAGAACAAAAGAATGATTTTCACTTTAACGTAGACACCCAAGATGGCTACTTCCCACCTTCTGTGTCTGAAGTGGCGAAAGGGCACAAAGTGAAAGACATCAAAGAGTACTTTCATGTTTACCCTTGGGGTCAGATCCCAGAGCAGCTTAAAGCTGAAATCTTAGAGTACTACGAGCGTGCCAATGCATTTGCTCAAGAGCTATTAGGCTGGGTTGAAGCGTACGCACCTAAGGACGTTCAAGAGAAGTTCTCTATCGCGTTGTCAGAAATGATCAATAACAGTGACAAAACATTACTACGCGTGCTTCACTACCCACCGATGACAGGCGAAGAAGAGCCAGGCGCTATTCGTGCTGCTGCGCATGAAGACATTAACCTGTTAACGGTTTTGCCTGCTGCTAATGAACCTGGACTGCAAGTAAAGAGTAAAGAGGGTGATTGGATCGATGTACCATGTGACTTCGGGAACTTAATCATCAACATTGGTGATATGCTTCAAGAAGCGTCAGGTGGTTATTTCCCTTCAACGACTCACCGTGTAATCAACCCTACGGGTGGCCGTCAAGAAAAGTCACGTATCTCATTACCGTTGTTCCTGCATCCAAAGCCGGAAGTGGTGTTATCTGAGCGCTACACTGCACATAGCTACCTTATGGAACGTTTACGTGAGCTAGGGGTTATTTAACCTTTACGTGATCTCCTTACAAAGGCCGATGGTGAATGACTATCGGCCTTTTTGCATTTATGCTACAAAGTGGAAACTATGTTTTTTGTGCCGTGAATGGGGCCCTAAACTCGTGTCAGAGAGGATGAATGGAAGGACAACGTACTGTCAATAGTATTGAGCCTCATGCAATAGAAAATCCGCTGCTTTGGCCAATGTTAGAAATTCTGAGAAAACAGCCCTCTAATTGGAAAGTGCACACCTTGGCAAGCTCGTTGGGTGAACAAGGTTATATTTCAAAGCTGGACGACTCTCCCGATAAGGATTTATTCAAAAGAAATTTCCTGATCATGAATGCATTATATCAACTGCAAGACACTCTGTATCCGGATAGCTGGCTTCAAGTCGAAGCCATGGATATTCAGCTCATGTCTTCGATGGAAGCTTTGAGGCATAAGATCGATATTCATGATCCTTTGCGTGAGTATTACTTAGATTGGCGCAATTACGAAGCGGACGAAGATGAAGTGCGTCGACTGTTGAATGAATTTTGGACAACTTATCAAAAGTTCATCGGTGGTTCGTCAGTAGCCAGCGTAGATAAGACAAAGGCACTGTCACTATTTGAACTTAACACTGACGCTACGCCTGCGGAAATTAGAAAACAATGGCGAAAACTCGCGCTTCGTTGGCATCCTGATCGAGAAAATGGCGATGCAGAAAGATTTAGAGTTCTTTGTGAAGCGTGGAATGTACTGAGAAACGAATGATTCGCTAAGAATAAAGATAAAGGAAGGCAGCTAACTATAGCTGCCTTTTGATTGAACTGTCTCTGTCAGCGTATCAAAACTAGCATGATGACTTAAACTGAGATTTTCGCATGCGGTTGAGGGCAGCCATAACGTCTAGTGTGCGTGGTTTGGCTAAGTCGCCTTGCTTAGGAAGAGCGGCATGCCACTCACCAGACAGCATTTCTTCAATCTCCTTCGCCGGATGATTACACCAACCTGGAAGTTGAGCAATTTGGAACCATAACCAGCCAATTGTGTTGACTTCATCGGCTGACTCTATCTGTTCCAAAGCGCTAAGATCAGTAAACTCTTTACCAAATCGAAGTGACTCTTTGCCTTTCGCATTCACACGGAACTTGCCGTCAGTCAGAATATTCATCAACGCAACGCGGTTCAGTGCTCGAGGTGGGAAGGTCTGTAAACGTTCTTCTGACTCGTTATGGCGTTGAGTAGGGTGCTGAGCGATAACTTCTTTCGCTTTTTCAGTCACATCAACGGCTTGGTAGTCGTGCATTTGAATGACGGTATCGGCAACGTCTAAGTAGTCGCCCGACCCACCCATAACGATAATGGTAGAGATATCAAGATCATCTCGTAATTGACCAATGCGGTCGACGAGAGGAGTAATTGGCTCATCACCTTTTGCCACCAATGCCTGCATACGCTCATCTCTAATCATGAAGTTGGTAGCAGAAGTATCTTCATCAATCAATAATGTGCTTGCACCCGCTTCAATAGACTCTTGAAGCCAAGCGGCTTGCGACGTTGAGCCTGATGCGTCTTGAGTAGAAAAGTCCGCCGTATCTTTACCCATCGGTAAATGGTTGATGTAGTTTGATAGGTTCAAGTGGTGTACGCATCGGCCATCTTCGGCACGAATCTTCATAGCCTTGTTATCGGCAACAATGTATTCGCGACCATCTCCTGGAATATGATCGTAAATTGAACGCTCTATTGCATTTAATAAGGTAGATTTACCGTGGAAGCCACCACCTACAATCAGTGTGATACCTTTTGGAATTCCTAATCCTGTGACATGGCCCTTGTTTGGCGCATGTAAAGTGACTTGTAGAGATTCAGGGGCTTTAAACTCAACGGCTTCTTTCATTGGAAGGTCGCAATTACCTGCAATTCGAGGAAGAATACTGCCGTTTGCGACAAACGCGACTAAGTTATTGGCCTCTAACTGTTCTCGTAGGGCATCTTGGTCTTCAACAACTTGGCAGTGCTTAATTAAAGCGGCTTTGTCGAGTTCACGCTCTAAAGTTGCTCGACGGATAAACTTAGGCAGGTGGAAAGTCAGTATGTTGTTGGCTTTTTTCCCCAATACTGAACGACCTTCGGCTGGTAAGTTAACTCGAAAACGCAGTTCAATACCTTCTTCAGTAAACAACACCGCGGTGCTATCCAGTACAGTTTGGCCTGTCAGTGAAATTGATACTGAGTTTTCTTGTTTAGCAAACTGTTCAAAACTACGCGCAATAAAATCACGTGCCGCTCTTTGAAATGCAGGAGACTCGTCTCTTAGCCACTCAAGACCAGTCAAAGACCATGCGCGAGTCGCACGAAAACGTGACGCCGATGCATAAGGGTCACCCTGTACATGATCGATAAACAAAGTGAAATCAGTGAAGTCGTATTGACCTTTGATTTGCTGATAAGCTCGGTAGTTCTGCTTTTCAATTTTCTTAAGCGTGGCAGTCAACTGATCCATGAAGATATTGGCCTTTTAATAGAAGCGGGCGGCGATTATAGAAACCACCGCCCTCATAGTAAAGAGAATGCTTAGGAAGAGTAGGCGTATTGCCCGCCAGAAAGGCGCTGATTAAACAAACTTTGCTCAAATTCATTACAAGGCATAGGTTTACCATAAAGAAAACCTTGTCCGATATCACAACCCTCACCAATAAGAAACTGCTCTTGTTGGTGGGATTCAATGCCCTCGATCACTACTTGGAGTTCCAGTTTTTTTGCAATGTGTATGATTGAACAAATGATCTCGCGATCATCATCTGACTTTTCCATTTGCTGGACGAAGCTTTTATCAATTTTGATGGCATCAAACGGATATTTCTTTAAATAGCTGAACGAAGCATATCCTGTACCAAAATCATCAAGTGACAATGTCACACCTAGTTTATGCAACTTATTTAACGTTGTGCGTGCTACTATTTCATCAGCAATTAGAGCGCTCTCGGTTACTTCGAGTTCGAGAAAGTGTGCTGGCAAATGGAAAGTGTCGAGTAGGTGTTGCACTTGTTCTGCAAAATTTACGTTTTGTAATTGAATGGGAGAAACGTTGACGGCAATTTTGAAGTTATCGATTAACTCAGACCATTGTTTCGCTTTGTCTATCGCGGTACGCAGAACAAAAGAGCCAACTTCAAAGATAAGCCCGTTTTGTTCGGCCATATGTATCAATGCTTCGTTGGAAACGTCGCCAAGTATTGGATGTCTCCAACGAAGCAAGGCTTCTGCGCCAATCCATTTACGTGTTTTGGAGTCTACTTGAGGTTGAAAGTACAACACTAAATCGTCGTTACGCACTGCTTGTAAAAGGTAACTTTCCAGTTCATTGTGACTATTGAGATCCGCCGAATGATTTTCTCTAAAATAACTAAAAGGTTCGCCGGATTCTTTACATAGAAGCATCGCGTAACATGCATGTTGAAGGATACGCTTAGCATTGCTGCAATCTTTGTAAGCTTGAACTATACCGATATACGTGTGCAAATGTATTTCTGTTTTGTTGAAGACAAATCCATCTACGCTAATTTTAGTGATATCATCTAATAGTTGATTTAACCGAGCTTCAATATCCTCTCCCCAAATCAATAAAACCATGTCATTCGAACTTGGTCTACCAGTGATAAATCCGCTAGCACCGTGTCTGGTTAATCTGGAGTGAAATTCTTTTAAAATGTTGTCAAAGACCTCGAACCCGTGCCTGGTCTGAATACTGCGAGCGTTACTAAAACCAATGTTGATGACCACAAGCGATTGCTGATCACTATCAAGGGACTGTAAGGTGTATTGGACAATGTTCTCAAGTGCAGAACGATTTAGAAATCCAGTTCCCTGATCATGTGTTTTTTGGTAGCTCACTTGTTTTTCCGCGGCTTTACGGCGATCAATTTCTTGTGTTAAGGAGTAACTTAACTGGGCTAAATCCGTGGTACGATTTTCAATTCGACTCTTTAGCTCGGTGTTAAGTCGCTGAAGTTTATGTTGTTGGTACACAACTGAAAGCTGTGCTTCGATTGAATCTTTGAAAGTTTCAAGCAACTGACGGTAACTATCGTTGTACTCGTTTCTCTCAGAGTCAAGCATACAGATTGTTCCAAATGACTCCCCATTTGGCCAGAATAGCGGTAAGCCGCAATAAGAAATCATGCCTAGTTTGATGTCTGGGTTATTTTGCCATTCTTCATCTTCAAGCGCATTGGGGATTACAAGCTCGCCTTTCTGTTCTATAACTTGCTCGCAATACAAACCGTTACCAAGCTGCTCTGCATCGCCAGTACGATAAGGATTACCTAGAGTTTCGCTAGATGTATTTACTTCTATGCGATCCGGATGGATACGCATAATTAATGTGGTGGGTACGTGTGTTATTTGAGCCAGTAAGTTGACGATTTCTTGCCAACTTCTTCGCATAGACTCAGGGATTTCGTAGTCTAATGTTTGCAATCTCCCCATATAGGTCATCCTTTACGTGGTTTCACTTCCTGTGAATTTAAAAATGCAGACTGCTCTATTTTGTTCTCGCTTTTTAATTAAGTATAGGGTGGCTAGGGCTCGAAACAAAAAAAAGTCCTGAAAAGTGTTCAGGACTAGGAATAGTTGTCACATATCTCATCCTTGAAACAGATAACAAGCATCAAGGCTTAAGCGACATTAACGATTCAATAGAAATATCTTGCGAATAGTCGACATCTTTAAAGTTAAAGCCATTGAGCTTCATAAATTCATCTTTGAAACCTTGGTAATCACCAATCTCTTTAAAGTTATCAGCATTCATTTGTTCTAAAAGAGCGTGGACTTCTTGTTGAACTTGCGGTTCAAGTTCCAAGTCATCTATTCGAATCAAGCGTTCGCCATCAACTGGCACTTTCTCTTGATCGTATAACTTCGTAGTAAACAGCCGCTGCATTTGTTCAATACAGCGTTCGTGAGTACCTTTTTCCTTCATCACTCGATAAAGCGCTAACAGGTAAGGGCTTAGAGCAGGGATGAATACACTGGCTTTCGTCACCAACGCCTTACACACGGTTGCGTAAGCACCGCCGTCAAAGTTGGCGAGTTTGAGGTTTAATGAATGACTGGTTTGGTGTAAATCGATTTTCGCTCGACCTAACGTACCATCGAGATAAATTGGGTGCGTAATGTCAGGGCCCATGTAAGAAAAGGCGATGGTTTTGCAGCCGTTTGCGATAGAGTCGTTATTGATGAGTGTGTCAATCCAGCTTTCCCAGTCTTCGCCGCCCATTACTTTAATGGTGGCATTGGCTTCCTCTTCTGTTGCAGGCGTTAAGGTGGTTTCTATCCACTTATCGTTCTCCAGCATGATAGAAGCGCCAGTGACAGGTTCACCAATAGGTTTAATGACACTGCGCCAAAACTCATCAGATTCAGGTTTAGGTCGAACACCGGTTGCCAAGCTATAGATGACTAAGTCAACTTCACCCTCAAAGTACGTTTCAATGGCTTCAATCACTTGATTGCGCACCGAACCAGAGAATGCATCGCCAACAATATTTATTGCGGTACGCCCGGCTTGATTTGCTTCTTGCTTAAAAAAGACGTTGTTATACCAACCCGCACTCCCAACCCCTTTCTCTGAAGGGCCACGCTCAAATGAGACGCCAATGGTATCGGCGTTAGCGCCACCGAACGTTAGGGCTATTCGTGCCGCTAGGCCGAAACCAGAGGAGGCACCAATAATCAAAACCCGTTTTGGGCCTTTTTTGATCTGTGGGGCGTGCTTTACGTATTCAATTTGCTCTTTAATAGATGCATGACACCCTTTGGGGTGCGCAGAGCGAGCAACAACACCTTGAATTAACGGTTCTATTCGCATGTTGTTATCTATCCTCGATGAGTGGAATTGAAAATAGATTAACGTAAAGTTACGTAAAACTTATTGAGCTAGACCATTAAAATTAGAGATGTTTAATTAATTCTTGAGCAACGAAATCAGCGATCCAAGGTTGTGCATCTGGTTTTGGGTGAAGGCCATCATCCATCATCCATTCTGGTTTGGTGACAACATGCTCTAAGAAGAATGGCATCAAGGCAACTTGTTGATGCTGTGCAAGCTTAGGGTAGATATCGTAAAACATATCGCTATAGCGCTTACCATAATTAGGCGGAACCCGAATTTGCATCATGACAACGTCCGCACCAGAATCTTTTATCATGGTAATCATTTTTGAAAGATTCGACGTAATAAGTTTAGGAGGGAAACCTCTTAGGCCATCGTTGGCACCTAACTCAATAAGTACCATGTCAGGGCTATGCTGAGTTAGCAACTGAGGTAACCGTGCTAAGCCATTGCCAGTGGTATCGCCAGAAATGCTGGCATTAATAACTGTTACATCTTGACCATGTTCTGACAACGCATCAGGGAGTAAGCTAGGCCAACTCTCTTCGATCGGCATCTGATAGCCTGCACTCAAGCTATCACCCAAGACAAGTAGCTTTTCGCTCGCATGTGCAGTAGCGGAAAAACAAAAAAATAGAACTAAGGAAAGTATACGAATCATGCAAACACCTGTACTTAATGCACCTATTGTTCAAGCCAATTTGGTTTCTAAACAAGTCTCTACTAATCAAGAACAATTAACAATCCTCAAAGACGTAAATGTTGACATCCGAAAAGGAGAAAAAATCGCCATCGTCGGAACTTCCGGTGCAGGTAAGTCAACATTGATGACGTTGCTAGCTGGTCTTGATACGCCGACATCAGGCGAAATTACTTTATTAGGTCATGAATTATCAAAACTGGACGATGAAGCACGTGCGAAAATTCGGGCTGACTCTTTAGGTTTCGTTTTCCAAAGTTTCCTGTTAATCCCGAGTTTGAGTGCATTACGTAATGTCACGCTTCCTTGTCTTTTACGTGGTGAAGCCGAAGATGAAGCAAGAGCAGCGGAATTGTTAGCTGCTGTTGGATTGGAAAAACGTGTCGATCATCTACCAAGCCAGTTATCTGGTGGTGAACAACAGCGAGTTGCGCTAGCGCGTGCATTTATGACACAGCCTGAGCTGTTGTTCGCAGACGAGCCTACCGGCAATCTTGACCATCAAACCGCAGACAAAGTGATTGAGCTGCTATTCGATCTTAATGAACAGCATGGGACAACTCTGATTTTAGTAACACACGATGGTCATCTAGCAAGCCGATGTGACCGTATTTATCGTATGGAGGCGGGTGAGCTTAAGGAGGAGATGTAATGTCTGCAGTATCATCAAGTGAAGCAACATCCACAGAGCAAAACAGTACAACACAGCACTCGCCGAATAAAAGTTTGATACGTTGGAGTTTCGGCGAAATAAGGCAGGGGAACCTTTGGCCTATTAGCGTTGCTCTTATTCTCGTGATTGCGAGTATCTTTGCGCTTTCTGCATTAGCAGAACGAATGGAGCAGGTGATCGTCAAGCAAGGGAAGGATGCATTAACGGCAGATGCGGTGTTTGTGTCTGCTAATCCCATTCCGGACACGTTGTTAGCCTCGACTGAAAGCCTTGAACGTTCGACGATGACACGCTTTGCCACTATGGCATTTAGCGATAATGGTATGCAGCTTATTTCTGTAAGGGCGGTGGATGATAATTACCCTTTAATGGGAGAGCTCGTTCTTGAAAATAATCCAGCCGGTCGCGTTAAAGAGAACCAACTCTGGCTTGATGAGCGGATTATGACTCAACTAAGCGTAAAGTCAGGTGACAGTGTCACGATAGGCGATGCCGAGTTTACTGTATCAGGCGCAGTATTGATGGAACCAGGCTTGAGCTTTAATCCATTTCAGCAAATGCCTTCTGCATACATTCATCAAAGTGACGTAGATAAAACAGGAGCAATTCAAGTTGGGAGTCGAGTTCAATACCGTCTATTTTTACAAGCCGATGATAAAACACTAAAGAGCTTACAAGATGATACGCAGCTTTCTCCGAGCGATCGCTGGCGCACGCAAGATACTGCCAGTCGTAGTAATGAGGTTTTTGAACGCACGACGCAGTATCTGTCGTTGACAGTAGCAATTGTCATCATTATGGCGGCGACAACCTTGGTTCTTACTTGTCAAAATTACGTGAACAGCCGGACACAAACTATCGCGATGTTGAAAAGTCTTGGTGCGAGCCGCCGATGGATTGAAAAGTGGTTATTTATTCAAGTCACAATCCTTCTCATTAGTGCCAGTGTCGTCGGTCTATTGTTAGGGAGCGGGCTGGAATATTTATTACGCATTCCACTCAAAGACTTATTACCCGAGCCACTCCCTAGTTACGGCGTCACACCATTGTTGGTGGCATTTATCTCAGCAGTCTTGATTACGGTGCCTGCTCTCGGTATACCATTGTTAGGCTTGATTAAAACTCCCGCGTTAGAAGTGCTACAGCAGGGTAAAGCGCAACGTTCTTGGAAGCGAAGTTTACTTGTTCTAGTTCCCGTTGTTCCACTGCTTTTACTGTATGCAGATAACACCTTAGTTTGGATCGTGCTCACTGGTATAGCGGTACTGTTTGTGGTACTCGCAGCAGTTAGCGTCACACTCACAAAGCTGTTTGCACGTGTGTCAACCCATCCTGCAATGAAGCTTGCGTTGAGTCGTATCAACCGGACGCCAGTAACCAGCGGCCTACAGTTTGGTGCTTTGGCATTATCTTTGATGTTGCTGTCTATCATTTGGCTTGTGCGCAGCGATATTCTCGCGGATTGGGAGAGAACCTTACCTGCAGACGCGCCAAATGTGTTCGCTTTGAACATTGGTGATTATGAGCTCGATAACTACCTAGAAACCCTAGATAAAAATGGAGTTACGCGGTCACAAGCTTATCCAATAATTCGTGGACGACTAACAGAGATTAACGGTCAAAACGTCAAAGAGATTGATTACGAAGGAGAAGGTTCTGACGCGATACGTCGAGAGCTAAACCTGACATGGGGAGATACCCTACCAGAATATAATGATGTGCTTTCGGGTGAATGGACAAACAAAGGGAGTGTATCTGTAGAAGCGGATGTAGCAAATGACTTAGGCATAAAACTCGGTGATACGCTGCGCTTTGTAATAAACAGCCAGAATTACGATACAGTAGTAGATACCATCCGTTATGTCGAATGGCGTGACATGAAGCCTAACTTTTATTTTATTTTCTCATCTGACGTGATGGCTAATTTACCTGGTTCTTACCTCATCAGTTATAGGATTGAAGAAGGAAATGAAGCGTTGTTGACGTCAATGTCACGTGCTCACCCAACGGTCTCTGTTTTAGATATCCGAACTATGGGCGAGAAAATTCAGGCTTTGATTCAGCAAATCGTATCAGCAATCACCATCCTTGCTCTTTTAGGCGTTGTTGCTGGTCTGCTGCTCATCTTTACGCTACTGAGGTTAAGCTTGTCCCAACGCCAACAAGAGATTCGTTTGTATCGCACATTAGGTTCAAGTAAGAAACGGATCAACACAACCCTGTGGGCCGAGTACGGAATTATGGCGTTGATTGCTAGTGGTGTTGCGGTATTCGCTGCGGAAGTTTGTGTGGCCGCAGTCATGACATATGGATTCGATCTCAATGCACAAATTCACCCCGAATTGTGGATAGCTTTACCGCTTGCAACATTTGTTACGTTGGCACTTGTAGTGATGAGTTTGTTGAAAAGATTGTTAACGCCAGTAAACACTTAATCGCAGCGAGTGTTATCAAGTTTGGAACACTCCATGACACTTTTATTTTAGTTATCCACAAAAACAGTGGATAACTTTTGGGATAACTAAATGGGGTAAAAAGTGGGGTGTTTCTGCAGGCTTTGCGCCATGGGTCTTACAGTGAAATTCTTATTCACATAGACAAAAAAAAGTGTCTTCTTAACCATGTCGTCAAGTACTTTTTCGCAAATTTTTTCTACTTTAATGCACTTTACAGGCGCTGTTGGATATTTCGCAAACCCATGAACTTTTTGTGATTTTAATCAAGTCCAAACACGAGTAGAATTCACCGTTAGTAAAGAATTTTCCTTATAAAATTTTTAGTGAAGCAATGAAGTCTGAGTTTCCAAGTTATAAAGATAAGCATATCGCTGTTGTTGGTGGCGGTGTAGCAGGTGCAACAGCAGCAATTCATTTTGCGGAGCTGGGTTTTAAAGTTTCCGTAATAGAGAAGGGCGTATCACTAGTAAATGGTCCACCCATTTGTCATTTGCATGCTGGTGGTAATTTATATCGAGAGATTTCCGAGCGACAATGCTTAGACTTGTTAGCACAATCTATTGATACTGTTCGCCTGTATCCGCTTTCACTGAATATTCGTCCGACAATCATCGCGGTTCCTCATTCCGATGGTGGAGACCCATCCACACTAATTCCGCGATTAGAGGTTGTGAAAAGTGCTTATCAAACGCTCGTTGATAAAGATGAGAGTAATAAAGTGCTCGGCGAACCAAGCGAATACTACAAACTGTATTCAAAAGCGGAGCTAGAAGCTCTCGCGCAACGTACTCAACCAAGTCATCCTACAAACTTCGATGAGTGGTGTATTCCTTTTGCTCAACATGCTGATCTTGAAGCGCTAAAGTATCCTGTTGTCGCAGTTCAAGAATATGGTTGGAGTGTTTTTCGCCTCGCTGCAATTGCCAACTTAACACTAGATACGCTTCCTAATGCTTCGGTCTTCACACAAGCAACGTTTAAGCAAGCCGATTGGATGGGGGAACACTGGCAACTTGGCTATGAACGTGAAGGTATCGATTACCTTATGACATGCGACTACTTGGTTAACGCGTGTGGCTTTGAAACAGGCTCAATTGACAACACAGTTGGTGCCAAGCGAGACAGGTTGGTGGAGTTTAAAGCCGCTTACGTTACGAGGTGGGCAGACTGTCAACAACAATGGCCAGAAGTTATTTTTCATGGCCCGCGTGGAACCGATAAAGGAATGGCTCAATTGACGCCTTATGGCGATGGTTACTTTCAACTTCATGGTATGACAAAAGGAATCACGCTGTTTGAAGATGGTTTAGTGGAGAGCACGAACTCATCTGCTCAACCTGAACTGCCTATGCCTTTACTCTCGAAGATCCGTAACGGCTGGAGAGAAGAAGTGTTAGAAGAGCGAACGAACAACGCCATCAAACACATGGCACAGTTCATTCCCGACTATCACTCTGCTGTAAAAGGAGGAAAAGCATTATTTGGCGCTCAGCAAATTCCCGGCACAGATCCAGTACTCAGAGCGGCAGATGTGACTTTTGAAGATAACCACTACGCGAGAATAGAGGTGGTAAAAGCGTCATCGACACTACTCGCAGCGCAAAAAATGCTTCAATTCTGGTTTGACATCGATCCTAACCAAAATGTGGAAACACAGCATCCGGTCGCTGTAAAGTGGTCTGAACAAGAGGTCGAGCAGTACGCGATTAAACTCACTCAAGAGCGAGGCTATCCACAAGCTTTAGCAGTGCGTTATGGTATGCCTGCATAATCGGCTGTGTTTGGGCTCAGTGGTTGTATTAATACCCAAAAAACTGAGCCCATTGGCACCATACTTCTTGCAAGCCTAGTCTATCTCCTTTCACAAAATTGACTTTTTGTCCGGGTTTCGCCTGTGCCAGTCTAGGTAAGTCAATACGAGCTACGCAGCCAAATTTAGGATACCCGCCAATAGTCTGGTGATCGTTGAGCAGCACAATAGGGTTACCATCGCTAGGTACTTGAATTGAACCTAATGCAATTCCCTCTGATAGGACGCCTTCGTAAGGTGGATTAATGTTATTGCCCTCAAGACGGTAGCCCATGCGATTCGAATTGGGGGAGATGATGAATGCTTTGTTGTAAAATGCTTGGCGAGTGTCTTCATCAAAGTCCTCGTTCTGATAGCCTTCAATCACTCTCAACTTAATGGGTAAGTTGTAATCTGGCTTAAAGCGAAACGTCATTTGCCTTGGTTTACGTTTCGGTAAGTTATGAGGGACAAAGGGAAGAATATCGCCAGCTTTCAAAGCGCCACCATTTGAATCATAACCACCTAGAGATTCTCGCAAGACGGTCGATGCGCTTCCTAAGTGCTGAGCAACATTGAACCCACCTTTAACCGCTAGGTAGGAGCGAAGTCCATTCCTTGCGACTCCGAACTGAAGCTTCTGTCCTTTTTTCAACGTAAAGTCAGACCAATTTGAAATAGGTTCACCATCTATTTTTGCATTTAAATCACCGCCACATATAGCAAGGTGGCAGTTATGCAATGCAATAAAACAAGCGTTACCCAGAGTAATTTCAATTGCAACGCAATTGACTACGTTACCAAGCAAATGGTTGGCCCAACTGTAAGCATAGTCGTCGACCGGGCCACCTTGAGTCACACCGACATGCGCTAAGCCAAAACGACCAAAGTCTTGAACTAAAGAGAGCGGTCCTGGCTTTTCCACCAGTAATCCACCGTAACTCATAGTACGCCTCCTAAATCGATAAACTCTTGTTTTGAAATAGCATTAAAGGTGACCTTGTCACCCACTTCAAACGGTATAAAAGGAGGAGAGTCGGAGAAGAGCGCAAGCGGGCTTTTACCAATAATGTTCCATCCGCCAGGACTATCTGATGGATAGACGGCCGTTTTAGAGTCTGCGATTCCTACACTTCCGGCCGGCACTTGAGTTCTTGGTGTGGCAAGCCTTGCCATGTGCAATTGAGTATCAACGTCAGAGAGAAATGCAAAGCCTGGAGCAAAGCCAATTGCAGAAACCGCGTACTCGGTTTTCGTATGCAGGGTAATAAGATCGTCTAATGACAGACCTCGCTTTTGAAAACGAGATAGATCTAACGCGGTTTCTTCAGAGTAATATACAGGGATAGTAATGTGATTCGGCTGGGAAAGCTTAAGTGATTGAGTATCAAACTGGCTCACGATTTGTTGCAGCTCATTGACTAAGTTCTTTTCGTTGATTCGAAAAGGTAAGTAATCAATGAGAATAGTTTGATAGGAGGGGACAACGTTCATAACAATTGAAGCGAAAGTTTCTCTTATGCTGCGAGCAAGCTCTCCGACTGCATTTTCAGAAATACTCTCATCAAACTTAATGAAAATACTGCACTCGGAGATCAAAGAGATATTAAATTTCTCTTTATGCATTAATTTCCTCCAGCGTATAGGCTTTGGCGGATCTTTTGGATCAGCGCGATCGACTCTTCATTGTCACCATGAACACAAATTGTGTCGGCTTCCAATAATATGTAACCGCCTGAAGCGGTTTTGACACGCCCAGAGTCAGCTAAGGTCCGGACTTGCTCAAGTATCGCGTGCTCGCTTTTTAACACGGCATTGTGCTGTGTTCTAGGAGTCAGTAAGCCGTCATCTTGGTATAAACGATCTGCAAATGCTTCAAATAGCAAGGGAACATCATAATCGTCTGCGATTTCTAAGTATTTTTCGTTTTCCTGTGAAGCTAGGATCATTAACGGTACTTTGAACAGTGCTGCCGCCTTTACTACCGCTCTAAATATCGCATCACTTTTCATCATGTCGTTGTATAGAGCGCCATGAGGTTTTATGTAACTGATGTTTGTGTATTGCGCCCGGCATAATGCTTGTAAAGCACCAACCTGATATATAACCATGTTCGTAATTTCATCACCCGTCATGCTTATGCTTCGTCTGCCAAAGCCTTGTAGGTCGGCGTAACCTGGATGTGCGCCAATATCAACATCGTTGTCATTCGCTAGGGTGATAGTGTCGTGCATGACATTAGGGTCGGAGGCATGAAAACCACACGCGATGTTCGCCATATCAACATGGGGCATCACGTCTTCATCTGCGCCCATACTCCAAGAGCCAAAGCTCTCGCCCATATCACAGTTCAATGTAAGTTGCTGTTTATTCAATGTCATACGTTTTATTTCTACACAAGCAAGGGGTTTACGATGCAGGAAAATGCATCTAGGTTCAGTGACTCACTTCATTCTTCTATCATGAAAACGAAGCTTTTTGAGCAGATAGCTGACGAAAAAGATCACGTTAGTCCATAAAGATGTTGCCGTTATTTGAGTTGATCCGAATTTTAAGGTATTTCGTTTCTTTTCCATCCAATTTTTGAGAATTTAAGGTTATTTTGCATTAGCATCGTGTTAATCTTGTCGCCCTTCATGGGTGATAGATTGCATAATGGTTCTTCTGTCATTTTTGTGGTTGTCTGCGACAGGAATATATATGTCATTACGAGCGAAGCTTATTTGGCCTCTTCTGGTCTTTTTAACGGCTATCTTTGTTATCTCAAAAGGTTACACCTCGTATACTGTATACCAATCGTCTAAGCATGAACTGGTCGAGCAGACAAGAAAGCTGATTAACAATGTTTCTTTCTCAATTAAAGATGCGCTGACAACAAAGGACAAGCAAAAAGCTCAAACTATTCTCGCCAACTTTTTAAACCAGCCAAATGTAACGCGGGTCAAACTTTATGACCAAGATGACCAACCATTCGCTGTTATGGAGATAAGTGGGGCACTAGCACCCGTTCCAAGTCAAACCGAAAGAAGTAGGTTGCACGCTCTAGGCTATGCCTTATCAACCAAATTTCTTTATGTTCTAGAGCCGATTATCCATGATGGCTATGTCATTGGTAGCATGAGAGTTACGCTTTCTCATCGCCCAATTGTAGAAGCCATACAATCTTTACTTCAAGATGGCGCTTTACTTCTTCTGTTTCTGATCGCTGGTGGCACTGTTTTTTACATAAGTATCGAGAGGCTTGTTCTCAAGCCCGTTATGGAGCTTAGCCGCGTAATAGAGAATGTGACACACGGACGAAGCACGGAAAATCAAGCACGCTATTACGCCAACGATGAAATTGGAGAGCTCGCGAGATCTTTCAATCAAATGATGAACAGGTTAACAGTACGTGAGAAGCAGCGGCAACATTCACTAGACACACTAGAACAAAAGCGCGCATTTTCAGAAGAGGTTATCGAATCTGTTCAGCATGCATTAGTTATTACCGACAATTCCGGACGTGTTATTCATTGTAATACGGCGACCCAGCAAATATTTCAAAAAAAATTAGATGAGCTTAAATACGCCAATATTCGTGATCTAATTAAAACCAAAACACCGAATGAGCTGAGTCAGATCCTGAGTCGAGGCCTAGAGTGCGATGATATTCACCTCAAAAATGCAGATAACGAACAGCAGTTGAGCCTAACCAGTCGTCGCCTCTCGACACATGAATACTTACTGTTTTCGATTCAAGATATCACCGAAATTGAAGAAGCCATAAACCGGCAACGTGTTGCGGGACGCGTTTTTGAAAGCAGCCAAGATGGTCTCATTGTTCTTAATCATCGCGGTGTCATTACGATGGCAAACCCTGCCGTCACTAAGTTAGTCGGCTTAGAGGTGGATCAGCTTATTGGGAAGTCATTCATCCAAACGCTAAAGTGGCGCAAGTTACAGGAAATGATGCCTAGTATCATCGAGTCGATAGAAAATTATGGCGTTTGGCAAGGTGAAGTTATCGAGAAGAACCATATTGGTCAGTTTGTACCGATGTTTGCTCGAGTCAATCGTATCGTTAAGTGTGAAGACTATGGTTTCTATGATCTGGTTATTGTTCTTACCGACCTTTCCGGCGCAAAAGAGATGGAACGATTGGAGCATTTAGCTCATCACGATGCTTTAACGGGGTTAGCAAATCGATCTAAGTTCCATTTAGAGTTGGAACAACTAGTACAACGCTCTGGATACTTGCGTGACGAATTTGCAGTTTTGTACCTCGATCTGGATGGATTTAAAGAAGTTAACGATACCTACGGTCATGATGCAGGTGATGAAGTTTTGAAAAAAGTTTCCGAGCGTCTAACATCTGCGACGAGACATAGTGATTTAATCGCAAGACTTTCTGGTGATGAATTTGTCATGTTGGTTAATCCCGCCAATCAAAAAGTGGTCACCCGAATAGCAGAACAGTTGCTCGAGAGCATATGTGCTCCAATTGAGTACAAAGGTCACTTACTCAAAGTTGGCGTTAGTATCGGCGTAAAATTAGTCGGCGTAAATGAGCGCGATGCTACTCGAGTTTTAAAAAGTGCGGATACGGCAATGTATCAAGCAAAGAAAGCCGGGAAAGGCCAAGCAATATTAATGGGATGCGAATTACAAGAGACAGTTTAAATCGTAACGTCAAAGCTTTAAACTAACCCGATTCGCGTCAGAAGGAATAATAAAATGAAAGTACTCGTTACGGGTGGTATGGGTTATATCGGTAGTCATACGTGTATTCAAATGATCGAAGCTGGCATGACGCCAGTAATTCTAGACAACCTGTACAACAGTAAATCTACGGTATTAGATCGAATTGAAAAGGTATGTGGTGTAAAGCCAACCTTCATTCAAGCCGATATCAGAGACAAATTAGCGATGGTAGAAGCACTAAAGTCGCACAATATTGAAGCTGTTATCCATTTTGCAGGTTTAAAGGCCGTCGGTGAGTCTGTAGCAAAACCTCTAGAGTATTACGACAACAACGTTAATGGCACGTTAGTATTGGTTGATGCAATGCGTGAAGCCGGAGTTAAATCGTTGGTATTTAGTTCATCAGCAACTGTATACGGTGATCCTGCATCTGTACCCATCACTGAGGACTTTCCAACTAGCGCAACTAACCCATATGGGCGCAGCAAATTAATGGTAGAAGAGTGTTTAACCGACTTCCAAAATGCGAACCCTGACTGGAGCATTACACTTCTTCGTTACTTTAACCCGGTAGGTTCACATCCAACAGGCGAGCTAGGTGAAGATCCTCAAGGTATTCCCAACAACTTAATGCCGTTTGTTTCTCAAGTTGCGGTAGGGCGCAGAGAGTTCCTTTCTGTGTTTGGTAGTGATTATCCGACCAAAGATGGCACAGGCGTACGTGATTATATTCATGTAATGGACTTATCCGATGGTCACGTTGCTGCATTAGAAAAAGTAGGTAGCAAAGCTGGCCTTCATATCTATAACCTCGGTACTGGTAACGGCTACAGTGTACTGGACATGGTGAAAGCATTTGAAGCCGCAAGTGGTAAAGATGTCCCATACCAACTTGTTGAGCGTCGTCCAGGTGATATTGCAGAGTGTTGGGCGGATCCATCAAAAGCGATGAATGAGTTAGGTTGGAAAGCAACTCGTACTCTAGAAGAAATGACTGGCGATACATGGCGCTGGCAGTCTACTAACCCTCAAGGTTATCCAGATGCCTAATCTTTAATTTACATAATAGTAACAAAAAGGCGCATAATTGCGTCTTTTTTGATCCAAATCGGAAAAAATCGTAAATTACTGGTTAAAAGGTAGCAAGTATATATAGAGCTGTTAAACTATGCCCGACTCTTAATTTGGGTTATAAATTTTCTCGTAGCTATTGGGGTAGTTCATGGAACTCGGTCTGATCATCACTTTCATCATTGCAGCAGCAGTAATGGTGAAAAAAGAGATGGCAAAACAGTAAACTTTCATTTTTCATACTTTTCTTTACATTTTTGAAATGAAAGCCATAAAAAAGCCAGCATTACGCTGGCTTTTGTGTTTTTAAGGTTTAGAACTCGTATTTAACACTAATGTTGTAATTACGCTCAGCTTGCGTTTTGTCTCGACTTAACTCAGTCTTACCGCGAACATCGTTCCAAAGATGGTATTCTTCATTCGTTAGATTCATAACACCAGCACGAATGGTTATATCTTTCATTGGTTTGTAGTACGCCGTTAAGTCAACGACTGTCGCAGACGGCAAAGCAACTTGGTCTTTGATTCCGCCTTTATCACCATCAGAGTTGATATCACTGTTCGATTTCTTAGCCGTGTAGTTTACTTTTAGGCTTGTCCCCCAAAGTGCATTTGGTGAATCGTAATTTACAGCAGCTACGGCATTCCATGGGTTTACACTGTTCAAAGGATTACCATCACCATCTTCACCTTCTGTGTATGCTGCAACAAAGCGAGTTGTCACGCCTGATGGAAGACCAGCAATGGCATGCCAATCAAGACGGTTAGAGAGCTCAACCCCTTTAATGTTTGCTTCACTAATATTGATATTTGTGAATTCAGTTAAACCACCATTGTTTGATGACGTTTGCTCAATAAAGTCACTGTAATCACTGTAGTAGAACGCTACTTCAGTTACAGACGCTGCAGTGTTATGACGGTAACCAAGTTCATAAGACAAACTCTTTTCAGATCCCAAATTTGGGTTAGGGCGGTTGGTATAGCCATGAGCCGGATTATCGTAGGTGTAGTAAAGCTCGTCGAACGATGGCGCTCGGAACCCTTGGCTCACTTGCGCGAAGATCGTGCCAGGTTGCGATACAGAGTAAGTTGCTCCTAAACGACCAGTTAATGCAGAGTCGCTAAACTTCTCGAATGACTCTTCAGAAGTATTTGAAGGATTAGTAGAGAAGTAATCGTAACGCACACCTGGAGTCAGAATTAGCTTGTCATTAAGAAGCGAAATTTCATCTTGCAAGAATAAACCAAAGCTTTCTTCTTTTGCATCCGGTGTGTAAACGTAAACAGTATCTGGCGTGCCAGGATCGGAATTAAACTCGCGATTGGTATTACTGATGTCACTATGTTTGTACGATATTCCGTAAACAATATAGTGATTTTGAATCTCTTTATCTAACTGAGTTTCGAATTCAAATTTGTCTTCAGTATATTCGTAATCTTTTTTCTGTTGGTTGTCACCACTAGGCGGTACGTAAGGTGGGTAACCTGGGCTGGCTTCGATAAAGCGATTAGACACGCCGTTTTCTTCTTTACCAATCCATGTAAGCTTGGACGTGATCGTATCCGAGATAGCTGCATCTGCAAACCAAATGTGCTTGAGCCCAATGCGATTTTGCTTGGTTGTGTCTTCAGCGTTGAAGTTTTTGTAACTTTTATGTGCGATCTCTGAGTCAGTCTCGTTGTAAATAACTTCTCCCAAGAACTCCAAGCGATGAGCGTCATTCAATTGAGATTGAAGTTTTACCAATAGATCGTTTTTGTAATAATCTTGGTTGTCCACAGAATAGTTATCGTAAGGCGCCTTAGAGAAATTTTGTAGCTCTGCACCATCACGGCGTGTAAAGGCTATAAGTGCTTCTGTATTACCGAAACGCTTTGCTAAAGCTACATGCTCACTAAAAGAGTTATCTTCCGATGAATAAGAGAGTTTAGCTTGACCACCAAAGTCTTTACCATCTTTGAGGAAATCCTTCGGATCTTTTGTTTCGAATGCGACAACACCGCCAATTGCATCACTACCATGTAGGCTAGAAGCTGCTCCTTTAACAATTTCGACACTCTTTAGCATATCGGGGTCGACAGTAACGGCACTAGAATTGATAAACGAATATGGTCCACCGCTGAATACACCTGGTTGAGATGCACCGTCTACTAAGATTTTAACTCGTTTACCTTCCATCCCGCGAATGTTAATACTTTGGACGCCTTGGCGTTGAGTGCCATTAACAGTAACACCTGGCGTATACTCGAATAGATCATTCAAGTCCTTTACCATGTTTTCTTCGATGTCTTTCTCTGATACAACAGCAACAGAAGCAGCAACAGTGTTTATGGTTTGGTTGGTACGGGTGGCCGACACAACGACTTCTTCAAACTTAGAAGCTTCTTCCGCATAAGCAGTATGGGAAAGGGCAACTAAAATGGAGGCTGACAAAATTGATTTTTTATACATTGGCTTCAATACCTTAGATCCATAATAGGTAACAACACGCGGATATTAATGGATCTAAATGGTAATTACTATCATTACCATTGTCATTTATTGATTTGTATTGAATCTTCTTCTTAGGCTATGAGCATTCCTAGTCTTTAGTTATCAATATGTTATATTATTTGTCGTTAGTTCTTGATAAGTTCATCCAAATACAACGAATGTGATGAATATCACATTAAGAGAGGCCATGTGCAGAGTCCAATTACGTTAGAAGCACTCCATATTCTAGATGCTATTGATCGAAGAGGGAGTTTTGCTGCTGCTGCGAATGAGTTAGACAGAGCCCCGTCATCGCTGAGCTATCAAATCCAGAAACTCGAGCAAGACTTAGACATTATTATCTTCGATCGCTCTGGTCACAAAGCCCATTTTACTGAAGCAGGTAAGCTTATTCTTGAAAGAGGAAGAGCCATTTTACAAGCCAGTGAAAAGTTAGTGAACGATGCAACGTTATTGGCGAATGGCTGGGAACTGGATATTACCATTGCCTTCGATGGCATTATTCCTATATCCAACTTTTTCCCGATGGTTGATGCGCTGGCCGAGGTCAGCTCAACTCGAGTCAGGCTGCAAGAGGAGATTCTGGCTGGTAGCTGGGAGTCGTTGAATACGGGGAGAGCTGATTTACTGATTTGCCCATCACTGGATACGCTTCCTCAAGAAGTTAAGTCAGAAAAAATTGGTAAAATGAGTATGTATTGGGTAGCTTCCGCTGATCACTATGTTCACAAGCGTAGTGGTAAGTTTGATGAAGCAGCGCGAGAAAAGTATCGGATTATTGCTATTGCAGATACCGCACGTGAGCAACCAGCGCTCTCAATTAATATCATTCAAAAACAGCCTCGCTTGACCGTCACCAACTTTACGGCAAAAGTAGAAGCGCTAACTGCAGGTTTAGGCATTGGTACATTACCAAGCCAAATTGCACAACCTCTTATTGATAGTGGTGTATTGAAACGAATCGAAGGCACTGAAGAACAGCCGATGGATATTATTTTGGCATGGCGCCGGAACACTATGGGTGAGGCAAAATCCTGGTGTATTCAGTACTTAAAAAAGAATTGGAAACTAAAGTAACAACGTAACTTTTACTTCTTAGATTCCCATTGATTATCGAATGTAAGAAGTAAAAGTCATCGCTAATGCTGCGCTTTTCAATTTAAAGGGAGCACCATATCTGCCGTACCGTCTGCAAACTGGACATCGATCTCAAACCCCAAGTTCTGAGCCAACATCAACATTCCTCTGTTTGTTGGCATGGTCATTCCAGACATTTGCTTTGTGCCTTTAATTTTGCAATAGCTGATTATTTTCTGCATCAGCACTTTGCCTAAACCTTTTCCTTTCAAATCTGAACGAACCAAAATAGCAAACTCAGCGTCACTATTGTCTGGTGTAATCAATGCGCGGGCTACCCCTATGATAGACGGTCCGTCAGTATTAAACGCTACCGCAACAAACGCCATTTCGCGGTCGTAGTCTATTTGAGTAAAGTTTGCCAAAGCCTCATGGTTGAACTCTCCAACTTCAGAAAAGAATCGCTTATAGAGATCTTCTTTCGATACGCTATTAATGAATTGAGCATGCAGCGGCTCATCCTCAGGCAAGATAGGGCGAAGCAGGATAGGTTGGCCATCTCGAAGCGTCACCGTTTCGACAAACTCTGCCGGGAAAGGGCGAATCGCTAGCCGTTTTTGGGCGTCTCCTTCGTACTTACACAGTGTGACATCTGCATCAAGGATAGTTAAATCGCTTCCGGACACTAGCACTGGATGGATATCCAGTTTTTGTATTTCTGGTAACTCAACTGCCATTTGGGAGATACGAACCAAGAACTTCGACAACTCAGTAATATCGAGCGCATCTTTGTGTTTCTGCAGGCGAATCTTTCCAGACTTTAGGGCAACAACGACAAGGTAGCGCGCAAGCGTCATGTTCAAAGGAGGAAGTGCAGCGACGGCATCTTGGGCGATATTCCACTCAGAGCCGCCTTGACCAAGCAAGATCACTGGTCCAAAGACTTTATCTACTGCAATACTAACCCGTAGCTCTTCAGCGCTGCCGAGCTTTGCCATCCCTTGTACCAACAGCCCATGTACATTGGCGGAAGGGTAACTGAGCTTTACGGTATCTAAAATGGATAGCGCTGCGTTGGAAACTTCTCGACTGTTTCTTAAATTTAGAGCGACACCGTGAACATCCGATTTATGAGGAATGTCTGGAGAACGTAATTTAACCGCAACAGGGTATCCAATATTTTCTGCCATATGAACAGCTTCAATGTCGTCAGATGCAATCCACGTAGGCAAAACGTTAAACCCGAACAGCTTAAATAATGGGCTGGTTTGATGCGTATCCAAGGTGACTGTGTTTTTATCCAGTAGTCGTTCGTTTACCCATTCTTTTGCTGAACTCACACTTCCAGAATGTAATGGCTCTGCCGTCGTTGGCGTTTCCATTAGTTGTTTCTGGTTTCGTCTGTATTCGACCAAGTGCATGTATGCTACAACCGAACTTTCAGGTGTTCTATAGGTTGGAATGCCTGCTTGAGTAAAGGCCAGTCGCGCTTCTCTCGACGTTTGTTCTCCTGACCAGTTGGTCAAGATATTAAAATGCTTATGCCGAGGGTGAGATTTGATGGCATTAATAACGACTTGAGCAGTTTCAAGAGGATCAGAAACAGCAGAAGGACTATGCATAATCAATATCGCATCTGCACAGTCGTTATTCATCAGCGCGTTAATGGTATCAATATAGCGTTTTTGGGTTGCGTCACCAGACAGATCAATTGGATTTCGAGCACGCCAGTTGGATGGAAGTACTGCTTGTAATTGCTCAATGGAAGCGTCATCAAGCGTTGCGAGTTGGCCACCACGTTCAATCAAAGTATCAACGGACATAACAGCAGGGCCGCCGCCATTGGTGATGATCGCTAAACGCTCTCCACGAAGTGGCACAGAATGCGTGAGTGTTTCTACCGCGGCAAAAAGCTCATGCGTATTGCTGACTCGTAACATACCAGTTCTGCGAATAGCAGAATCGTAAATTACGTCAAGTGTATCTCCGTCTTGCTGCTCAAAAGTATTCATCTCTTTAGAGCGGCCCGCTTTTAGCACCAATATACGTCGGTTACGTGAAGCGGCGCGCGCAGCAGACATAAATCGGCGAGCGTCTTGGATATTATCAACATAAAGCAGAATAGCTTCAGTGTTTCCATCCATACTCAAATAGTCGAGCAAATCTGCAAAATCGATATCTTGTCCGCGCCCAATCGAAATGAACGAAGAAAAACCAATGTTCTTATCATTTGCCCAGTCTAAAACCGTGGTACAAACCGCCGCGGATTGTGAGATGAAAGCAATTTTTCCGGGTTTAGCTGCAACAGGGGAAAACGTGCAGTTAAAATTGTGCCAAGGAAGGATGATACCTAAGCTGTTTGGGCCTAAGACTCGAATGTTCAATGATGAGATATCTAAAGGATTAGGGTCATCAGAGATAACAATCGCAAACGGTGTGCCTCTCTCATCTAGCTCTTTAAGCAATTGCTCGTTACGTGAAACGTTCGTACACAAAATTGCAATATCTGGCGTATAGGGCAGGGAAGCTACATCAGGGTAAGCGATCACGCCAGATACGGCTTTATATCGCGGCGTTACTGGCATAATCGCGCCACCAAATCCACTTTGTAGAAGGTTGCGTATCACAACATGTCCTGCTCGCAATGCTTTTTGAGATGCCCCAATAACGGCCACAGAGTTGGGTTTAAAGAGTTTATGTAATTTATTCATGCTGACTCCTGGCCGTTTGTAAGTCACGTTGGCTTCTCGGTTTCATATCAATCATAAACGAATAATTTACTGATAAAACATCTTCAGACCAGACATTGCAGAAAATGTGTACGATGCTTATGGAGTTTGTGTTATTCATCACATCAAAATCACAGATTATTGTATTTGATGCTTGATAAACGGCCCTGCTATCGGCATGATTTATCGTAATATTTATCCAGAGCATTTGTTACTTCATGAAAAAAATCGCAATCATCGGCTTGTCAGTTCTGCTTTCTGCTTGTGCATCTGAAACTTACATCACGGATGTGACCTCAGAAAGTTACCGAGAGGACTACAAATCAGATCGTATCTCTAAACCAATTATGGCGTCTGAAAACGCTGTAGTAGAAAAAGACGTACAACCAACTGTTGTGAAAATGACGGCAAAGCCTGAAGAGAAGAAAGTAGTCAAGCTAACGCCAAAAGAGCAGGCGAAGCCAGTTAAGATCGTACCACCAAGTAAAAAGCAAGCTGGCATTCAACGATTCGGCTATACCATTCAAGTCGCAGCTGTGGGTAGCCAAGCGAAAGTCGATCAGTTTGCAAATAAGCTGCCACAGAACGGTCAGCCAATTTGGGAAAACTACAAAGTTGTAAACGGTACTAAGTGGTTCTCAGTTTTGTACGGAGACTACGCAACAAGCGCAGAAGCCAAGCAAGCGATTTCGACTTTGCCAGCTCAATTTCAGCAGTTAAGGCCATTTGTTAAAAGCATTGATGCAATCAAAAACTCAGCTTACCCAACGCTTAACAAATTAAATTAACACATCAAATAAGGGAGCGAATAGCTCCCTTATTTATTTGCTCAAATCCTATTCGAACAACATTCCTCACATTAAAATTACTGTACGTCACACTTCAAAGGTTTATCATAATAAATAGTATCTTTTGTAGGTCACGGAAAGATGGATTCATGATTAAAAATATTCTTTTACTATGCGGCGGTGGCTCTTCTGAGCACGAGATTTCATTATTGTCTGCAAATTTTGTCGAACAACAACTAAACCTTATTGAAGACGTTCACGTTACACGCGTAGAAATAAAAAACGAAGGTTGGATGACCAACCAAGGTGAGTTGGTTTACTTGGATCTCAATACCAAGCAGTTGTGCTCAAGTGAATCTAATCAAACCATTGATTTCATCGTGCCTTGTATACATGGTTTTCCTGGCGAAACAGGCGACATTCAATCTCTGTTTGAAATCGCAGGTATTCCTTATCTTGGCTGCGGGCCAGAAGCGAGTAGCAATAGTTTCAATAAAATCACATCTAAGCTTTGGTACGACGCTATCGGCATACCCAATACGCCATACTTATTCTTAACGCGAAACGATGAAGAAGCTCACGTTCAAGCTCATAAAGCCTTTGAAAAGTGGGGAAAAGTTTTTGTTAAAGCCGCTCGCCAAGGCTCTTCCGTTGGCTGTTACAGTGTCACAAAAAAAGACAAGCTTTCTAATGCAGTAAATGATGCTTTTGGGTTTTCTGACCAAGTGTTGGTTGAGAAAGCAGTAAAACCTCGAGAACTTGAAGTTGCTGCATATGAGATGAATGGCCAACTACATATCACTAAGCCAGGCGAGGTCATCGCGCCTGATGGTGCTTTTTACTCGTACGATGAAAAGTACAGCAGTTCAAGTCACTCGCTCACAGAAGTTGAGGCGAAGAATCTAACTCAAATACAATTAGATTCCATCCAACACGCGTCTGAGACGGTATTTAAACAAATGAATCTTCGTCATTTATCTCGTATCGACTTTTTCCTAACGGAAGATGATGAGATTTACTTAAACGAAGTAAACACATTTCCAGGAATGACTCCGATCTCAATGTTCCCTAAAATGCTTCAAAACAACGGGCACAAATTTCATGAGTTCTTGGAAGATTGTATAAACAGTGCAAAGTGATTAACGTTATCGAGACGCGTTTTATGATACAAGTTGTTTTCTAGAGCAAGGTTTATTCAAGCCGTATTTGAATATTGCTCAGTAGCAATTATGATTATATCAACGCATTAAACAGATGACTCAGTGGTATGGCGATTTCAAATTATAGAGGTTTTAACCTGCAGTCAGTCGGATCAGATGGCAGTGTTTGGAAGGTTAAAATCAAGAACCACGTCTTACAGGGAAGTTTGACGGCGGTAAAGAAAAGCATTGATTGGTGGTGTGACACCGCATCGATTATTGATCCCAAAGAGTTTGCTTCACTCGGACAGAGAGTGCAGCAAACAGGTGTTGCAAAATCAGAGGTCTTTAACGGCTATACTATTCAAAATGATACAGGCCAACCTAACTCTTGGTACTGTATGTTTAATGGTAAACTGATTAAGGGCAGTAAAGCCGCTATTCAACGCCATATCGAAGCTTATTTGGTTGCAAAGCAAAAAGCGATGCAAGCTCAACAACAAAAGAAACAATAGAATGACTCTGGTATATTCAACAGAAACCGGTCGAATTAAACCGGAAGAAGAAAAAGTATCTCGCCCTAAAGGCGATGGTGTTGTTCGGATTCAGCGCCAAACGAAAGGCCGTAAAGGTAAAGGCGTATGCATTGTTACAGGTTTAGACTTGGATGATGCACCTTTAAAGTTATTAGCGGCAGAACTCAAAAAAGTCTGTGGCTGTGGTGGCTCTGTAAAAGATGGCAATATCGAGATTCAAGGTGATGCTAGAGACAAGATCAAGGCACATCTTGAAAAGAAAGGCATGACAGTCAAATTAGCCGGTGGCTAATTTAATATTTCCAGTAAACAAAAATGGCGTCTAAAGAAATAGACGCCATTTTTTATAAGTTGCTAATTGAAGAGCAAGCAATCGTAGATTGATAGATCGATATTAGCTATTTTATGGTAAATAACCATTATGTTTAATGCTCACCGTAAGGCCCTTAAATTTAAAATCTGCAGGGGAATAGGAGCATACTCAGACAACATTTAGCGTACGGCTATATGTGATTTAACATAATATACATAATGCGAACTTAAGAGTTAGAAGATTAGCATTGGTAAAGTCAGTTTAGTTACACTGTATTTGGCTTTTGCTTCCTTGCAAATTTCATCAGCTGTCTTGTATGGGCCATGAACTTCGATTCCACCACAGCGACCACTTGAACTGTATCTTTGGTTACGTCCGACACCATGCACGTTGGTTTTGCATCTTGCTCATTCGATATGAGTCAACATGGACACGCATTTGCTTAACCCAAACGTGTAAGTACTAGATTATCTTTATAGGAACAAGGAATCTAACAGGTGTAAACTCTCTACTTTTCAATCTATACCTAGATCTTTCTTCATATGCTCACTCAACTCGTTAGTGGTTCTTACATTAATCTTATGTTTGCAATGATGGATTCTCAACTCTTCACCAAATAATTTTACTAGTGATTTGGTATACAAAGCACTAATATTATTTATTATTCTATACAATGTATCTTTCTGATAAACAGATCTTTTCGAATTTTGTATTGCAGTCTTCATATTTAAATATCCTCACACGTTTAACTTTATAATTTAAAGTGTCAATTTCAACTTTTATTATTACTTTTTCCGATATGGAATGAGTCATTATCAATGATGCACAATCAAGAATTAAATCACCCGAATCCAACTTAGTAATTTCACGAGACAAATTTTTTATTTTTAAATCTTTATTTTTTATATTTAATCCGATTGATTTAATTTCTTCAGGATATCGGTTTAACTTAATATCCAATATGATTTTATTAAGATAGTAGTCTGCCTTTATTTCATGGCGGCTTTTAAATATCATTGTCCCCCTCCGATGATGCAAGTTATACTTTCCCACCAGTTAAAAGACAACGTGACTCAGAGTTGCAAAAAGGTAACAATCATGGAATTGATGAACAATGAGCTGATCTGCTTTGCAGCCATTTGTAAACACCTCTCTCTTACATCGGCATCAAAAGAACTTGGAAAGTCGAAAGCTCAAGTCAGCAGGCAGCTAGCAGCATTAGAAAAACAACTTGGCGTAACACTCGTCCACAGAACAACAAGGAAACTCGTTTTAACTGATCATGGCGAAAGCATTAGAGAGCTTGCTATCAAGACGTTAGAGAGTTTGCACGAGTTAAATTACAGAGCTAGCTCGTTGAGTGAATGCATTGATGGAAAGTTTAAAATCACAATGCCCAACTCTATAGCCTCTTCTATTTTTGGTTCTGTTCTTAAAGACTTAAAAGAACGATATCCAAAAGTTGATTTTGAAATATCGTCAAGTAACAATGTAGAAAATTTATTAGAAAGCAATGTAGATTTAGCGATTAGGCTTAATAATGTTATTGATGACACTCTTATTGCACATAAAATTGGTGATTATAGTGATGTTTTGATATCTAGGGTAAGTAATGCCAACAACAAAACACTATTAATCTACAAACATCATTCGAATAAGGAATCAATTAAAAATCAATATACTGATGTTATCGAAGTTGATAACACCTCTATTTTAATAAACTTTGTTTCTGAGGGAGTTGGGGTTGGTGTCATTCCAAACTATCTTGTTAAAAGTAACTATATAGACAAAAACATCCGAATATCGCAAACTTTTGATATAGAACGTTCCATGTATATTGCCTACCCTTATCAAAACCCTTTGCCAAGAAAGCTAGCTGAGATATCTACTTTTATTCGGTCTGAGTTATCACAAGTATTGAAGAGTGAGTCATTTTAGGGCGGTTGTTCAGATTTAGAATTTTGCGTTGTCTACTCAACTAGGCCTAACGCTAATTTTTGTAACATATTATTTCAGCGGCATTTATTAACCCCCCATCTTTATGCTTGCTATCACAATGTGGGATGCTCTTCCGCTTTGTTATCAAGGTTTTGCGTGGAATAAATCACGTGGGGTAAATGATAGATTGACTTACATTAAAATTTTCATCAAAAGAAACTTTATATAAAATTGATTTCATACCAATCTATGTGTATCTTCTACCCATATCCCCACAATAACCAAGGAGAATGCCATGGATAAGCTACTCGCGTCTGCATTAGAAATTAAGCAGCGAACTATGGTGACTGGCTTTTTTGCTAGAAATGGATTCAAAATCGCTATGACCGATTTTGATGATGTCACTTTTGAGCGAGAAGGCGTGCAAGTTAACGTACATTTTGATCTGCAGTCAAACGCGGAGTCTGCATCTGTTTTATCTCATGAGGCATCAATCATTCCTGGCTAAAAACTTTTATTATCACCGATACACCAAGCCGAACATAAACGTTCGGCTTGTTAGTGACAAAAAATGATGAGTGCGAACAAGAGTTGTCGATCACTCGTCTAAATAGACGATTAATAAATCAGCTTCAACCTCGTTCACAACCTTTGGTATCGATGAAAAAAAGCGACTCAATAAGTTGTGATGATGACCACATACAACTAAGTCTATCCCCTCTTTTTTGACGATTCCCGATAGTTTTATATGAAGATCGCCGATTACTACCATGGTCTCGTTTACTGGATATAAGCATTTATCAGCGAGCTCTTGCAGCCTTCTTTCCAATTCTTGCTCTTCCTTCGCTTCCATGACTATGCGATCAACATCTACGTAAACAAATGAGAGTTTGCTGCTTGAGTTATCTGCTTGCATTATTGCTTTTTCGATAACGGCTTGGCTAGATTGAGATAAGTCGACAGCAACCAAAACGTGCTTATAACCCATCATTCCTCCCTAGGTTAGTTTTTGTTCTCATATTAAGTCTAGTCCACATAGAGCGAACACAACATCAAAACTACTGCTACATGATAGTTAAAGGAGTTTAGTGTAAAACAGGCAAATAGTTTTCATTACAACCTTGTTGCTTCCTCTCATCCAAAGATCAACGATGTTTTTCCAATTTCTTCTCTAATTATCGGACTATTTAACAGGAAGGATGCCAGGAAACGTTACGTTGTAATGCGCGTTACTGCTCTTGATTTCTACTACTCTTGAGGATTCATATTACCCACTTCAACGTCGCCTAGTTTAGTAAAACTACTTTAGATTAAGCATATTCAATATGTAACGCTCCGCTCAAATCCAGGAGACGTATTTCGGCTAAAAAAGCAGCTCAATAAGATGAATTTCGATTCATCTATTACATATGTCTGCGAGTGCTTACTGTTCTTATATCGCTTATTTAATAACTCTAGTTTAATTATCGTTATAAGTTACGGTGTCTCTTTTTTTCTTTTTTTAGCATAATCTTCTGTCTGAGAACGAAGCTCTCTTGGGCTTTGTAATTAAATTACAAGATCAATCGCGACCAATATGGTTGGCAGATTAAAAGACCGAGGTAAACAATTGATATAATAGAGTTTAACTTATAAGTTCTTTAAAAAATGCCTAACTACCTGCACTGTGTAAGCCAAGGTTAATATGATGAGGTAAAATTTTACTAACCCGCTATTTAGTTTTAAAGGTAGTTGCACAAGATTACAATCATAGAGGTATAGTAAATTTTAGTTACAGCGTAACCAGGGTGGTGTTTGGGAGTGTAAAGGAATAGAAAATAGAAAGGCAAAAAAACAGGGCGTATGCCCTGTCCATGAATTGATTAGTTTTGTTGCTGTTGTTTTTCTGCGTACTCAGAACGAATCCGTTCGGCAACAATTTTGATAGCTTCTGCAGTACTTGTGCCCTTCGCCATCAATTCTTGAATTCTCTCTACAGCTTGTTGTTGTTCTTGGTGAGATAGAGGGGGTAAATCGTCAAACATAAAAAGCTCCTCATTTTGAGGAGCTGACTATAACGATTCAATTAATAGGTAGCAAGGAAATTAATGGATGCACCCATAGCGTTCTCGTTTGTGTACTGAGCTGCGATATCCAATTCGAACAACTTAAGTGGAGACAACCCGATACCAGCAGTAATGGTTCCTTCGTCCTTACTTCGAGCTAAGTTCTTCATATACCCTGCTCGTAATGCCATTTGACGCAAAATATCAAATTCAATACCAGCTCGAATCATTTGCGTATTATCATCAAAGGATGAAAAACGTTTTTCTTCGTTAAGATCGTAGTCAACACTCATCGTAAAGTAATCGGCAACAATCCCTGCCCCAACGGTGTATACAGGACGCATGCTATATTCGTATGATTTTATCGTATCGCTGCCATATTGGAATGATTTTGTTTTAACGTCTCTTCCGATCAAATTTTTCGCTGAAATACCGAGACGATATGGGCCAAAGAACCAAAGTGCGCCTGCGTCTAAGTTAAACATCGTTTCCGCGGTCTCATTTTCACGTAAGTCTTTAGTATCAAAATTCTGAAAACTCGTGGCGTATGAGTACGTGTATATACGCTGAAGTTTAGGAGTAACACCAAAAGAAAGGTGTTGGTTCATGAAATTAGTGTATTTAGCAAGTGAAATACCAGCTTCAGCCACGCCAATAGAAACACCTTGTACATAGCTATCATCTAATGGATTAGTACCTGAGGTATCAACATTTGGTTGTACGAATGATTCAGTGTATAGCTTACCGTATGCAGTTGCAGATAAGAATTTGTTGGGGATACCAATGGCAACGACACCACCAAGATCAAAGTCTGTCTTTTTCCCATCGATAGCATCCATCGATTTTTTGATTTCATCGACGTCTGTTAATTTGCTGATGCGTTCGATCTCATCAACTAGATCATATTGATCATCGTAGCTGCCACCAAAACTTGGCACGATCATGCCTGCATCGTCATTTCGACGATAAATCGCAGTAAGAGCGGGGTTGAAAAAAGGCGCAGTTAGATAAGTTGCTGATACGGTACCAACACCACCCATTGCATCACTACGAGCCTCTATCGCATAAGTAGCAGCAGAGGCAGCATTAGCGAAAAGAATAGTAGCAACAGAAGTGGCAAGAATTTTATATTTGTTTTTCATACTACACTTGTGATTTTAGTTCGTCCTGAACCTTTATCGGCACAAGTAGTATTTCTTTAACTATTCTTCCTGGGAAAGATCATAGGTTCGGCTAATAGTTTGAGCCTGCTCAACAATTATATCGCCCTGCCAACGGCGACTATTGATACTTACCGCCAATACGTATCTATCGTTTGGGACACCCGCTAGCTCCAATGAATTTGGATAGTTAGACTCGTAAGTCTTTTTCCACATTTGCTCGTACTGGCCATCAATGTAGTCATACAAACCGACTTCAAGTTGCGGTAATGGACAATGGGGATTACGAAGTGCGCTCTTTTCTACTTTCCAATTCTCTTTAGATGTCCAACGAACATATTGAGAAGAGTTTGAATCTCCAAGTATTACCCAAGTTCGATACTCTTGTTTATCAGTAGAAACAACGGTTAAGTGATATAAACCAGCTTCAAGCTTACCGGTTAAGTTATAGCGTTTCGAGTAACTACGCTCGTTGGCAAGTTCTGTCCCGTTCGGCTGTTGTTCATAGCTGAATGAACTGTCCGCGGATATAGAATCATCCACCCATCGATTAAATGAAATATTTTCGATGTCAGTTGTAGCTCTTAGCTTGATTACCAATCTAAATGTATCTCGCCCAGGGCTTTGAATAGTCTGACGAATAACGTTCACACCACTTATCCAATCAGGCAGCGTTACACCAGTGAGAGCCTTGCCACAGTTTTTAGATAGTGACTGACCAAGAAGATCATTAAGGTGAGGAGTCAAATCTTTACTTGGTTCCGTTTGCCAGAGTTCAACAAGAGAGTTGAACATACCCGCAAGATCATCTTCAAGTAAGTGTTGATGTGCCTGTGTTAAAGGCGTGTTAGTTTGAAACCAGTCCATTGCATGGACTGGTTTCACTAACGCTAATGAGAGAACTACAGGGAGTAGTATTTTCATTACGACTTATGCTTTCATCTTGTAGCCAACACCACGAAGTGTTTCAATTTCCAGTCCTGGCAGTTTTTGACGAAGCTGTAGTACATGTGTATCAACCGTACGTGTTGTCGGGAAGTGATTGTAACCCCAAACGTGGTCAAGTAGCTCATCACGAGTAAACACGCGACCTAAGTTTGACGCCAAAAATAGCAGCAAATCAAACTCTGTTCGAGTAAGCGTAATTAGCTCGTCTTTATAAGTCACTTCACGAGTCGAGCGGTCAATCTCTAAGTCTTTTGTAATCACTTTATCAGCGTTGCTTTGTTCTGCTGAATCCGGTGCTCGTAGCTGTGCACGGATTCTCGCAAAAAGCTCCGCCTCAGCAAAAGGCTTTGTTAAGTAGTCGTTCGCGCCGGAATCAAGGCCTGCAACTTTATCTTTTACGGTAACAAGTGCCGTTAACAAGATAACTGGTACGTCTTTAATCTGTTTCCATTCTGGGAGACATTGTACAGAGTCACCATCTGGGAGTTGGCGATCGAGAATTACCAAGTCAGCTTTTTTCCATTGTGGCTCTACGTCTGCAATACGCTCCACATGTAAACACTCATATCCTGCTTGTTCCAGGCTTACTAACAGGCCGTCAGCCAAGTTTTTATCGTCCTCAACGAGAAGCAGTGTCTGTTTCACAAGGTATCTCCAATATAAAAGTTGTAGGTGGTCCCATTAAGGACATTTTTCCGCCCATGCGGCCTACCATAGATTCAACGATTGTTAATCCAAGTCCTAACCCGCTCTTACTTACGAACGGTTTCTTCAAATTTGCCCAATCTTTAGCCGTTAGGCCTCCTGCATCTCGGACTTGGAATACTATTTTTTCTTCACTAGTTGAGACATCCAATTCAACCGGTGCGACACCGTACTTAAGCGCATTACGAAGCAAGTTATCGATACAAGTTCCTAACCAGTACACATTAACTTTAGCAGCCACATCTTCATTGATGTTAAAAAGCACGGCACTATCAAATTCTTCTTCGATCTTAAATTCTAACCAATCTGCAACGGATGGTACCCAGTCTGTTGCAAGCATTTGGTTATCAGATTGCAAATAATCTTTACTTGCTTCTGCCAATTGACGCAGGCGGCGCGTATCTTCACACAATCTGCGGAATTCGTCATACACACTTTCAGGCAAATGCTCGAACTCTCGACGAAAGCCTTCAACCGTTAGTGACAGAGATGCAATCGGTGTTCTGAGCTCATGCGTTAAAATTTGCAACACGAGCATTCTACTACGTAGTTCTTCTCGCTTGCTATTCCAACGGTACACCGCCCAACCAATCACCAAAAGAATATTGGCGATTACCAGTATGATCATACTGATCCGCAAAACTTGCGAGTGATCTTCTACATCCCAACAAATATTGCCTCGTTTAACAAAGCAACTTTTGCTTTGAGAGGCTAGAGCGTATGACAGACCCGCATTCGCTACGTTCTCTTGCCAGATATCTTTCTCGAAAACAAAGTAACGGTCACCACGTCTTAGCCAAAGTTCGTTACCTTCAATAAACATGCTCGCGCCTGCAATCAAAGCATTAATGGCGTCGTCATCCATGTTTTTCAAGCTTTCTAGCAACTCATCCCCTTCCTCGTTATCACGCTCTTTTATATGCATGTGCTGAGATAGTTTGGGTTTGAGTTCTGGATACTTATCCACATAACGTGCCGCGTACGTCCCACCACCAGGGTGAATGAGACCACTACGCGAGAACCAACGAGGTGTCAGCTGCGTCCCTTTACAAATCGCTCTTGTAAATACTAAAGGCTCAGTAATTAAAGGACTTAATGGTAATTTGCCACGACAAGTATTCGCCAAGCTGTAAAGCTGTTGGATATCTTTTAACGGATAGTCAGACGTTTGCGGCAGAAGCGAATCTGGCGCAAGTAACTTGGTAGGATAATTTGATTGCAGAATACGAATATCGTACGACTTAAGAGCTACTTCATAGTTAAATAGCTCTGTAAACGTATCTATTCTTTCTGGTAGTGAATCGGAAAATGCAGGTGCCGAAAAAAGCGGCAATACAGTTGCAAAACCGAGCAAAAACTTTTTAATCAAACTGTTACCGTCACTTGTTACATTAGCCAAAACTATACATCAATCTACAAGCAATTGACATCTGCTAACAGAAGGATTTGCATTACTATAACATTGAAACGGAACAAAAAAGGGCCAGCGATTGCTGACCCTGTATAGTTTTAAATCAAGAATGGTTAAAGTGCTTTAAAAATAGACTCAACACTTTCTTTCGCATCACCAAATAGCATTGATGTATTTTCTTTGAAGAACAGTGGGTTCTGTACTCCTGCGTAACCAGTGTTCATTGAGCGCTTGAATACCACTACGTTTTTCGCGTTCCATACCTCCAATACGGGCATACCAGCGATTGGGCTGTTCGGATCTTCCAGTGCGGCTGGGTTGACCGTATCGTTAGCACCGATAACCAATACGGTATCGGTTTCTGCAAAGTCATCATTGATTTCATCCATTTCAAGAACGATATCATACGGTACTTTTGCTTCAGCGAGTAACACATTCATATGCCCCGGTAGACGACCCGCTACTGGGTGAATCCCAAAGCGAACTTCAATACCTTGTGAACGAAGTACATCAGTAATTTCATGAACAGGGTATTGTGCCTGAGCTACTGCCATGCCATATCCTGGAGTGATGATTACTGATTTTGAGTTCTTCAACATCTCTGCAACTTCTTCAGCCGTTGTTTCACGATATTCGCCCTGCTCTTCGTCACCTGAAATCACTATCTCTTGACCAAAACCACCGGCAATAACACTGATAAACGAACGGTTCATTGCTTTACACATGATGTAAGAAAGAATCGCACCTGATGAACCTACCAAAGCACCTGTTACAATCAATAGATCATTTGCGAGCATGAAACCTGCTGCCGCTGCTGCCCAACCTGAGTATGAGTTCAACATAGAGACAACAACTGGCATATCAGCACCACCGATTGAAGCGACTAAATGGTAGCCGAATGCGAACGCGATCAAAGTCATCACAATAAGAGCGAACATGCTGCCATCTGCTTTTACGAAGTAGATCATAAGAAGCGTAGAAATAACAACCGCTGCGAGGTTCATTTTGTGCTTATGAGGCAGGTTAAGTGGCGACGAAGAAATCACACCACGCAGCTTACCAAATGCGACAATTGAACCGGTGAAAGTTACGGCACCGATGAACACACCCAAGAATACTTCTACAAGGTGGATAACATGCTCAGCATGTGTTGCTGCTTCTGGCGCATCTAGGTAACTGTTGTAGCCAACTAAAACCGCAGCTAAACCTACAAAGCTGTGTAGAATCGCAACCAGTTCTGGCATCTCGGTCATTTCTACTTTCTTCGCATAGAAAATACCGATCGCACCACCTATCGCCATCGCGATAATGATCCAACCAAAACCTTGCGCATCTGGGCTAAAGATCGTCGCTATCAGCGCGATCGTCATACCAGCGATACCGTAGTAGTTACCATTACGAGCAGACTCTTGCTTTGAAAGTCCCGCCAAACTCATGATGAAAAATAATGCAGCAACAATGTAAGCTGCTTGTACTAATCCTGCAGACATTGTGACTCCTATTTATCTTTGCGGAACATTTCAAGCATACGCTTGGTGACGGTGAAACCACCGAAGATATTGATACTCGCGATCAATACGGCAATAAAAGATAGGAATGAAACGACGCCATTACCTTGTCCAATTTGCAGTAATGCACCAACGACAATAATGCCAGAGATAGCATTCGTTACTGACATTAGTGGAGTATGAAGTGCATGGGTAACATTCCATACTACGTAGTATCCGACAACACACGCTAGAACAAATACAGTAAAGTGAGAAAGAAACGCTGCCGGAGCAACCGATGCAACCCATGCAAAGGCTCCAACAGCCGCTGCCACACCAATAATTTTCTTCGTTGGAGACGTAGGTTCTTCTACTTTAGGCTCTGGCTTCGCAGGCTGTTCTTGTTTCACTTGCGGCTGAGCTGAAACCTGAATTGGTGGCGCTGGCCAAGTAACTTCACCTTCTTTCACCACGGTAACGCCACGGATAACAACATCTTCAAAATCAATATTGATGTTGCCATCTTTCTCTTTACACAGCAGTTTTAGAAGGTTAACAAGGTTTGTCGCGTAAAGCTGAGAAGATTGTGTAGGCAAACGACCAACCATGTCAGTGTAACCAACAATTTTTACCCCGTTATCCGTCATGATAACTTGGTCTTTCACTGTATATTCACAGTTACCGCCATTAGCGGCTGCCAAGTCAACAATTACACTGCCCGCTTTCATGCTGTCGACCATTTCTTTGGTGATCAACTTCGGCGCAGGTTTACCAGGGATGAGCGCGGTCGTAATAATGATATCAACATCTTTAGCTTGCTCTGCGTATAATTCTGCCGCTTTTTTGTTGAAGTCATCAGACATTTCTTTTGCGTAGCCATCCCCAGAGCCTGACTCTTCTTGAAAGTCAACGGTCAGGAACTCAGCGCCCATCGATTCAACTTGCTCTTTTACTTCTGGGCGGACGTCAAACGCACGGACAATGGCACCTAAGCTACCTGCAGCACCGATAGCCGCCAAGCCAGCGACGCCAGCACCCGCAACCAATACTTTCGCTGGAGGTACTTTACCGGCAGCCGTAATTTGACCTGTAAAGAAACGACCAAACTCATGAGCTGCCTCAACCACTGCACGATAACCAGCGATATTAGCCATCGAAGATAGCGCGTCTAAGGCTTGTGCACGTGAGATACGAGGAACGGAATCCATGGCAAGAACGTTAATGTTCTTACTTGAAAGTTGTTCCATCAACTCAGCATTTTGAGCCGGCCAAATAAAGCTAACCAGTGTTGATCCATCTTGCAGTAACGCAATTTCGTCAATGCCTTGCTCATCATCCACAATTGGCGCATTAACTTTTAAAATAAGGCCAGATGCCCAAACTTCTTCACTAGAAACGATTTTCGCACCAGCTGCTTCATAAGCGGCATCATCGAAACTCGCTAGCACCCCCGCTTGGGATTCAATCGCGACATCGAATCCCAATTTTATTAACTGCTCAACCGACTTCGGCGATGCAGCCACTCGCGATTCACCCGCGAGTATCTCTTTAGGTACACCGATTTGCAAAACGCATACTCCTTGTATACATATCAATAAATTAGTCCCAAAACAGAGCGTCGCTCTACTCTAATTCTTTTTTATTTCTATCTGTTTACCACGCAAGACAATTGCAAACGAAAGATGATGTTTGGGGACACCCATTTGCACAATAACACCTTGACTAACAGCCCTGTTATTATTCTGTTTGTATCGAACGCGTCTCATTACTTCAAGTGTTTTGTAATTTAAATACTAAATTTCATTACATATAACGCTAAGTAATGAATGATTGTCGCTCTGTGCTCGAAAAATAACAACGCAACACCGTACTAGACTGAGGTCTAACCAGGTAACGATTAAATACTGACTTAACAGAGATTTAAGCGTTAAAAAGAAAGAACCACTAGCATATACACTAATGGCTCTTTTTAAGATGACTGGAATCAAATTGCAGTAAATTGCTAGTCGAAGATTTTATCGCCCATTTGATCAATAAACATTTGAGATTTCTTCAACATAAGGTCATTGGCATCTTGCTCTGAGCCAAGTAAATCGGAGCGAATAAACCGATGTGTTTTCACTTCATCATTGTCATGCTTTTCTATTCGACCAGCGATGCGATATTGTCCGCCCTCTGAAAGGCTCTCTGGGTAAATAAAGAAACCTTTATACTCAACTGGCTCGATAGTTTTAGCTTCAGCGGTTTTCTCACTACCACCAAACAAACGCGAAAAAAATCCCACGATTCCTCCTTGGGTCAACTCACTAGTCAACTGAGCGACTCTTACTTGATATTAACGTTAAGGATCGGTTTTTCATACCAATCCAACTCTTTGTCATCATCATAACTAGTATGGGAAAAAATTACAGGCACATCATACTCTCGGTTCTTACGCCTGTCTTCTTTCACCATTTCTGCGGCGTTTTTCACCGCTATATCCGCGCTTTGCTTAAACTGGCTTAATTTTTGTTCAGGAAGTGAAGACAAAAAATCAATATCATGACGGATATAGACAGGCTTGAGCTGGATAAGCGCAAGGCAAGCAATATCGGCTAACTGTTCGTTGTCATACTGTTCTAAAAATTCGGGCAAACTGAGAACCTGGCCTACTAATGTTTCCATGTAATTGTGCACATCTGAGCTTATCTGCATCTGTAAATCTCCTTTTTCCTATGAAATGAGTATAGCAACGACTTGTTTATAACAACTTATTGATTGCTCTTAATTTAATCAATCTCTCTCTTTTTGCCGTAATGTCTTCCAAAATACTTGGGAAAAGGAACAAATAGACGTATTCTTGCTAGTTCTCAAAGTTCGAAATTCAATAACGGATAAATATCCATATTGATAAAACGATTTACCTAACCAATTATATAGTCAACTATTTTCAGGCAGTTTGTAATAGATGTCCTCATCGTCAATGACTTCATCAGGCTTCAGATTCTTATTCCCTTTTTTGCTACTGGGCATAGTGAGTTCGGGCATGGACAGCATTATTCAGATGACTCAGGCAAACTGGGGCATTGCCGCAAACTTGCCGTACATACTATTAGGTTGTGCGCTACTCCTTTGTTATTCATTTAAGCAAGGCAGAGAGTCCATGGTGTGCTTGGCAATGTTGCTAGCCTATTTTGTGATACAGCACCGCCTACAAGTCCCGCTTCAAAGTGGTACCGCTTTACTTGAGCTAACCATTTTAACCACGTTACTTCCTGTCTCGTTTCTTACGGTATTTTTGTTTAGTAAAGAAGGTTTTGACTCTAGAGCCATGTTGACTTACATCTTGATGTTAGCAATGTTCGTTCTTTGGTCTTATCTAACGCTAGCATATTACGTTGAAGGAGGGTTTGAACAATGGACAAGCGGTATTTTATTTATTGTACCTACGGTCTCTAAACTGCCTTTAATTCTTGTTTTATATTGCGTGGGTATTGTCTGTTTTCTTGGAATCCTTGTTTTAAAGAAGAATGAAATTATTCATGCGATGACCTACTCTGCCATGGTATTGGCGTCTGCGACGTTCATTTTCTTTGATGTGCAGTACATATCAAGCACCATGTTTACGCTAACAGGGCTGCTTATCATTATTTATGCCGCTTCCGCTAGCCATCAACTGGCTTTCACCGATAGCCTAACGCTGATTCCAAGCAGACGTGCACTTGATCTCGATCTAAAACACATGGGTAAGAAGTTCACGATCGCAATGCTTGATGTTGACCATTTTAAAAAGTTTAACGACACCTACGGTCACGATACTGGTGATGACGTTCTAAAAATGGTCGCTTCGCGCCTCACTAAAACCCCAGGCGGCGCAAAAGTTTATCGATTTGGCGGAGAAGAATTTACCATCGTTTTTAAAGGCAAATACGCTGACGAATGTAAGAACTTTTTGGAAGAAGCTCGCAAATCGATTGCAGAATACGAGATGATATTACGCGATGAAGAATCTCGCCCTGAGAACCATAAACAAGGACAAAAACGTCGTGGTAGCAACAGTTCGAAAAGAAAGTCGGTTTTTGTTACCGCAAGTTTCGGAGTTGCTGATAGCCGGAATGGGCAAGCTCCTCTGGACGTTATTAAATCAGCGGACGAAGCACTTTACAAAGCGAAAAAGGCCGGACGTAACTGCATAAAGCTTCGTTAGACCCTCACCAATCGTGAAAGTTAACAAGCTTGTCTGGGTTTAAAACAAAACCGAACTTCCCCATCAGCATAATAACTGCACTCATCGTTGCCACTATCCCGATGTTATCTATCTAATCAAAGGTATAAGGTATACGCCCGATTGCGACATTCCGTTCGCACTGTTTGCCTATCTTACTTTGAGTTAACTTTAAAAGAATTACCAAAACGTGACAACGCAACAAAAAAGTGGCATTCATAAGACTTTGTTTTAAAAAGAATTAACTACAGTATGTGTGTTTCTTCCCAAAGATTTTGATGTATATAGTGCTTTATCAACGGTTGCATACAAGTCTGATTGCACTTCTTTCCCTGTTGGTTGAAAAACAAAAACGCCCTGTGACACTGTCACTCTATTTGACACACTAGAATACTCATGTGGGTAATCGAGAAAATACATAGCCTCTTGTATACGCTCGGCTTCTCTTTCTGCTGTTTGAGTGTCGGTACACCCTAGCAACACAACAAACTCTTCTCCACCATATCGACCTACATATTCCCCAGAGCGACAAAACGTCGCCTTTAGTTGATTCGCAATCGCTTGCAAGCAACGGTCGCCTTCAATATGACCGTAATTATCATTAAACGGTTTAAAAAAATCGACGTCCAATAGAATCAAAGCCATTGGCATATTGTGACGGCCATGCCATGCAACCATCGATTCCAACTTATGGTCGATATAACGGCGGTTATAGAGTTTGGTTAGGCCATCTTCATTCGCTTGCTGAGTCAAAAGTTGATTAACTTGCTCCAATTGAGCTGTCGCTTGCTTAAGCTCTCGTCTCATATGAGCAATACGCTGCATTGCGATAAGTTTAGAGTTCAGTACCAGTTTATCTACCGGCTTAATTAAATAGTCATCACCGCCCGCGTCTATGGCTTTAGCAATCATTTCTGGCTCTTCGTGACTACTCAAGAAAATAATAGGGATCCAATCCGGAAACGTTTCTCTTATATGAAGAGAGACTTCAAAACCGTTCATATCTGGCATTGATATATCGAGTAACACCAGTTCCGGATCAAAACTCTCGTAGGTATTTAACGCCTCTAGTCCACTACCTACGGCTTTTACAATATGTCCAAGTTGCTTTAGACGAATAGCCAACTGCATCCTGTCTAGCTGAACATCGTCAACCAGAAGGATTCGCATCGATGTCCCTGTCGGTTGCATAACGCGTTCCATTTTTAATTATGTCTTTATTAAACATATACCATACTCATAGAGTTGTTGCATTCGACTCATAATTAAGTGCTATATTTTTGTTTGAATATCACGGAATCCATTGCATAAAGCAGTTAGACTGGACGTTACCCTATCTAATCATGGCCTGTGAGCAGAAGTTCAACAAACTCATTCACTTTGGTCATCTTGTGGATTAATGGGTATAGCTATTTGATGCATTTGGTATTAATATTCCCGCCTTTTTGTAATGAGAGACACACCATGTCAGAAGCAACTAACAGCGAAAGCAAAAAAATCGATCTAGCCAGCATTTCTCCAGAGCTACGTAAAGTTATCGAATTTGACGAAGTTCCAGAGCAAATGTTCGAAATGGTTACCTCTATCCATGAAGTGTCTGAAGAAGCGGTACGTGAATCATGGGACGAAATGCCAGCAAGTGCACAGAATATTCTAGACAACTTTGAACAGTTTCATGCTCTAGTTTCTGTAGGCCAAGCATTCGCTGGTATTAATGTGATGGAAGAGTTTCCGACTCTTAATCTGCCAGAAAACATGACAGATGAAGATAAAGAAGAATACCGTGCTCAACTACTTGATAATGTGCTTCACAACTGTGTGAAAGACATGGTTAAGCAACTTAAGAAAGCACGTCGTGACCCACTTCTTAAGCGTGAATTCAAAGAAGTATTCGCGAAGTAATTCCGACATTCTTCTAGTAACAAAGGCCGCACTTTGCGGCCTTTTTTGATCATGAAGCGTAAATCAGTCTAAACGGTTAATGAGGCGCTAGTGCCATATCTTTTTGTGTCACACTGACACCTTTAATTTGTGCAAAAACACGGCTACCAACTTTTAGGTTGAGATCATCAAGGGCCCACGGTGTGATCGTTGCCCACAAATAACATTTCTCGTCTAGCTTGAGTGATACATTAATACTCTGCTTGTCATCGGCTGCGTTAAACGCCTCGATGGAATCGACAATAGCAGGCAAAATATTTCGAATCGACGTCGCCTTGGGTTGCTCGAGCGTGATAGAAACGTCGTTGGCACGCACTTGCAAGCGTATTGGCGTGTCTGGTGTTCCGTCGATCTTTTGCACCCACAGGAATACATTAGGTGCAAGGCTGATACAAGTCAGTGCATAACGTGCATGATGTTCAGCAATCCGGCCTTCAAATAAGCTGCTTTGATCTGAGAAAGATTGCCATGGACGCATAGCATGAGAAGCCCACACTTCCTCAAGCTTACCTGAACTCGAAATTTTACCTTGGTCAATAATTGCAAGGTGCTGAGCAAGCCTTAAAATTTCCTGGAGACTGTGTGTGACATAGATAATAGGGATATTTACCTTCTCCGACAACTCCTCAAGAAAAGGCATTACCTCACGCTTTCTTGGCATATCGAGTGAGGCAAGTGGCTCATCCATCAAAAGCAAATTGGGTTTAGATAGCAATGCGCGCGCAATCGCAACACGTTGCTTTTCACCACCAGAAAGTGATACCGGAAAGCGCTTTAGTAACGGTTTGATAGACAAGAGTTCGGTGACTGCATCAAAATACTCGTCATCTTTTTCTTTAACGCCATATAACAAATTGCCTTGAACCGAATAGTGAGGAAACAGACGTGAATCCTGAAACACATAACCAATACCACGCTTGTGCGTTGGTAGGTTGATTCCCTGTTCACTGTCAAACAAAACATGCTCACCAACCGCAACATACCCTTGCCTTGGAGTGACCAATCCGCTGATGATGTTAATCAACGTCGTTTTACCTGCACCAGATCGTCCAAACAAGGCACTAATTCCATTACAGGGTAACTTAAGTTTGATGTCGAAGTCAGTCTCACCAAGCATTTGTTTAAATTGGACTTTAATCGTCATTGCTTCGCACCCAATCTGCTTGCCGCTTTACGATTTAGCCATTCAGAGATCATTAATGTAGACAAGGCTAACGCGATAGAAATGATACACAGACGAGCCGCCTGCATTTCTGCACCTGGCGTTTCAATAAAGTTGTACATTGCCAGCGGAATCGTTTGGGTCTCACCCGGAATGTTAGAGACGAAACTGATCGTCGCCCCGAATTCGCCAAGACTACGAGCAAATGACAGCATCGTGCCCGTAATAATTCCGGGAATGGTCAGTGGTAACGTGATGGTGAGAAACACTTTTAAAGGAGAAGCGCCTAACGTAGAGGCTGCGTGCTCCAATTTAGGGTCGACGCTATCTAAGCTTAAGCGTACTGAACGAACCATCAAAGGCAAAGCCACGACAATACAAGCGACTACTGCCCCTTTCCAATTAAAGCTAAATACTACCCCTAAGTTTTCATAGAGCCACTTTCCAAGGACCCCTTGTCGTCCTAAAGAAATCAACAATAAATAGCCGATTACCACTGGCGGCAATACCAGTGGTAAATGAATTAAGCTATCGAGAATCGATTTACCAAAGAACGTTTTTCGAGAAAGTAGCCAAGCAAGAAAAACGCCGAGAGGAATCAGCCAAAGTACTGCGTACGCGCCTACTTTGAGGCTTAACATTAAGGCTTGGTATTCCAGTTCTGTCACGCTTCGTTCCTATAATTGAAGGCCGGTTTATTGCTGAAAGCCATATTGAGCAAAAACGCGTGCGGCTTCGTCCGATTTTAGGTATTGGAAGAACTGCTCCGACTCAGTAGAATCATTCACAATTGCAGCCGGGTACACAATAGCCGCATGCGTATCACTCGCAAATTCGCCGACAATTTTGACTTTATCAGTTAACTGAGCATCGGTTTTGTAGACCACACCTAAAGGCGCTTCTCCACGTTCAACCAACGCCAAAGCTAAGCGCACATTCTTTGCTGGTGCGACGTGAGTTTGAACCGCTTTCCATACACCCAGTGTAGTCAATGACTCTTTCGCGTACATACCAGCAGGTACTGACGTCGGATTGCCTAAAGCAAGACGATTTCCATGCAATGCCTTCTCCCATGCCTTTGCATCAGAAAAGTTAAATGAGGTTAATTCTGAAGACTGGGGAGCAATCAACACTAAGCTATTGCGCACTAGATTTGTGACATTGTCACGAAAAATGACGTCTTTATCGACCAAATAATCCATCCATTTCGTGTTCGCAGAAATGAATACATCCGCTGGTGCGCCATTGATAATTTGTCGAGCGATAGAAGAAGAACCACCATAAACGGGAGTGATAGAAACGTCATACTTTTCTTCAAAGTTTTGCGCGATCTCGTTAATCGCATTCGTCATAGAAGAGGCTGCATACACTTTTAGGTTCGTTGCTGCGTTTGCTGAAAATGAAATGCTTAATACTGCCGCAAGGCAAGCATGCTGTTTCCATGCTTTCATAGAGATACTCCAATACAAGGCAAGCGAAAGAACAGGTTATTTGAATATAAAGTTCAATCAGTTAATGTGCTATTTAAACAAAAAATCAAGGCGCATATGTTGTTCTATCGCATCTGCGATGCGATTAATGCCTTGCTCCTTTAACTCTTCAAAGTCTTGTTGTTTGATTTGGGTGCCGTTTACCCATTCTGATACCAGGCTTAAGACATCTGCCTCGTCAAAGAACCCGTGAAGGTAGGTTCCCATGATTTGGCCACACTCGCTGATCGCCCCCTCCGCTTCACCGGAACTGAATGTAAGAGGTTGCAGGCCCCGTACTTCACTTCGCCCTACGTGGATTTCATAACCCTTTACATTGGCTGTTTTGCCGTTAAGAGAAAGCTGTGCTTGTGTGTTTGTAAGCTGTTTGCTGTTAGTTAGCGTCGTAGTGATATCAAGCAACCCAAGTCCTTCGCTTTGACCTGGTTGGCCTTCGACGCCGTTTGGATCATCAATCAAGTTTCCAAGCATCTGGTAGCCGCCACAGATACCAATCACTTTTCCACCAAGACGAATATGACGCAAGATATCGTTATCCCACCCTTGGCTTCTTAGATACTCCAGATCGTCTCTCACTGATTTGGTCCCAGGCAAAATAACCAGGTCGGCTTTATCTATTTTTTCGCCTTTACCTACATAACGTAGATTGATGTCTGGATTCAATCGCAGCACATCAAAATCAGTATGATTACTAATCCGGGTTAAAACAGGCACAACAACATTCAGTTTTACCTCAGAGTGCAACTCTTGCTGCGCAGTGATCGCGTCTTCTGCTTCTAAATTCAAACCATGGAGAAAAGGAAGTACACCAAGTACAGGTTTACCTGTTTTTTCTTCTAGCCAATCGAGGCCCGATTGCAATAAACGAATATCACCTCGAAAACGGTTGATAACAAATCCTTTTACTCGCGCTTGTTCAGATTCAGAAAGTAGCGCAAGTGTTCCGTACAAATGTGCAAACACTCCACCACGATCAATATCAGCAACAATGATCACTGGTACATCAGCGGCCTCAGCAAAACCCATGTTTGCAATATCGCCTTCTCGTAAATTGATTTCAGCAGGACTCCCCGCGCCCTCGATAATGATCGAATCAAATTCTTGAGTCAGACGAGAGAAGGAATCTAACACCGTGTCCATCGCCACTTTCTTGTAATCATGAAAGCCAGCCGCATCCATATTGGAAATCGCCTTACCCTGCAAAATGATCTGAGCACCTGTATCACTGTTAGGTTTAATTAAAACCGGATTCATATGTACAGTTGGCTCAATATTACACGCCTGTGCCTGAACGGCCTGTGCTCGACCTATTTCACCGCCATCTTTGGTTACCGCACTATTTAGTGCCATGTTTTGTGGCTTAAATGGGGCAACATTTATCCCTTTTCGTGCTAATACACGGCATAAACCTGCCACAAGGACACTTTTTCCGGCATCCGAAGTGGTGCCTTGAACCATTAAAGATGGGATCGCTGATTTCATGAATGTTTGTAAGGAATAGAGGAAGATGAACAATCATAACGTCATCGTCCCCACTTACTCAAGCAAATGAATAGAATATGAATGTTGAAATCATCATTGGTTCAAACAAGCCCTGTTTTAATGACCCCATCAAAACAAACCGATGAGGATGTAACATGAAAAAGAATACAATTATCGCAACAATCGCCGCCTTAGCTATTGCTCCTTCTATCGCGTTCGCGAAAGATAACGCTCAAAACCAATCAAACTTGCAGTTTAACGGTCCTGTCACTGTGGAAAAATTGGATGCCTTGCTAAACGACTCCAATATGTTTACTGAAAAAGATGTGGTCGTTGAAGGTAACTTATTGCGTCAAGTTCGCGCGGATAAGTTTGTCTTTAGCGATGGTTCCGGTGAAGTGATGGTCGAACTCGATGACGATATTCAGCTAAATACTCCGATTGATCACACGACTAAAGTCCGTCTGTTTGGCGAATTTGAAGGCGGGAACAAACCAGAGATTGAAGTCGAACAACTCGTGGTCATGTAAAACAAACCCCGATTGCTGTGCATATCAACATGATGTAGTGACGATTACAGCTAAATAGTGACGGCAAGCACTTAAAATGATAGCTTTATCAATCTTGGTCTGCTTTTTGCAGACCATTTTTTTGTTCATTTTAATCATCTTGCCCGGAGACACCATGCTAGGTAAAGCTCTAAAGGTTGCAGCCTTTGGTTTGTGTGCTATTTTGCCACTTTCCGCACACGCAAATAATTTCAACTACAACACGATGGAATTTCGCATGGGCACTAGCCCTGGTACATTTGGTGGCGAGTTCAATACCTACTTTACAGAGAATACCCATTTCATTGCTCGCGCAGACAGTGAATTCAGCGGAGACTGGGACATTGCTGGTGGTATAGGCTTTAATGGGCCAGCAGGCCAATTTGCAGATATTTATGGCCAAATGTTGGTACACAACATTAAAGAGAACGGCAGTGATAAAGTGGGCGACGAGTGGCGCACGGAAGTGAATATTGGCACTCGTATTTGGTTTATGCAAAATGTTGAGCTACATGGCCGTATCGGCCAAATCATAGATAATGACGATTCGAACACCATTTACAATCTGGGCGCACGATTCCACTCAACTCAGCAACTATCGCTTGGTGCAGATTTCAAAAATAATGGTGTCTATGGCCAGCAAATTGTAATGTCTGCTCGTTTTGCATTTTAGTGGACATGACTATGACTACCAGGGCATCACAAGCAAGCATATGATTCAATAAAAATGGCCTCCAATTTTGGAGGCCATTTTTTGTTAATCACGAATCATTAGCTTGTAGCAGAAACTAGCTGTAATACATCAGTTTTTAGCGGTTTTTTTAGGTTTATCTTGCACATATTTTTTCGATACATCTACAACGGCGATATCTCTAAAAAAGCTTCGACCAAGCAAAATTGGAAACGTCATATGTCCGCGATCCGCTAACGTAAACTCTGTCTTTTCTTTGTGATCCCCAACGGTAATGTAGGCTTTTACCACCGCTCGTTTATCCACCTCTTCTGACGAAGACTGCTTAACTTTAGCCCAGCGCTCAACGGGTACTTTAAATTCTTTGGTGTCTTTGTCACCTAAATCTATCTTAAATTTAACCCAGTCTTTACCATCACGCTCAAACGGAACAATGTCAGTCGCACTAATTGATGATGTTGTCGCACCTGTATCGACTCTAGCCTTGAAAGTCTGGTCAATTTCAGGAACATAAACCCATTCTTCAGAACCAAGAATTAACATGCCATCGGGTGTTTTTGTGACCTTGACTGGCTTCTTAGGCTTTGGTTCCGGCTTTTTCTCAGGTTTCGCTTCTGGTTTGGGCTCCACCTCTGGCTTTGGATCTACATCAGGTTTCACTTCTGGCTCGACTTTAACGGGCTCTTCGACCTTTGGCGACTCTGGCTCAACAGGTTCCTGCGTCGTTTGAGTTGACGTACAAGCAATTAAACTGCCGCTCATCATAAGCGGCAGAATCAGTTTCCAGTTTTTCATCCACACTCCAATTAAGCTTGAGATACTTTCTTAATTGCGTCCGCTACGTATGGAATATGAGTTTCGGTAAGTCCGGCAATGTTAATTCGACCATCGCCAACACCATAAATGCCATAATCTTCACGCAGTTGCGCCATTTGGTTTCCACTAAAGCCTAGCACAGTAAACATGCCTTTGTGACCCTCAATGAAATCAAATTGATCTGTATTATGGTTGTTTCTCAACTCGTTACACAAACTTTGACGAAGGCTAACCAAACGATGTTGCATTTCACTCAATTCTTGCTTCCAAACGGAAGTGAGATTGTCATCTTGCAGAATGGTCTTAACTAAAGCTGCACCATGGTCGGGTGGCATCGTGTAAGTCGAGCGAGCTAGAGTGAGGAGTTTACCTTTTGCATTGGTTACATCATGCATGTTCTTACCAACCACAATCGCTGCACCAGTTCGTTCACGGTACAGACCAAAGTTCTTCGAACATGAAGTAGTAATCAACATCTCTTCAACGTTATCTGCCATAAAACGAAGGCCTTTTACGTCTTCTTCTAGGCCATCACCGAAGCCTTGGTAAGCAATGTCCACAAATGGGATGAAACCGTTCTTCTGCGACAATTCTGTAATGGCTTGCCAAGCAGAGAAGTCAATATCCGCACCAGTTGGGTTGTGGCAACAACCATGAAGAAGTACCACATCTGAAGGCCCAGCTTTCGCAAGATCATCCATCATTTTTTCGGTGTCTACTTGTTTCGTTTCCGAAGAGAAATAGTGGTAGAACTTAACTTTAAGGCCTGCTGCTTCCATCACTGGCTTGTGGTTTACGTAGCTTGGGTTGGAAATCCAAACCGTCGTATCTGGCTGTGCGATCTTCATTAGATCACCGAGCATACGCAGCGCACCACTTGCACCTGGCGTTTGAATAGCTGCAACACGATCCATTGCAGACGTTCCCGTCAGTAGCAAATCGATCATGCTTTTATTAAATTCTTCGCAACCTGCAAGACCAACATAAGACTTGGTTTTTTGAGTTTCAACAACGACATCCTGCGCCATTTGAATGGCTTTCATAATCGGCGTTTCGCCTGCGCTGTTTTTGTATACGCCAATGCCAAGATCAACCTTGTTTGGACGTTCATCGTTACGGTATGCAACGGATAGAGATAAAATAGGATCTAATACGGGAGTTGGGAGATTAGAAAACATGAAAGTCATAACCCTTTGAAATTCAAGTACCGAACCTCACGTTAACACCATCGCAAAAAATGACGAAATGATTTTTCACTTATTTCATCAATTAGAGAACAAAATTCTGGATTGCGGTGAGTTTTGTGCGCTCTATCGTTCAGAAAAAGAACGATTCACTCCTCGTTGTACCAATCCACTCTACCGTTTTTTCTAAACTCTCTTGGTGTCATGGTCGACCACGCTTTAAAACGTGTACTAAAGTTAGCGCTGGTCGGATATCCGACTATTTCTCCAATATGCTGAATTGGCCATTCTGTTGAACGAAGTAACCTAGCAGCATATTCCATGCGCATACGCGTTAAATGTGCCATTGGGCTTCGACCAAACTGCTTTTGAGTCAGTCGATGCAAATGAGGCTCCGAACATGGATATAGAGCCGCCACCTGCTCAACGCTCCAATCCTTATGGAGCTGACGTTGGACAAGGTCAAATACACGCCGAAGCCTCAATTGGCTGCGTGATATCGACTCTGAGGGCGGCATGTTTAACATCAGCTCTAACTGAGCCACACTATGCTCACCTACCGCACCACCATAATCGATTGGAAGGTTAATGCTGCGTAGTAACGTTTGGATACATGCATACATCACTTCAGGTGTAGATGAAAGCTGGTAGCGAACATCGCATTCTAATATCGGCCACTCTCTATCAGGAGCAAGAAAAAGCCACGCGATCTGCCAAGGTTCTTCTTCTATACCAAAACCGTTTTCAACACCTGCGGGTACTGTAATCAACGAGCCCGGTTCCAAATCGTATCGATAAGTCCCACTCTCTAGCCACCCTTTACCACGCACCGTATAGAGCAGCATGTGTTTCTTTTGGTTTTTACGATAAACAGAGAAGAAGTCACGACAAGTGGCAATGCCGCACTGCACAATGCCTCTCTCCTCAAGTGCTAATACTCGACTGTGATCAATAAACTCTTGATAAGTTTTTTCTGAAATCGCGTAGCGTTCTTGTTTATCTTCCATGATTTATTGGCTCACATGTGCGTTAGTAGAGAGTTTTACAAAGGTTTTGGATTCCTTTGAAAAATACACCGCCAAATCATGAGGATAAACTACTCGCATTAATCTTTAAGGAGAAATGCGATGCTCTTAACACGCGAATACATCGATAAAGCATTTTGGCAAAAGCTGATTACGATTGGCCTACCTGTTTCACTTCAGTCCATGCTTTTTGCTTTGCTCGGCGTCGTGGATATTTTCATGGTAAGCCTACTCGGAGAATCTGCAACGGCAGCAGTTGGAGTTGGAAATCGTATCTTTTTCTTCAACCTAGCGGTTGTCTTTGGCCTGTGCGGTGCAGTTACCGTACTTGCTTCGCAATACTACGGCTCAGGAAACCTAGCCGGAATTCGCAGAACGTTGGCGCAATCTTGGTTTATTTCCATTTTGGTGACGCTGCCGTTTATCGTTCTTTATGCGATTTTTGATGAAGAGATCGTCTCTTTTATGTCAGACGATCCTGAATACGTCACTTATGCACGTGATTATCTTGTGGTTACGGGCTTTAGCCTCATTGCTACGGCGATAGTAGTACCGATTGAAGCGGTATTGCGCTCCGTGGGCCAAACCAAACTGGCAACCAACGTTAGTATCTCCGCCATTGTCGTTAACGTCGCGCTTAATTATGTTTTGATTTTTGGTTTATTTGGTTTCCCTCAATGGGGCGTATTTGGTGCAGCCGTAGGTAGTTTTGTTTCTCGATTTTTCCAAACCGCCGTCTTGATTTATTTTTTCTACAAACGATATGCTTACCTAATTCCGACTAAGTTCGATTGGGTACAAGGCCGCTTAAAACAGTATCGAAAAAAGTACTTTAAGGTTTCTTTACCCATGTTGGTCCACGATGCGCTTTGGACTGGTGGATTGATCGTTTACAGCATCATCTATGGTCAATTGGGCGTTTCAGAACTGGCGATCATCTCATTCTTATCACCGATTGAAGGGGTACTGATTTCAACCTTTATGGGATTTGCGGTCGCTGCATCCGTTCTTCTTGGGAATGATATTGGTGCAAAACATTATGACCGAGTCGAGAAAACGGCGTGGTGGTATGTGTTAACCAGCGCAATCTTAGCCACCTTGCTGTTTTTCCTAGTGTGGTTGAGCTCGCCCATGATTCATCACCTATTGGTACTGAGCCCGTTAACCGATGCAGACATGGCACTTAACGTATGTTTAGTCATGGCGCTAGGTATGATTTTGAGGGTGTTTAACATGGTTGGGATTGGCGGCGTACTAAAGAGTGGCGCTGATATTCGCTATAGCATTTTCATCGACACGTTCGGTCAGTGGGCTATTGGCATCCCCCTTACTTATTACACAGGCATGGTGTTAGGGCTGCCTTTGCATTTTGTCTTGATGTCTCTGCTCGCGGAAGAGTTAGTGAAAGGCGTACTGACGACTTACCGTATTCAATCTAAACGTTGGATAAATAATATGGTTGAAGATGACCAATCGGTGACGGCGTAACCAAAAAGACATTAACGAACTCACACCAAAAGGGCTCACCCGTTATGCACGCGTGAGCCCTTTTTATGTGCGGAGAATGCTTGATTAGATGTCCGTAAAGCGATGAATGATTTGGTTTGAACTGCCACGCCATTCGAGATTGAGGTCTTTCTTGTCTTGTTCAAACTTACCATCAATCAAAACATCGATGTATTGCACCACTTCCCTTTGCGCGTCATTCAGTTCCGTCAGCGTGTAGCCAGTCCAAACCCAAATGTCTTTACCTGGGCACTCCTCTCTCACCCTTTTCACTATCTTCAAAATATGAGGCACATTAGCAGGGTGAAGCGGATCTCCACCCGACAACGACAAGCCACGGCGTTTGATACGCGTGTCGTTTAAGTCAGCGATGATTTTGTCTTCCGCTTCTTGCGTGAAAAGTGCACCAGAATCCAAACGTTGCGTCGACTGGTTATAACAGCCACGGCACTGATGCACACAACCCGACACAAACAGCGTGCAGCGCGTACCCGGTCCGTTAACAACGTCAATTGGATAGTATTGGTGATAATTCATAATGCGTCTCTGTGTTATCGCGAAAGAGAAAATCAACCTGTTTAAAGTTGATTTTCAAAGTGTTAAAACGAGTGGTAGTAAACCTTACAGGTGTTTAACTCGGCGCTTCACTTCTTCTTGCTTACCGAAGTTAAACGGGCGTGCATCTGGGCTGCCTAGGTAGCCACAAACTCGACGTGTTACTGATACTTTGGTTGAATCATGGTTGCCACAGCTTGGGCAAGTGAAGCCTTTACTTGTACAGTCAAACTCGCCGTTGTAGCCACACTCGTAACACTCATCAATTGGCGTGTTTGTACCGTAGTAAGGCACTCGGGTGTAACTGTAATCCCATACGTTTTCTAGTGCTTCAACGTTGCGTTGCATGTTCGGGAACTCGCCGTAACAGATAAAGCCGCCGCTTGAGATTTCTGGATAAGGCATCTCAAAGTCGATCTTGTCGTATGGGTTCACCTTCTTCTCTACATCCAAGTGGAAGCTGTTGGTGTAGTAACCTTTGTCTGTTACGCCATCAATCACACCGAACTCTTTTGCATCGATGCGGCAGAAACGGCTGCATAGGTTTTCACTTGGCGTTGCATATAAGCTGAAGCCATAGCCAGTTTCGTCAGCCCATTGATTCACAGCATCTTTTAGATGCTTGATGATAGCGACCGCTTTTTCACGCAAAACAGCGTCATCATAAACGTGCGCTTCTGTACCGAATAGCGCGTTAATTGTCTCGTGTACACCGATGTAACCAAGAGAAATAGACGCACGACCGTTCTTGAAGATATCTGCGATTGAGTCGTCTGCTTTCAAGCGAACACCACATGCGCCTTCCATGTATAGGATTGGGGCCACACGTGCTTTCACGTTTTCAAGGCGAGAGATACGTGTCTCTAGTGCTTTACGAGCAAGACGTAGGCGGTCATTTAGAAGCTCGTAGAATTTCTCTTCGCTTCCGTTTGCACGGATAGCGATACGAGGAAGGTTCAAGCTCACGACGCCAAGGTTGTTACGACCTTCGTGAATCAGCTCACCGTTTTCTTCGTAAGTACCAAGGAAGCTACGGCAACCCATTGGCGTTTTGAATGAACCGGTTACTTCCACTACTTTGTCGTAGTTAAGAATGTCTGGGTACATACGCTTAGACGCACACTCAAGCGCAAGTTGCTTGATGTCGTAGTTTGGATCTTCTGATTTGTGGTTCAAACCATCTTTGATGCCGAATACAAGTTTAGGGAATACCGCTGTTTTACGGTTCTTGCCTAGACCTGCAATACGATTCTTCAGAATCGATTTCTGGATCAGGCGTGATGCCCAGCTTGTACCAAGACCAAAACCGAACGTAACGAATGGGGTTTGACCGTTCGCTGTATGCAGCGTGTTTACTTCGTATTCTAGAGATTGAAATGCGTCGTAACACTCTTTCTCAGTGCGCGCTTTTGCGAACTCTTCTGGCTCAGCAATGTTCCACTCTTTTGCAATCTCTAGGTGTTTCTCGTAGCTTGTGATTACGTACGGTTCTAGAACCTCATCAATACGGTTGATGGTTGTACCGCCGTAAATGTGGCTCGCGACTTGAGCAATGATTTGTGCTGTTACCGCTGTTGCAGTCGAAATTGATTTTGGCGTATCAATCTCAGCGTTACCCATTTTAAAACCATGCGTCAGCATGCCTTTAAGATCGATAAGCATACAGTTAAACATTGGGAAGAACGGTGCGTAGTCTAAATCGTGGTAGTGAATGTCACCCACTTCGTGCGCTTGAACCACATCGCGAGGAAGAATGTGCGTCTTCGCGTAGTGTTTCGCTACGATACCAGCCAACAAGTCACGTTGAGTCGGAATTACTTTGCCGTCTTTGTTCGCGTTCTCGTTGATTAGATCCAGATTACTTTCTTCAATCAAACCTTCGATTTCGCGAGTTAGTGCACTTTGCTTCTCACGAGCGATGTCGCGATCGTGGCGATATTCAATGTAAGAACGCGCTAGGGCTTTGTAAGGACCTTGCATGAGTTCATTTTCGACTAAGTCTTGAATCTCATGGATGTGAACTTCATCGTGTTCTCTTAACTGTAACTCGACAGCAAGAGCCACATTAAGAGCATAAATAGCGACATCTTTATCTTTGTTTTCCGCTGCTGCTTCAACTGCTGCTTGGATACGATCCCTGTTGAACGGAGCTCTTGATCCGTCGCGTTTGATTACGATTGGTTTCACCTTGTTCTCCTTACCCGAGCATACTCACAGAGTTATCCACAAACACACTATATGGGGTTATTTTTTATTCTAGCAACACAATATATTGTGGCGTATTTAACGAGAAGCACCACTCAAAAACATTGATTTTGATCAATAAAGATTGGCTAGCGAACAAGAAGAAATCGATCTTATTGGCGTTGATCTCAGTTGCGAAGAAAACCATGAAAATTGCAAAATTGGTACTAAATCTACTTGCTATTTTTGGAGGTCTTGTAGGATAAAGGATGGAAAGGAATACGCTAAAAGATAGGAGTGCAACAGGCCAAAATGCGATCACTTTTTGTTACGTTAATATTACTTTTTAGTTCTCTTTCATTTGCTCAAAACTCCATCAATCTAACCAGTTGGAACATAGAATGGTTATCTATAGATGGTGGAAAAGTGTCGAGAACACCACAAGATTTTGAAAAACTGACCCACTATGTGGATAAAACACAAGCCGACATTCTTGCTTTTCAAGAAGTCGAAAGCGTCGCTGCAATGCAAAAAGCTGTTGGCAATGACTTCACTATTTATCTTTCCGATCGTTCAAACGCCTCCAACCGACACCTTCAGTTTAACGACACCAACCAATACACAGGCTTTGCCGTGCGCAATGGCGTAAGCGTATTAGACAAGCCAGACTTCTCTATCACACGAGGCAACAGCAAGCTGCGCTTCGCGAGCTACCTTGTTTTAAATCCAAACCAAGAAAACGAGACTCACCTACTCTCTGTACATCTGAAAGCGGGTTGCAGTGGCGCGTATCGTAATAACCGCGATTGTAAGATAGTGAAACAACAAGGACAGGCACTAGCTAAGTGGATAAAGGCGCGCGAGGACAACAAACAACATTATGTCGTGCTTGGCGACTTTAACCACAACTTGGGTTATCAAGGAGATTGGTTATGGGACGTGATATCAGACAATACTAGTGCAAAGCTAGTGACTAAAGACACTAAAGCGGAATGTAAAGTGCGTTCTAATCGTAATCCGAATAAAACCCACCAATTCCGCTCGGTGATAGACCACATTATTGTGAGTGGTGATTTAAAGGCGTCGTCTGGTGTTCAAACCGTTTTCAAAACACAAGATGTACTCGACTATAAACTGAGTGACCATTGCCCGGTTTCTACGACACTCACTTTTTAGCGTTTAAGTACTATTTTTAACGTTGAAGTACTTTCTTTATTGACGAACCACTCTTTTAGCGGTGAATGACCCAGCCAACATTGCCGCTATAAAGAGCAGAACTTGTGTGTTGCCAGTGAAAAGGCTGGCAACCGCAGGACCAGGACACACACCCAGTAACCCCCAACCAATACCAAACAGTACAGCACCACCGACTAACTTTTTGTCTATCGCTTTAGAAGTTGGGCATACAATCTCATCACCAAACACAGATTCGCTTCTTGGCTTTATTAATAAAAGATAAGCTGGAACGAACACCGCAAGTGCTCCGCCCATTACAAAGGCTAAGCTTGGATCCCATGCTCCAGTAATATCGAGAAAGCCAATCACTTTTGCCGGTTCAGCCATACCAGAGACCACCATACCAATACCAAAGAGCACACCAGAAAATGCAACAACGGACATTTGCTTAATACTTTTCATTACATGAGTTTTCATAACGGCACTATTCCTCACGATACTAGCAAGACGGTTAACATGGCTGTGGCCATAAAAGTACACGTCGCGACCACAGAACGGATTGAGAAACGCCCTATCCCACAAATGCCATGACCACTAGTACAACCATTGCCGATACGCGTACCGACACCGACTAACAAGCCAGCAACGATAACTAAAACAACAGAACCGCTGTACTGTTCTGGTACATGCCCGCCAAGAACATAAACAGCAAACACGCCACCTAATACCATCGCAATTAAAAAAACAATGCGCCAAACGCGATCTGCGTTCTCAACGGCACCGTTTAAGATCCCACTGATCCCAGCAGTCTTGCCAGTAAATAGCATCAGTGTTATCGCTGATACGCCAACTATTATGCCGCCCAACAGCGACATCCAAGGAACTTCAAACATAGCAACCGCCAAACTAATTACTTACAGAAAACTTGCTTAAAGGCCTCAACCAGCGGACCAACTCTTTCATCAGAAATTGAATAAAATACCTGCTGAGAAACTTTTCTAGCTTTAATAATGTCGTGCTTTCTCAATACGGTGAGATGTTGTGAAAAAGCAGATTGGCTTAATGATGAACCTTCAAACAGTTCACCGACCCCTTTCTCGCCCTCAATCAGCTTACACATCACGATTAGGCGCTCTGGATGAGCCATAATTTTAAGCAGCTCACTCGCTTCGGTCGCACTTTGTAGCATACTGTCGCCCATTCTTATGCCTCTTCATTACTACATTACATTTTATTAGATATTACTAATTAATATTATTAAGTCAATGCTAATGTAGATTAAATAACATTAGACTTAGCTAATTTATTTAAGTAAGGTGTAGGCGTTTTCGATCATTCAGCAGGAGAAATCCATGAGCAAAATCGTGATTATTGGTGGGGTTGCTGGCGGTGCATCTGCAGCAGCTCGCGCTCGTCGTCTTAGTGAAGACGCAGAAATCATTATGTTTGAACGCGGTCCATTTGTGTCATTTGCAAACTGTGGCTTACCCTATCACATTGGTGGTGATATCCAAGAGCGCAGCAAACTGCTTCTTCAAACGCCTGAGAGCTTTTTAGCGCGTTTCAATGTTGATGTCCGTGTGATGAACGAAGTGGTTTCTATTAACCGTCAAGACAAAACGGTTACGGTTAAGAATTTGCTTGATGGCTCGGAATACCAAGAGAGCTACGACTTTCTTCTACTCAGCCCTGGCGCAGGTCCAGTTGTGCCGCCTATTCCGGGTATTGATAACCCGTTAACGCACTCGCTGCGCAATATTCCAGATATGGATCGCATCATTAAAACGATCGAAACCAACAAAGTTGAACACGCTACGGTCGTTGGTGGTGGTTTTATCGGTTTGGAAATGATGGAAGCCTTCCACCAGCTAGGCATAAAAACCACATTAGTTGAAATGGCGGATCAAGTGATGACGCCCGTTGACCGTGAAATGGCTGGCTTCGCACATGCTGAAATTCGTGAGAAAGGCATCGACCTTAAACTTGGCGTCGCACTTGAGTCGGTGAAATTCGTACCTAACGAGCACGTGGCAAGTTTCGACTCTGGTGAGAGCGAAAAACACCAACATCTAGAAGGTGAATTGGAATTAACACTAAACAACGGTGAAAGACTCACCACCGATATTTTGATTATGGCAATTGGTGTTCGCCCCGAGACCAAATTAGCGAAAGAAGCTGGCTTAGAAATCGGCGCTCTTGGTGGTATTTATACCAATGAATACATGCAAACCAGCGATCCTTCGATCTACGCTGTCGGCGACGCGGTAGAAGAGAAAGACTTTGTGACTGGCGAGCAAACTCTAGTGCCACTTGCGGGCCCGGCAAACCGTCAAGGCCGAATGGCAGCAGACAACATGCTTGGCCGCCAAGAAACTTACCAAGGTACGCAAGGCACGGCGATCTGTAAGATTTTTGATTTAGCCGTCGCTTCTACTGGTAAAAACGAGAAACAGCTGAAACGTGAAAACATCGCTTATGAAAAAGTGTATGTGCATACAGCAAGTCACGCGAGTTACTACCCAGGTGCAGAAACCGTGTCATTCAAAATGCTGTTTGATCCAGTAACAGGTAAAATATTAGGTGCGCAAGCAGTAGGTAAAGACGGTGTTGATAAACGTATCGACGTAATGGCAGTTGCTCAGCGTGCTGGTATGACGGTAGAGCAACTGCAACACCTCGAGCTCACTTACGCGCCACCTTATGGCTCTGCTAAAGATGTAATTAACCAAGCGGCGTTTGTGGCAAATAACATCATCAAAGGCGATGCGACCGCGATTCATTATGATGAAATGGATTCACTGACAGAAGACCAACTGTTACTTGATGTTCGTAATCCTGGTGAATTGGAGTCCGTTGGTTATCTTGAAGGTGCAATTAATATTCCTGTCGATCAACTACGTCGTCGCATGCACGAACTTCCTAAAGACAAAGAGATCGTGATTTACTGTCAAGTTGGGTTACGCGGTAACGTAGCATACCGTCAGCTGGTCAACAATGGTTACAAAGCCCGCAACTTGATTGGTGGATACAGAACTCTCAAATTTGCTCGCTTATAACTTGATAATAAAAAAGAGAAAACCACGTGCTTGGTTTTCTCTTTTTTTGCAGGAAAGAAAGCGTAGATCATTCACCTTCAATTGCCAAACGGACTGCTGCTTGAGCATGGATAGAAGTGGTATCGAGTAGTGTAACATCGGTGTGACTTTGGTTTACAAGTAAGGCAATTTCAGTACACCCGAGAATCACAGCTTCAGCTCCGTGCTCTTTTAGTTTTTCAATAATTTGCAAGTATATCGTCCTTGACTCCTCTTTGATTTCACCTTGGCATAACTCTTTATAAATAATGTTATGTACTTTAGAGCGGTCGTCTTGATCGGGAATGACGACATCAAGCCCATAACGGTCGGAAAGCCTTCCTTTATAAAAGTCTTGCTCCATTGTGAATTGAGTACCAAGGAGTCCGACCTTTTGAACCCCTTTCTCACGAAGTAACTCAGCAGTCGCGTCTGCGATATGTAGTATGGGGATATTAATACTGGCTTCAATTTGAGGCGCAACTTTGTGCATTGTGTTAGTACAAATAAGAATGAAGTCAGCGCCCCCTTTTTCTATTAAAGATGCAGCATCAGATAGAATGCTTGCCGTTTCTTCCCATTTACCTTGATGTTGAAGTTTCTCTATCTCCGAAAAATTCACGCTATACATACAAATTTTTGCGGAATTTAGGCCGCCTAACGCCTCTTTGACTCCTTCGTTGATCAATTTGTAATAACTAAGCGTCGACTCCCAGCTCATACCACCTAGAAGACCGATAGTTTTCATATAACTCTCCAATCGTTATACACCACCGTGCCAGGGGGGTTTTTACAAAAAAAATCAGCCACTTAAATAAGCAGCATTCAAGCGTCTTCACTATTGAGCATTGGGTAACACGAAAATAAAATCATTCCCACAAGGACCGCTACGCGATTCTCATATATCCTCGCAATATCGTTACTGCATTTCCAGAAAGCTTAACGTGCTCAGTGCTTAACAACTCTGTATGGACGACCCCACTTCTCTTGGAGGCTTGGAAGCCTTTCAGTTGCTTTTTGTTGAGCTCTTTAGCCCAGTAAACACATAAAGCGCAATGTGCAGAGCCTGTAACTGGGTCCTCATTAACACCTACCCAAGGCGCGAAGTATCGAGAGACAAAATCGGCGTCAGTGCTTGATTGAGCAGTGATGACGACGCCACGGCCTTTTTGTTTAAGCAGCGCACCAAAATCAGGGTCGAGCTGTTCAAGCACAAATTCATCATTAATGACGACCAACTGCTTATTATCAAACTGACCGTAGGCGACTACATTGGCGGCATCTAGCCCCAAACCATGAAGTAAGTCTTTGTTAATACTAGCTCGCATATCTAAAGTTGGAGCAGGAAACACCAAATGAATTTCTTCATGATCGAGTTGTGCAGTTAAAACCCCAGATAGCGTAACGAACTCAATCGTATCTCCAGTATTATATAACCCCTGCTCTTTCAGAACGTGCGCCGTTGCAAGTGTGCCGTGTCCACACAAAGCAACTTCCGTCCTCGGTGTAAACCAACGAAGTTGCATTGTACTGAGTGACAGAAATGCCGTTTCAGATAACGACATCTCGGCCGCGATGGCCAACATCGTTTCCTCATCAAGGCTTGACTCTGTGATACAAACACCCGCGGGATTACCTTTGAAAACCTCTGATGTAAACGAGTCAACCTGAAAAATTTTAACTTCCACGAAATATCCTTAAGTTCTATCAAACACGTAATTCTGTATCACGTGATTTTTAATATCTGTTGTTTGAGCGAAAAAAACCTATGAAATTTTCTACCAACCTTATAGGTCTTGTTGGAAGCGCTAACAAACAGGAGAATGTAGTTAATTATGCAAAACGTAAAAAGCCATCATCAATGTGACTCAATTGGATATCTTATCGGAGTTTTCGGCGTTTCTTTAGTTCTAATATGGATTGGTATTTATAAATTCACACCTACAGAGGCCAAGCTTATACAACCGCTCGTTGAAAATCATTTTCTGATGAGTTGGTTGTATGATGTGATGTCAGTTCAAGCCGTATCAAACATCATTGGCGCAACAGAAATCATTGTCGCTATTGGATTAATCGTTGGCCTTAAAAACACACGAGTCGCTTATTTTTCTGGCATAGCCGCCGCAATTATTTTTCTTGCGACACTCAGCTTTCTAATTACGACACCGAATACATGGAAAGTGTCTGATGGGGTTTTGGTGACAAACTTCTTTTTAGTAAAAGATATTCTATTTTTAGCCATTGCGATTAGCGTCATCGAACGAAACAAGCCAAACAGAGAATAACTCTAAATAGTTCGAAATCTTGTTTTTCCAGAACGTAGCCTGAAAGGTGCAAACGACTTACAGGTCGAATGGTTCTGTCAATAACTCTAAACAAAGGCTCTTAAATTTAGAGTGTTTAAGAGTCTTTGCCTCTTAATTATGCGAAACAACATCCTAGCGTAAAGTGAAAAGAAAAGCCTTTCACTCTACTGCTAAGGTTTATTGATACTTTGCCGAAGTAATGAACTCACCGAATGTCTCGCACCATACAACAACCGTATTGTATTCAGAAATTGAAGTGCTTTGAGGAACCTCAACAACGAAGTTATCGAACGTTTTGACATCACCAATTAAGCTCATCTCAGATTTAAGGTCATTAAACTCTTGTTCCGTTTCGACAAACTTAGGAGATAGATAGAGTTTATAGTCTGGTCCGGGAGCGAGTTTTCCTACCAACGTAATGACTTCAGAACTCAAATGAATTTCTCCCTCTCCCCAATGAAAAGCGTCGCTACCTTTGAGTTCCCTCTTAAACACTGCGCTGTATTCTGCACCTTGCTTGCTCTTAGCAACTTGTTCATCGGTCGGCGCAGGTGGTGCAATAAGGATCGGTAAAGTATAGATACCTATCGCAATGCCAATAGAAACTGCCACTAAGTGACTGATTGTTAATTTAATTATATTTTTCAAGGTCATAAGCATCTTCTTATTAGTTTTACTACTTGAAATTAGATTCAAATCGGCCTTATCTGTCTATTATCGAGCAGCATAATGTCATTAACATTATACACAAGCTATGCGCACTAAATGCAGACTGAGCGCAATTAAAAACGGCTGATAATTAATATCAGCCGTTTGCTTATCGGAAATGTCGTTGTGCCGGTTTGGTCACTATTCCGCTTCCACCAAAGCGATCTTATCGGATGTCGATTTTTCCAATTTTATCGCAATAAACTTAGAGGTTGGCGTAAACGTTCTATCCCCATAACTGTCCAAAGGAACTAATGGGTTTGTTTCTGGATAGTAAGCCGCCGCCTGACCTGCTGGTACATCATAGGCAACAAGCGTAAATCCGCTCACACGGCGCTCAACGCCATCTTCCCACAATGACACCATGTCCACTTTGTCGCCCGGTTCAAAACCGAGTTTACGAATATCCGCTTCATTGATAAACAGCACTTCGCGCATACCAAATACTCCACGATAACGGTCATTCAAGCCGTAAAGTGTCGTATTGTATTGGTCGTGTGAGCGCATGGTTTGCAAGATCAAATCTGGCTTTTGGCCTTTTTCGAGTATCGCTTCGCTGATCAACTGCTTCGGCAACTCGCTAGAGCTGAACTGTGCTTTGCCGCTTGGTGTATTCCATCGACGCTCGGCAGCTGGGTTTACCAAGTGGAATCCACCCGGGTGTTTAAGCTTATGGTTAAAGTCGGTAAAGCCCGGAATCGTGTCTGCAATCAAATCGCGAATACGGTCGTAATCTTCAATCGCCCACAACCAATCAATTGGTTTTGCCCCGAGTGTAGCATTGGCAATACCGGCAATAATCGCTGGTTCTGAACGCAAATGCTCCGAACGCGGTTTTCGCTGACCAAATGAGATATGTACCATGCTGAAGGTATCTTCAACCGTCACGCCTTGTGGGCCAGTCGCTTGCTGATCAATCTCGGTACGGCCTAAGCATGGAAGAATAAGCGCATCTTTACCTGTGACAAGGTGAGAACGATTTAACTTCGTCGAAATGTGTACGGTTAAATTACAGTTTCGCATCGCGTTGTGCGTACGTTCTGTGTCTGGCGTTGCTTGTGCAAAGTTGCCGCCCAAACCGATAAATACTTTCGCTTGCCCTTCTTCCATCGCTTTAATGGCTTGCACAGTGTTGTGGCCTTCACCACGCGGGACGTCAAAGTTAAATCGACTTTCAATGCGATCCAACAACAGATCTGAAGGTTTTTCATCAATGCCCATCGTACGGTCGCCCTGAACGTTACTGTGACCACGCACTGGTGAAAGCCCCGCTCCCGGCTTACCAACGTTACCTCGTAACATTTGCACGTTTGCGACTTCTTTAATGGTTGGCACAGAGTGACGATGCTGAGTCAACCCCATCGCCCAACACATGATCACACGTTCTGCACGTCGATACATGCTCGCCACCATCTCGATTTCACTTAAATCAAGACCCGATTGTTCCGCGATGTGTTCCCAAGAGGTTGCGTCCACTTCAGCCAAATACTCATCAATACCTGTTGTGTGTTGCTTGATGAATTCACGATCAAATACCGCTTTTCCACCGTTTTGCAATGCCTTGCGTTCCCATTGCAACAAGAATTTCGCGATGCCACGAAACACTGCCATGTCTCCACCTAAAGCAGGACGCAGGTACGCCGTGTTGGTAGGCTCTGAACCGTTACTCAACATCTCAATCGGCATCTGTGGGTTTTGGAAACGCTCTAATCCGCGCTCTTTCAGCGGGTTTAGACAGATAACCTGTGCTCCACGTTTTACCGCTTCACGCAGAGGTTCAAGCATTCGTGGGTGGTTCGTACCCGGGTTTTGACCAATCACGAAAATCGCATCAGCTTCTTCAAAATCATCAAAGATCACTGTGCCTTTACCAACGCCAATGGTGTCTTTCATCCCGATAGCACTGGCTTCGTGGCACATGTTGGAACAATCTGGAAAGTTATTGGTACCGAATGCGCGCACAAATAGCTGATACAAAAACGCCGCTTCGTTGCTTGCACGACCAGAGGTATAAAACTCAGCTTGGTGTGGTGAATCCAATTGATTGAGATGTTTCGCGACAAGTGCAAAAGTCTCATCCCAAGAGACTGGCACGTAGTGATCGGATTCAGCATCGTATCGCATTGGGTGCGTGATACGGCCTTGGTATTCCAACCAGTAATCGGTTTGCGTTGAGAGAGAAGAAACGCTGTGATTGGCAAAAAACTCAGGATCAACCAGACGATTGGTCGCCTCCCAGTTTACCGCTTTCGCGCCATTCTCACAGAAATTGACTTTACCACTATCTGGCGACTCGCCCCATGCACATCCAGGGCAGTCGAAACCGCCATTTTGGTTGGTTTTGAGCATAGTGCGAATGTTTTTAACTGCATTTTCACTGCCCCACCAACTTCTGGTTACGGCTTTCAGTGCACCCCAACCACCAGCTGGACCTTTGTATGTTTTTATTTGTTCTTTTTGGCTCACGACTTTACTCCTCGCAGATATACCAGCAAGCAGGGTGCCCGTGAAAACAAGCGCGTTATTTATTGAGATAATGCGGAAGTATTGAAGGGCTTAGTTTCTAATCCATGTATTTTTTAATCCAAATAAGTAACCACTCAACATGCTCTCGCTTGTCCGAGCGTTTACTTATCTAGATTCTTGATATCGGATACCCGCCTACTGCTTCTAAGACTGTTAGATTCAATGCGCATTGTTGCGTCTTGATCTAAATCAAAGATTAAGTCGTTATTCAATATGCGTCCAATTGATAATCCTGACCGAGTGATAAACAAAATCTATGACGAATTTTTCCACTGACGGTCATCACATTTTTAATCAATACAATTTATGAGGTTAATCGTTTTCCCATCCGATTCCACCTAGTTCGCTTAACGAACTCAATAAAATCGCCACTCTTGATAATAGATAATATCTATCACACTATAGATACTTTAAATTTGACCCTAATTAATATCAGGAATAGCCTTGATTCAGATCAATTTTGAGTGAGGTTTTATTCTTGACTTGGTTTTGGTTTTCCATTCCCCAGTTAAAACGCTCCAGCGCTTAAAAAGTACGGTAGTGCTGTGCCCTTTTTAGGGAGTTCCCCCCGTACATGTGACTCACAACGCAAGGTTAACAAGCCATTATGGATATCAAACAACTTAAATATCTCATCGCACTTGAACAGACCAAACACTTTGGTCAAGCCGCCGCATTGTGCCACATTACGCAGCCTACCTTGTCCATGAGAATCCGAAGCTTAGAGGAAGAACTCGATCTCGAATTAATCCAAAGAAGTCAAAGATTTGAAGGGTTTACTGAAGCAGGAGAACGCATTTTAGCTTGGGCGAAAACCGTCTTAGCCGCTCATGATGGACTGCAAGCCGAGGCTGCTAACTGCCGTGGTCAGTTGGTCGGTTCACTTCGGCTTGGAATGGTGCCACTCGCCAGCCAAAACCCGATGGAATTGCTCAAACCATTAGCTCAACAGTTCCCTGAGTTACGCTTTCAAATACTCTCCATGACGACCGAACAGATCATAGACCAACTCAATCGCAATCAACTTGATTTGGGGATGTGTTATGTCGATCAAGTCAACACCGCTTACTTCGATGTTATCGAGCTATACTCGACCAAACTTGGCGTTTTATTCGATGAGCGTCATTTCGATTTTGCCGAATCTGAAGTGTTGTGGGAGTCACTCAATAACATTCCGCTAGGGCTGCTTTCGAAGGGTATGCACTATCGCCACTCAATTGATCTTAGCTTTGTGAGTAAAGGGCTGGTTCCGCAAACCGTCATTGAAAGTAACTCCACCTTTCACTTGATCCAAGCAGTAACCAGTGGCCTTTGTTGCGCCATTATGCCGCTGAACTGTGGATTAGAAGAGTTGAACGATACGCTTCGCATTATCCCTATCGAAGAAGCCGCCGTTCACGCCCCGCTAGGTTTGTTAAAGCGAAAACAAGAACCCTTCTCCGCGCTAACCGATCAGTGCTTCGCAGAAGCGAAGAACATATTCAATCGATAACAACAACCCACACGTCAATTTTTGGCATACATAACGGCTTATGAGGTGATTTCATGAGATGTACTACTCAATCTTATTTTGAACTGTCCGATTTCAATCAAGCACCACCTCAACCAAGTGCGTTCAATTACCGAGAATTGATTGATGGCCGCCCAGTGCAACAAATGTCGCTGGCGAGTGAGTCAGCTTTAGCTATCAGCTATAACGGCATTAGCCAAGCGGTCATGATGGTGACGCCAGGCCATCTGGAAGACTTTGTGAAAGGGTTTAGCCTAAGCACAGGCATCGTCCACGACTTCAAAGAGATCAAAGACATTGAAATTGGTGGCGATCACGAATCTCATTATGCGGAAGTAGAAATCAGCAACCGCGCTTTCTGGGCGCTAAAAACACAACGTCGGAATCTTGCAGGCACAACCGGATGCGGCATTTGTGGCGTCGAGGCTCTGGAACAAGCTTTGCCTGATTTAGCACCGCTAACACCGTCTCTTCCTCCGCGCTCCGATGTATTCGAAGGGCTGCGAGACAAAGTCGCACTGCATCAAGAAGCCGCACGTGAATCTGGCGCGCTACACGCCGCTTTATTTTCAGATTTACAAGGCAACATCAAGTTGTGCCGAGAGGACATCGGCCGTCACAACGCGCTAGATAAGTTGATTGGCGCATTGGCCAACAATCACATCGAACCTCAAAGTGGCTTCGCAATCATGACAAGCCGTTGCAGCTTAGAGTTGATCCACAAAGCCGTTCGCGCGCGTATCCCCACTCTGGTTTGCTTATCTGCACCGACAGCGTTAACCGTCGAATGGGCAAGAAGAAACCATTTGAACCTAATTCACTTGCCAAAATACGGCTCGCCGCGTCTATACAGCCCTGCGCCTTAACACGTCAACCTAGCCGAATTCCTAATATTTCTAACGGAGACCTCTGGGTCTCTGTTGTTTGTTTCTCATTCGCGATTGATAGCTAGCAACGAGACACTATTCTTCCAACCAAACGTACTCACCCCTTGTCAGCACTAAGCTTGCGTATATTAACCTGCTTGCATTTGAACGCTTTCCAATCCGATAAGAAACCAGTCAAAAACCCATAAATTAGTAAGGATTTTGTGTGACTCTTTTCACGCTTTTCCGCCTTCCTAGGCATTTCTAGGAATTTTTCCTAGCCGATCTAGGCAACCATCTCATGTGCCTCACAAAACCACTCTCTAGAATTCCGCTCAGTCAAAGGTAACAAGAGCGCATAACGGCCTCCGTTGTGTTTCTAAAACAATTACAAGAGAGTTCATCATGTTAAAATTCCTCGAACAGGTGCGGAAGCCGACCCTCGATCTTCCTGTCGAAGTTAGAAGAAAGATGTGGTTTAAACCGTTCATCCAATCTTACTTGGTCGTATTTATCGGCTACCTAACCATGTACTTGATTCGTAAGAACTTCAATGTCGCGCAAAACGACATGATCTCAACTTACGGTTTGAGCATGACAGACCTAGGTCTTATTGGCCTTGGCTTCTCCATCACATACGGCATCGGTAAAACCGTTGTCTCTTACTACGCTGACGGTAAGAACACCAAGCAATTCCTCCCTTTTATGCTGATCCTTTCTGGTCTTGCAATGCTTGGTTTCAGCTTCAGCATGGGCGGCGGTAGTGCAAGCCTGTTCTTGATGGTGGCTTTCTACGCTCTGAGTGGTTTCTTCCAAAGTACTGGTGGCCCTTCTAGTTACTCAACCATTACAAAATGGACACCTCGTAACAAACGCGGCTCTTACCTAGGCTTGTGGAACATGTCACACAACGTTGGTGGTGCGGGCGCAGCGGGTGTTGCTCTTTTCGGTGCCAACTACCTATTCGACGGCCACGTAATCGGCATGTTCGTGTTCCCTTCTATCATCGCGATCATCGTTGGTTTTATCGGTATGCGCTTTGGTAGCGACTCTCCAGAAGCTTACGGTCTAGGTAAAGTAGAAGAACTTTTCGATGAAGCAGTGAGTGAAGAAGACACCGCCGCTGAAGAAAACCAAATGACCAAAAAAGAAATCTTTGTTGAATACGTTCTTAAAAACAAAGTTATCTGGCTACTTTGCTTTGCCAACATCTTCCTTTACATCGTTCGTATCGGTATCGACCAATGGTCAACGGTATACGCGTACCAAGAACTTGGTCTGTCAAAAGAAACGGCAATCTCTGGCTTTACTCTGTTCGAAGTCGGTGCGCTTGTGGGTACTTTGATGTGGGGTTACCTGTCTGACCTAGCAAACGGTCGCCGCGCATTGGTTGCTTGTGTATCTCTTGGTTTGATCATCGTATCGCTTGAGTTCTACCAACACGCCACTAGCGAGTTCATGTACTTAGCCTCTCTATTTGTATTGGGCTTCTTGGTGTTTGGTCCGCAACTTCTTATCGGTGTTGCCGCGGTTGGTTTTGTCCCTAAAAAAGCAATCAGTGTGGCTGACGGCGTAAAAGGTACATTCGCTTACCTAATCGGTGACAGCTTCGCGAAACTTGGTCTCGGTATGATTGCAGACGGTACACCTATCTTCGGCTTAACTGGTTGGAAAGGTACCTTCGCAGCTCTAGATACCTCCGCCATGATTTGTATTGTTTTGCTTGCTTTCGTCGCTATCGCGGAAGAGAAGAAGATTCGACACGCGAAGAAGCTTCAACTTGCACAAAACCAAGCCTAGCTTCTCTGCGCGCTTTACTTCGGTAAAGCGCGCAAGATCATTAAAATGAGTTGATCAATTCAGTATCATTAAAGGTTTTTCTATTGGCTCCTGTTGGAGCTTATTGTTGTTAGTCGTCTGCTCTATTTGGTTGTAATAATGATTCATGTTGCTCTAGTTGATGATCACGTCATCGTGCGTTCAGGTTTCGCACAATTATTAAATTTAGAAAGTGATATTACCGTTGTCGGTGAATTCGGCTCTGTCGCCGAAGCGCGCAAAGGCTTGCCTGCGGTACACCCTCATGTCGTCATCCTAGATATCTCCATGCCAGATGAAAGCGGCTTAAACTTTCTTAGCGAAATACCAACTGGCATTGCCTGCGTGATGCTTAGCGTGCATGACTCCCCTGCGATGGTGGAAAAATCACTAAAGCTAGGTGCAAAAGGCTATCTTAGTAAACGCTGTAGCCCAGACGAACTTATTCAAGCCGTGAGAACCAGTGCTTCTGGCGGCTGTTACCTCACATCAGATATTGCACTTAAACTTGCAACGCCTAGCGACAACACCACCTCTCTATGCCAACTGACAAAACGTGAAAACGAGGTATGTCAGCTACTTGCGACCGGGTTGGATGTAAAGTCTGTCGCGGCAGAGCTTGGCTTGAGCCACAAGACCGTGCATGTGCATCGTGCGAATGCCATCGACAAACTCGGCGTGAAAAACAACGTTGAGCTCGCCAAACTATTTTCTCAAGAGTCCTTTTAATGCGAGCTTACGCTGTTACCACCATTTGCGGACTATTTGTTATGGCTTGCGCCTGGTTCTGCTTATGGGTGATTGCCTATTACTTTGTCAATGATCCCGAACTGGCGATCTTATTGTTTCCTTTCGCTTTAAGATTAGGTGTCGCCCTGCACACTCGCACCGCTTATTGGCCGACGATTTACCTTTCGGAGTGGGGACTTTCCATCGCACTTGCGATCTTACTGGGTCAACCGCAGTGGCTTACCGTGCTGATTGCGAGCATTGCCAGTATCCCGGTCACTCTGATTGCGAAAAAATACTACTACGGAGACCAAAACCGCCATTTAGCCGTGATGAGCGCAGTCATTATCATTAACGCGTTTATTAATGTGATGGCCGTTGGTTTTCACGTTCCTTCGGTTTACATGGTATGGCTGGCTAGCATTTCTGGAGGCTTGCTCGTGGTGCCTATGTGCTACTTGTTATGGAGTTATTTGTTCCAAAGTCGTTGGTCTCCGCTTAGCTCTCTCCTACTTAGTAATGCCGTTGTATTTCAGGTGCGTCATATCGTGCTTTATGCGCTACTTTTGATCGGCAGTATTTTGGTGCAAACCAGCTTGCCTGAAGAGCTAAAACGATTTGCGCCATTTTGTATGGCGATTCCAATCATCGTGCTTGCTCTGCGTTACGGCTGGCAAGGTGCTCTGCTCGCCACCATGCTCAACAGCATAGCGCTGATTGCGGCTCGTAGCGGCGTATCAAATCTAGAAATCACCGATTTGTTATTATCTCTCTCGGCGCAAACCATCACCGGCATTATGCTCGGCTTAGGGGTTCAGAAACAAAAAGACCTCAATCACAAACTGCGCGGCGAACTTGCGCGCAATCAGAATTTGTCTCGCCAGCTTATCAAAGCGGAAGAATCGGTAAGACGCGATATTGCGCGCGAGCTACATGACGAAATCGGACAGAACATCACGGCAATCCGCACACAAGCCAACATCATTAAACGAGTGAACAACGCAGAAACACGCGTTGGTTGCGCGGACATGATCGAAGGGCTTTCGCTCAACGTGTACGACACCACTAAGCGACTGTTGAGCAAGCTAAGACCCAAAATGCTGGATGATTTGGACTTGAAAGAATCCGTCGAGCAACTGACGCGAGAGATGGAATTCGCCAATCACGGAACGAATGTTCAACTGAACTGGCAAGGCGATTACACCAGCCTGAGTGACACACTCAAAGTCACCCTATTCCGTTTATGCCAAGAGTCATTGAATAACGCAGCCAAGTACGCAGAAGCGCAGTTGATCAATATTGAACTGACAATTGGAGAAGCTGCGGTGTCACTGATGATTCACGATGATGGTGTCGGTTTCAAAGTTCAGGACAGCATGAACGGCATGGGCGTTCGCGGCATGCAAGAGCGTGTGCACGCGTTAGGTGGAAAAATCGTTATCTACTCCACCAGCGATCAAATGATCGGCACACAAATCAGCATTACTTTACCTAAGGTGTAACTCAAGATGTTTGGATTTTTACGTTCACCTAAATTTACTCAACCGAGCCTGAGCAACGAGCAAATCGACCAGCGTTACCACCATTGGCGTTTGCACATTATGTTGGGGATGTACATCGGCTACGCAGGTTTCTATTTTACCCGTAAGACCTTTAACTACGCCGCACCAGCGATGATTACCGATCTTGGCTTAGATAAAGGCGATTTGGGTCTTATCGGTACACTTTTCTACATTACTTACGGCTGTTCGAAGTTTATTTCTGGCACGATTTCGGATCGCTCTAATCCTCGTTATTTCATGGGATTAGGATTGATTGCGACAGGTCTGGTCAATATCGCGTTCGGTTTTTCTAGCTCACTCGCGGCTTTCATTACTCTGTGGATCTTAAACGCGTGGTTCCAAGGCTGGGGCTGGCCTTCATGCTCCAAGCTGTTAACCACTTGGTATTCACGTTCCGAGCGTGGCTTCTTATGGGCGATTTGGAACACCGCACACAACGTTGGTGGCGCGCTGATCCCTATTTTGGTGGGCTATTTGACGTTGCACTACAGCTGGCGTGAAGGTTTTATTCTACCCGGCATCATCGGGGTATTGCTCGGTCTATTCGTTTGTTGGCGATTGCGCGACAAACCCACAACAATGGGTTTACCAAGTGTCGGTCAATGGCGCAACGACGCACTAGAACTTGCGCAAGAAAATTACGGACGTGGCCTCACCTACCGCGAAATTCTGAAATCGTACGTATTTAACAACAAATACATCTGGCTGCTCGCGTTCAGTTATGTGTTGGTTTACATCGTTCGTACCGCAATCAATGACTGGGGAAACCTGTACTTGACCGAGCAGCATCACTATAGCCTGATTAACGCCAACGCTGCTCTGTCTATGTTTGAAATCGGCGGTTTTGTTGGTTCATTGGTTGCGGGTTGGGGCTCAGACAAACTCTTTGGCGGTAACCGTGGGCCAATGAACTTGCTGTTCGCGATTGGGATTTTCTTATCTGTCTCTGCGCTTTGGCTGATGCCTCTGACCAACTTTGCATTCCAAGCGGCGGGATTGTTCTCCATCGGCTTCTTTGTCTTTGGACCACAAATGCTGATCGGTATGGCGGCGGCGGAGTGCTCTCACAAAGATTCTGCCGGCGCGGCAACAGGATTCGTGGGCTTGTTCGCCTACATGGGCGCAGCATTGTCTGGTTATCCACTGGCGTTAATTCTTGAAGAATATCATTGGACGGGTTTCTTCATCATCATTTCAGTTTGTGCAGCCGTCATTGGCCTTTTGTTGCTGCCATTTTTGCAAGCGCAGCCATCACGAAAACCACTCGAACCAAAGCCTCGGTTGTAAATCGACTTATCGCCCTTAGGGCAAATTGGCGAGTGACCTAACCGCGCTCGCCCTCCTTATTTAACGTATCTCTGCTCAATTTTTCTTCCGATTCAGTTCGGAGGGTTAACTATGGGAAAAATTCATGAATTTGAACACTATTTCATCGCATAGCTTCTTTCAAATGAACAACAAAATCCAAAACTACGCCTGGGGAAGCACCTCTTCTATTCACGATTTGTTTGGCTTTTCTAACGAAACGAATGAGCCTCAAGCAGAAGTATGGATGGGTACTCACCCAAACGGCTGCTCTGAAGTTCAGGTTGAGCAAAACACGCTGCCTTTGTCTGAACTGATCAAACAAAACCAACCCGCTTACTTATCAGCAGAAACCGCAGCGAAATTTGGCGACCTGCCCTTTCTGTTTAAGATCTTAGCGGCCGAACATGCACTGTCGATTCAAGTTCACCCAAGCAAACAAGATGCCGAAATAGGCTTCGAAAAAGAACAAAGTGCCGGGATCCCACTAAACGCAAGCCATCGTAACTACAAGGATCCAAACCATAAACCTGAGTTGGTGTACGCGCTGACAAGTTACCAAGCCATGAACGGTTTTCGTTCGTATGACGAGATTATTGAGGCATTTGGCCTTTGCGATATCAATGAGCTACGCACACCGCTAGATGCATTCAAACGCGAAATCAACTCACAAGGTTTACGCGATTTCTTTGTGCACATTCTGACCATGGAAGGCGAAACAAAAGAGCGTGCACTGAAACAGCTTCTTGCCCAAGCTTCAGACCAATCAGAGCAAGGTACTAACAACGACGTTTTCCAGCTCATCTTGGATCTATCCACTCAATACCCTGGCGATGTCGGCTTGTTTGCGCCATTACTGTTGAATGTCATCACGCTGCAACCTGGCGAAGCCATGTTCCTGAGCGCAAGAACGCCACACGCTTACATTAAAGGTACGGGATTAGAGATCATGGCGAACTCAGATAACGTTTTGCGTGCAGGACTCACGCAGAAACATATGGATGTTGAAGAACTGGTTAAATGCACAGACTTTGTGCCTAAGCCGTTTCACAGCCTTGTCCTAAAACCCAATGCCAATGGTTGCCAGAGCCTTTACCCCGTTCCAGTGGCAGACTTTAGTTTCAGCATTCTTAACCAACCGAACAATGAAGTGGTTGATGCCAATAGCGCAGAGATTTTGATGGCGATTGATGCCGACCTGACACTCATCAGTGATAACGGTGAGACGTTAACTGCCTCGAAAGGACAATCTGTATTTGTTCCTGCTTACGTTGGTCATTACCGTATTCAAAGTGCGGGACGTGTGGCTCGCGCCTTCAACTAGTTTTTGAATAACTGATTCAAACTAACGTCTGACCCAAGGGACTGGGTTAGACAATTTATTCCTTTCATAGATTGAACCATTCCGCTTTTAAGGCACTCATGCTTACACCTTGTCGAATCCAAACACCTACAGGCCAGTTTCTCTAAGAGGCATAACCTCCCGGATCTGCCATTTACTGCAACATTCATTGTCAAAACCCATTTATGTCCGGTAAATTCGTCGCTCCAATATCAAATCACTTGGATAATAAAGGCGCTTGCACAGTGGTATTTGTTGCAAAACGTATAATCAACGTTGTAATCAAAGCCTCAATCACTACAATCTCTGGTTCGATTTTTCAGTTAACGTTTGTATGCCGAAGTTAAACCAAGATAACCCTGTTCAAAGCTCCGCCCTTTCCGATATCGAAACCAGCAGTAAGATTCAATCGGCATTAGAACCGAAGTTTCACAAGCCAGAGAAACGTCTCTGCTTAAGCCCTGGCCTGTCGGATAAGCATTTGGCGCGCCGTTGGCAAGTATTGGAACACGTGACCAATAAAGATCATCTCCTTGATCCTTTCACGCAGTCACATTGCGATGCTTACTCCAACAACATCGAGCACTTCATTGGTACTGTTAATGTGCCGGTCGGCATTGCAGGCCCTTTGCGCGTCAACGGCTTGTATGCGAACGATGACTTTTTGGTTCCGCTCGCAACGACAGAAGCCGCGTTAGTCGCTTCCTACAACCGTGGCGCAAATCTTATTACCGCCGCTGGTGGCGCGAGCGCATTGTTGCTGAGTGAAGGGGTGAGCCGAACGCCAGTGTTCGCCTTTAATAACCTTGCCGACGCTGGCCAGTTCGTCAGTTGGGTTGTGACCCAGTTTGACGCATTTCGTCAAATTGCGGAATCCACCACCTCACATGGCAAACTCAAAGACATCAATGTAAATATCGAAGGAAACCACGTTTATTTGGTCTTTGAATACGTGACTGGTGACGCTTCCGGACAAAACATGGTGACCATCGCAACAAACGAAGTGTTCCATCATATTTTGGCGACCAGCCCAATCAAACCAACTCAAGCATTCTTGGATGGCAACTTATCAGGCGACAAAAAACCAAACGCGCACACACTGCGCTCGGTACGCGGTAAGAAAGTATCCGCCGAAGTGACCATTCCTGCTGAGTTGGTGGAAAAATATCTGCATACGACGCCGGAGTCTATGGTTCAATTTGGCAAAATGACTACAGTGGGCGGTTTACTTAGCGGGACAATTGGCGTCAACGCGCATTACGCAAACGCGCTTGCCGCGCTGTACATTGCTTGTGGTCAAGATGCCGCTTGCGTTGCAGAGTCTGCCATTGGAATCACTCGTATGGATGTGGACGCTCAAGGCAACTTGTACGCGTGCGTGACCTTGCCAAACATCATGGTGGGGACGGTTGGTGGTGGTACTGGCCTTCCAACACAAAAAGCATGTTTGGATATTTTGGGTTTGCACGGCAACGGCAATGCGAAAGCGTTAGCCGAAGTCGCAGCTGCGCTTTGTCTGGCTGGCGAACTCTCGATCGTGGGCGCATTTTGTGCCGATCACTTTTCTCGTGCTCACCATAAGCTTGCCCGAAAATAACCTTTGTTGCTTTGTACAAGAGAACATCCGTGTGGTTTTCTCTTGTGCAAACCAATGGACTTTATTTATTGGCTCAATAATTTCTTGAAACTAACTTAAGCCTTAACAAACATACCAATCTCTTGTTAACAGTACTTTAGCTGTCCCCCTTCTATATCCATTGCGATATCTCTGCTTGTTACTCTTCATTGGCCATATTTAATATCAGTATCTTAGAAAAAATAGCATCAAAAACTTCTAGCACTATAGTACCAAATTCATCGTTTGAGTTTTTTGTTCACCACTTATAGCTACTATACTCGCCTATGCAGCTGCTTGATTTTCATAAATTTACTAAACAGCTCAAAAGAGCTTAATAACTCCCGTTAAATGGACTTAAATCGTTACTTCGGGTAAGCGAGTTAACTATGAGACGTCAGAAGCTAAATAAAATCTCTGCTTGGGTACTAGGATTGGCTATCTTATTGCTGAGCCATGTGCCTAATGTATCAGCACAAATACAGCAATCCCCATCCGATCAAACCGTTGCGCGTTTTCTCTATCAAACCTCTTTTGGACCAACTCCTGCGTTAATTAATGAGGTTAGGGAAAACGGGTTAGAGGACTGGATACAGAAACAAATCAACCTGCCAGCAACCTACCATCAACCACTTTATCAAACGCCTTTTTCTAAAGGCCTACAGTCAAACCGAGAAAATGCTTGGTATCAGATTGTTGTTACTGCTGAAGATCAGCTCAGACAGCGAACGGCTTATGCATTGAGTCAGATCGTAGTCGTTTCTCGTTATGGCGGCGTTCTTTCCAGCAAACCTACAGGGTTAGTGAATTACTACGATCTGTTGGTTGAGCATGCGTTTGGCAACTACCGAGACCTGTTGTATGACGTTTCCATCCATCCAGTCATGGGGAGCTATTTGTCTATGCTCGGTAGTGCAAAAGAAAATAGTGCGACAGGAACGCTTCCCGATGAGAACTTTGCTCGAGAGTTAATGCAGTTATTCACTATCGGTTTGTATGAACTCAATTTAGATGGCAGTAAAAAGCTAAACCACGCAACAGGCAAACCTATCCCCACGTACAATCAAACTGATATTCAAGAGCTCGCGCGAGCATTAACTGGATGGAAAAATTCCGACATCGCATTCGTGAAACCGATGCGAGTTATCAGTCAAAGACACGACACCGGCGAGAAGCGATTTCTAGGGAACGTGATCCCATCGGGTCTAACCGCACAAGAAGAGCTTTCAAAAGTGATTGATATGTTGATGTCTCACCCAAATGTTGCTCCATTTGTTTCAAAGTTACTTATCCAACGTTTGGTCAGTTCAAATCCAAGCCCAGAGTACGTCGCGCGTGTTGCTACGATATTTAACAACAATGGGGAAGGAGAAAAAGGCGATCTAACCGCCGTTGTTCGAGCCATATTGCTCGACCCTGAAGCATTAGGGATGACGGATACCCCGCCTATAAAAGTGAAAGAACCGATACTGGTCCTGACTAATTTTCATCGAGCATCAGGTTTTACGATTAAAGGATCACGTTACGAAGACGCAACAACGATGATGAACATCGCTAATCAAGGGCCGCTTCGTTCTCCTTCCGTGTTTAATTTTTACTCTCCAGACTATCAGCCGTCTAACGAGTTTACGGAGTCTGGTATTAACTCTCCAGAGTATGAACTTCTCAATTGGTCTGTTTATACCGATTTGGTCAACTATATGTTAACCAGCACTCGTAGAGGAGGTGGTGATTCCTACCACTTCGATCTTAACGAGTTTTATCTTCTTCTGGACGATCACCGTGCCTTAGTCGAATTGGTTAACGAGCGTTTCTTTGCTGGAACGGCTTCTGCTGAATTGAAAGAGCTCATGCTCACCGCCCTGAATGATTATCGTGGGGACTATGTGCCAACAACAAAACTCGCTCTAGTGATATTTACCGCCATTTCTGGCGACGAATTCTATATTCAGGATTAGGAGTGAATTATGGATATTTCACGACGACATTTTATACAAAGCACGCTATCGATGGGCGCACTAGCCTCTCTTAGTCTGCCAGGTTACTCTCTCGCAGCGCCATCCAATGACTTTCGAGCATTAATATGTGTGTATTTAGCAGGCGGAAACGATGCATTCAACACCATACTGCCATTATCGGAGGCGCACTATCGTCAATATTCCAAAGTCAGAGGGCCACTCTCTGTCGCCAAAGAAGACATACTCCCTATCAATTTGAGTGCTGTCGATAGCTCAAATCACCCAGTGAAGCTCGGCTTACACCCAAAGTTAAATGCGTTGACTTCCGTTTTCGAACAAGGCGATGCCAGCATCGTGCTCAATAGTGGCATTCTCAACCATCCCGTCACCAAACAAGCTATTGAGCAAGGTGAAGCATCACTTCCCGAGCAACTGTTTTCTCATAATTCTCAAACAGACGCTTGGTTACTTGGTGGAATGAGCGAGTCTAAAAATCTTGGTTGGGCTGGCAGAATGTTGGATGTATTAAACTCTGAATCAGAAATAACACCGCTATACAGTGTGCATGGCAACTCGCTTTGGTTACGGGCAATGGAACACCGCCAAACCGTCCTGAAAAAAGATCGCGCAGTTCAGCTTACCGCGATTGATAGCCCTTTATACAAAGGTATCTATGACCGCCTTCTCTCTCATCAAACTGACAATCCATTTAATGGTCATTTTAATTTGATGGTTGATGAGTCGATGGTAATGAGTAGTGTATTGAGCGAGCAACTCAACCACATTGCTGACGAGCCGCTGTTTACGTCATCGACGCTCGGCAAGCAGATGCAAACCGTGTACAAATTGATAGCAAGCCAAGATGTCCTGAAGCAGCAACGACAAGTCTTTTTCGTTAAACACTCTGGGTATGACCTACACGATTCGCAATTGGCACGTCATCCAGTGTTACTTGAGGATCTCGCGACAAACCTTTTAGCAATGTATCGTGCGGTCGAACGGTTAGGGCTAAACAAGCAAGTTACCTCTTTCACTATGTCTGACTTCGGTCGACGGATGATGAGCAACGGAAATGGTACCGATCATGGCTGGGGTGGCCATCAACTATTAATTGGAGGCGCGGTAAATGGGAAACAACCTATCGGTACATGGCCGGAACTAATACTGGGCGGAAACGATGATTACTCTCAAGGCCGACTCATACCCAAAATTGCCGCTGATCAAGTTGGTTCAACACTAGCACAGTGGATGGGCGTGAGTGATAACGCTGCACTGGAATACGTCTTCCCGAACATCCGTAATTTTACTCATTCAAACCTGGGCTTTATGGCTTAAGATATTTTTCAGGTTAGCTGTAGAACGCATCATCAAATAAGGGAGCCTCGCGCTCCCTTACTCATCTTATGTTTGCAGAGTGTCCGTTACACCTCGTCGCGACGGCGTTCGTTACACAGCTTAATGGCACGCTCAAGTAATTCTAACGCGGATTGCTCACACTCAGGCAGAACCGCATCACTTTCAGAAACTGGCGTTACGCGGTCACCCCATTTCAATACTGCCGCACCCCATGTCAAACCTGCACCAAATGCAGCAAGAAGCATATTATCACCTGGGTTAACTCGACCTTGCTCTACCGCTTCACACAATGCAATTGGCACCGTCGCAGCTGAAGTATTGCCATAGTTTTGAATGTTAACAAACGCTTTGTCGTGTGGAATTCCAGACAGGTCACACAAGGTTTGAATAATACGAATATTCGCTTGATGCGGAATCACAACATCGATTTGTTCCGTCGTTAACTGTGATGCTTTCAGTACGGTTTTCGCAGCTAGCCCCATGCCTTTTACTGCACGTTTGAAAATTTCTTGTCCTACAAAGTTGAAATCCCAGTAACCGTTGTCTTCCGCAAAGCGATCCATACAAGTACCAAACTTTGGTACGGACAGAATATCTCGGCCTTTTGCGTCACAACCGATTTGAGACTGTAGTAAACCCGTTTCTTTTTCCGTTCTTGATAACACAACGGCGCCCGCACCATCACCAAATAGAACAGCGGTATCTCGCATTGCCCAATCGATGTAGAAAGACAATCTTTCCGCACCAATAATGATCGCGTTACGATAGTTACCTGATTGAATCAAACGTGTGCCCGTTTCTAGGCCATAGACAAATCCCGTACATGCGGCATTTAAGTCAAAGGCAGCGGCTGCACGAATACCTAGGTTCTGCTGTACCTTAGACGCGATATTTGGAATCAATGAATCTGGTGAACAAGTCGCCACAATGATTAAATCCACGTCTGTTGCATCGACGCCTGCTCGAGCTAATGCATGTTTAGCAGCAACGGTCGCCATGTCTGACGTGTTTACATGACTAATACGGCGGTTTTCGATACCAGTGCGGGTACGAATCCACTCATCGGAAGTATCGAGGAAAGTGCTAAGATCATCGTTAGAGAGCACGGCTGGCGGAACACATTTCCCCCAACCTGTAATTTCAGCGTAGTAATTTGTCATCGCAGACCTATTTATTGTTGTATTTTAATAAAATTTCTTAGAACCTTAGGCTCAAATACAAACCTGCGCTGCGTTATTTCGGCAGGTTAAAAAATAAGTATACAAATAATGAGGCTGACTGGTAAGTCATGTTTTCATCAATACGTAATAAAGGAAGAAGTCATGTCATCGTTTAAAACTCGCTGCCCTTCGTGCGGCGGTCTAAATCGTGTCCCTAATGAGCGCGTTGCCGAATCTGCAACTTGCGGTAAATGTAAAAGTGCACTTTTAGACGGCTCGCCTATCGAAGGTACACAAGATAACTTTTCTGCTCTATTACAAAGTGATATGCCTGTTGTAGTAGATTTTTGGGCCCCATGGTGCAACCCGTGCGTTGGTTTTGCTCCTGTTTTCTCTGATGTTGCTCATGAGCAAGCCGGAACGGCTCGTTTTGTTAAGATTGATACCGAAGCTCAACAACAACTTGCGACGCAATTTGGTATTCGCAGTATTCCTACCATTATGGTTTTCAAGAATGGTCAACGCGTTGATATGATCAATGGTGCGTTACCTAAAACTCAATTCGATCAATGGTTAAATCAAGCACTTACTAAATAATCTTCCACGCCAACCTTGTTTGTAGGTTGGCGTTTTTATGCAACTTATCAACCTATCTAGTTAACAAATATTATTTATCGAAACGACTTAAATTTATCATTTTACTTGCCTAACTATTAGCCTCATATTCGCGCCGAATAACCCTTAGATTTCATTTAACTTATAGGCGCAAAACAGTGGAAAACACAGTCGTTCCTGCAGCATCACCACGAGTTACAGTTCCAGTCGTCGCACTGTCTCTTTATGCGGTGGCTTCGGGCTATTTAATGAGCTTGATCCCTCTCATGCTCGGTGAATACAACATCTCAGCAGATTACGCGAGTTGGTTGGCGAGTGTGTTTTATGGCGGCTTATTAACCGGTGCTATTTTTATTGAACGTATCGTACGTCAAGTTGGTCACCGTAACGCGTTTATTGGTTGCTTGGCCGTATTTTCGCTAACTATCGTCACACTACCCGTGTTTGCTAACGGATTGATGTGGCTTGCCGCTCGCTTTATTGCGGGTATCGCGGTTGCTGGTGTTTTTGTCATTGTTGAATCTTGGCTAATGTCTGGAGACGAAGCATCGCGTGCGAGACGTTTGAGCTTGTACATGCTATCGCTTTATGGTGGTTCAGCATTAGGCCAGTTTGGTATTGGCGTGCTTGGCGTAAGTGGCGGCGTTCCGTTTATTGCGATCACGACGTTGATCTTAATGGCGATGCTGGTGCTAATGTTCATTGAGTGTGAGCAGCCAAACAGCCATGAATCAACCGCTTTATCATTTAAGCAAATTGCCAAACTAAACCATGCAGCAATTATTGGTTGTGTTGTTTCAGGTTTGACCTTAGGCGCGATCTACGGATTAATGCCAGTTGAGTTAACTAACCGTAAAATTAGCCATCAAGACATTGGTACATTGATGGCGCTAGTGATTCTAGGTGGCATGCTAGTTCAACCAATGGTGACCGCGTTAAACAAATACATGAGCCGCACAGTGCTAATGGCGTTTTTCTGTATTTTGGGTATTTTTTCGATCGGTATGACCTTTATTTCCTCGTCAGCCGTGGTATTGGCTGCTGCATTATTCTTTTTAGGTGCAGCTACTTTTGCCTTGTACCCGATTGCAATCAACTTAGGTTGCGAAGGACTTGATGAACGCTTTATTGTCTCTGCGACACAAGTCATGCTGTTTAGCTACAGCATCGGCTCTGTTGCTGGTCCTGTTGTCGCTGATAAATTTATGGGCCAAGAACACGGCTTGCTAGGCTACTTGTTTGCCGCTTTGGTTGCGACTGGCGTATACATGCTACTTGCTGCGAGCAAAACCAAGCAGCGTATGGCCGCTGGCCTCTAACCACGCCGCTTCTACTCAACGAAAACGAGGGCATGTCGCCCTCGTTTTTTTATTCTTCGCATTTTTGTTTAGATAAACGCTTGTGACGGTTTGACGCGTTCGCTGCAGGCTTTTCCGGTACCATTCGCTTTTCATGAAGCAAATGACGAACCGCCAAGATGGGATGTTTCAGTAACATTCTGGGGCCAGAGTAACGCATGACCAAACGCATTTGTTCTTTCGGCTCTGGTTTGTAGCAGTGAATCGGACATTTATTACACGTCGGTTTATTCTCTCCATAAGGACAGCGGTCGAGGCGCACTTCTGCGTATTCAAGCAGCTCATGACATTCTGAGCATAAGTCACGTTTTGTTCCATGATGGTCATGACAGTAAACCTCTACCATGGCTTTTACTGTCTTAAATTCAGTGGCGAGTTTGCCAAGTAAAATATCGCTCATGCGCTATCCAAAAATCACAACATCATTGTGTAAAGTTCTAACGTGCGGCCATTATCATATTGCTGCTCAACTCGTTCAAACTCAAAGCCCAGTTTTTTGAGCAAACTTATACTACGAATATTGTCATTGTTGGTGATGGCAACCAAATTATCGAGTTTCATTTCCTCTCTAGCGTATTCCAGCACTGCGGTTGCAGACTCCGTTCCGTAGCCGAAGCCATAAGCGGAAGGTAAAAATCCATATCCGAGATCATAGTGTTGTAATGTGTCACGTTTAACCAACCCACAAATCCCGATGGGTTGTCCATCTTCTTTCTTCTCTACAACGAGTAAACTCACGCCTCTAATTTTTTGCATGCGTAGCATGTTTTCTTTTATGTAACGCGCCGCTTCATATTCGGTACGAATTTGTTTGTCTCCGACAAAACGGTAGAAGTCTGGGCGGTTATAAAGTTCTAGTATAAATGGTGCATCATTTACACTCACAAGACGCAGTATCAAACGTTCGGTGTACAGTGTTTTCATTTGGGCTCCATTAAAACGCGATAGATGATTGGACATAGGAACGTACTTGAATTTTGCGACCGATACCGGCGCTTATTTAGTTGTAACTTGATAAAAAAGTAACTATCCTGCCTCGCTAAATTAAAGGACCACCACCATGAACCGCAAGAAGAAAATCAATCAGATCTTGAAAGCGAAGCAGAAGAAGCATAACGCTAAGCTACATAAGAGCAATAAGCCGCGTTATATCTCCAAAGCTGAACGCGCGAAAATGGAAGCTGAAGAACAAAACCAAGCTTCAGAACACACGGAAAACGTTGTAGACACAGCGCAGACAGATCAAGCCTAAAAGAAAAGCCGCTTCAAGCGGCTTTTTTGATATTTGGAGCGAGTTAGCTTTAGTATTCAACACTGTAGTTCAGTGTGAATGTGCGACCTCTTCCTTTGTAGTCGTACGCTGCTGCATCGTAGTGTGCTGCATAAAGAATCTGCGCACGTTGTCCCCAAGCGGTTGTGTAGTCTTCGTCAAATAGGTTTTGAATACCAAAACCTAACTGCCCGATAGGTAGTGTTACGTTACCAAGAAGATCAAACGTAGTGTATCCATCTAGTTTGTTGTTTGCGTCATCTTCGTAATCAAACATCGTCTGGCTTTGTAGACGTAGTGAATAGCCATCCTGATAGTAAGCCGCCCACGCGTTCGCTTTTGATGTACTTGCTTTACCCGCACTTAGATCTTCCCACTTACCGTTGGTTTTCAGCTCAGAAACCACATAGTGACCTGATGCACCTAACAAAATATCACGGTTTACCCAGTAGTTAATGTTTGCTTCGGCACCGTATACACGTTGCTCGTCATCAACATTGGTGATTAGGAGCGTCTTCTTGTCATACTTGATTGAGTTATCCGACACCGAGTAGTAACCCGCCGCTTGCAGTGCGACAGTATCCGTATCTAATCGGTAACCAATTTCATAGCTGTCCGTTTTGATGCCCGACATTTTTGAGTCAGATACGTTAATGCTATTGTTCAACGCGTAGTGACCATTTGCATCCGCGGCATCGTAGCTACCTTGGCCGTAGTACTTTGCAGGATCAGCGAGTTCGAAACCTTGAGAGAAGTTCGCCCAAAGCTGAGATTCATCGTTAAGCTGATAAATGGTGCCCAAATTAAATAAGCTCACAGAGTAGTCAGTGCTGCCACCTGGTACCGCATCCGCTGATACACCATTACCCGATGCGATCTTCTTTTGTATACTATAGGCAACAAAATCATCAATCTTATTGTCCATGTATTGGTAGCGGTAGCCTGCTTGTACTGACCAATCTTGATTGATTTGGTAATCCCCTTGGACAAACATTGCGTAAGACGCCACATCAACATCTGGGTAACGCCCCACTTCGGCATAGGTTCGATTAATTAAGTTCCCAGAGCTGTTCGCAATGGTTGGATCGAACAGAGCCTGGTTACTTTCAAAACGGTCTAAGTACGCATCGACACCATAAACAAGTTTGAATGACTCCCAGCTTTTAGCTAACGCTAAGCGCCCAGCAAAAACTTCTGTTTTTTGTTGAGAGGCACTTTGGTAATAAGGAGTAAAGGTTTGGTCTTCACTACGGTAAGATAACTCGCCTATCAGTTGATGACCGAATACGCTGTCGTGAGCGTAGTTCGCACTTAAGAGAACTCGCTCTGTACCATGTTCACGGTCGGAATCGAACCCCTCTCGTACATCAACAAATTTATTGTTAACAATGTACAAACCGTATGGCGAATCTTGCTGGCTGTCATAGTATTGTGCGACAAGGTTTAACTTGCTGGCATCGGAGATTTGAATCTCGGTCGATCCCATAACATCGAGCGTTGAATTATACTGCAAAGAGCCCTGTGAAATGTCTGGGGTGACAATGTCGCCATTTGCGTCAAATGCACCTTGTGTCTCGGTGTACACAACCGAACCTCTAGCGGTAATTCGCTCATTACCACCCGAGATAGACTGAGCGAGTTTGTAATCAAAGTCATCGCTGCTATTAAAGCCTGTAGTGCCACTCACGTAGGATTCAAACGACAAGTCATCCGAGTACGCTTTCTTGGTGATAATGTTAATAACACCACCAGTAGCGCCTGCACCATAAATGGAGGTTGCACCAGATAGTACTTCAATTCGCTCGATGTTGAATGGGTCTATTGCATCTAACTGACGACTAATCGGGCGAGAAGACTGTAACGAGACACCATCAATCATTACCAACATTGCTCTACCGCGAAGGTTCTGACCATAGTTAGTTCGACCACCGGTGCCGACGTCTAAAGAAGGGATGGTTGCAGAAAGAATATCACCCAGTGTCTTGCCCGCACGATATTGCTGAGCAATCTCTTCTTGGCCAACAAACCAAACCGTTCCTGGAATATCGGAGATCGATTTCGGCATCACACTGCCTACAACAACCAATTGCTCATCGCTCGGAGTCGATGTTTGTTGAAGATCTTCTGCTGCTATTGAGCTAACTGCGTATCCACTGCTCATCGCAAGTACGATGAGATTGAAAGAAAACGTCCTTTTCATCATTGTATTTATCTTTTTGTTGTCAACAAGAGCATGCAATGATACTTATTCTCACTCTCAAATCGAGCACTGTTACACAAGTTAAATAAATGTTAATTAAGAACCTTCTTGCTCATAAGCTGTCGATTTTCCTCTAAACGAGGACAATCTGCACAAAGCTTTCTGCCTTCACACTTATAGACTAAACAACAACTTTTTCTTACTAACTTTAGCGGCTGATCAGATTCCGTCTCATGAAGTGAGCGGCTATTATCAACATCCAAACCCATTGCGCTTAGCCACAAGACCGCATGCTCCTGAAGTGTCGAGTTAGTCATTTGCGGAAAGCGCTGTTGGAGACGAATTAAACAAGCCATGATTCCGTCCGACATCAATTGATGGGTGAAGCCAGGACGAATGCGTGTCCATTGACTCATCTCTTGTTGATAGAAGTCGAACAGTTCTCGGATTTGACGCCCCGCCTCTTTTATCAACGCTTCTGGCTCGCCATGTATATGCGCTTCGTCGGCGAATCGGTACCCAGAAACAAAACAAGGTTTGAGGTGCTGCGCTATCTCGCGAATGTTTGGCAACGTGTGGTAACCGTAAATAGAGATGAATGCGACATAAACTGGCTGCCAACAAAGTAAATCCCACGTTCTTGTCAACCAATATGCTTTTCCCGCTTCCGGATGAGCCTCCGAGATTTGCTGGTAAAGGCCTTGGATGATCGGGTTGATATCATTCTCGATATGGATAGCTTCTTGCCCTATCTCGCCGATATCACCGTGTAGATAAGGTGTAATCTCACTCGAAGTTTGAAACAGTTGCGGGAAAAATTGCTCAGACATGATGGCTTATTGTTGGTGTAGTCATTCTGACACCTTTATACCCAAGCACCAATCGCAATGCAAACTATTATCCTTTGCGTTTTCATAACAAAGAAGCACCTTTAGGGTTAGTTATGACTGTATTTCCGCGTTCTGTGAAACTGTAAGGTCTGGTTACGTATGCGATGAATAGCAACAAACTCTTAAACCTCTTCGCATTTAACGCTCACATGATCGCAAAAATACACAGCATAAAAACACCCTGATAAAACTGTGTTAACAGTTCCCCTGTGTAGCGTGAGTTATTGCCAATAATTGAATATTGCTGTTTCTTATCCAGCGGATTGTGAACAACATGAAGTATTTTCTTTCTGAATATCGAGACAATACAAAGAGGTAATTTGGCTATGTAGCCCTCTGTTTTGAATAAGGAAATCCACATGTTGTATCTTGAGTTTCTATTTTTGCTCGTGATGCTGTATATCGGCTCACGTTATGGTGGTATAGGCCTTGGGGTCGTATCCGGAATTGGCTTGGTGATTGAAGTCTTCATCTTTAAGATGCCGCCAACCTCTCCTCCTGTCACCGTCATGTTGATCATTTTAGCGGTGGTAACATGTGCTTCCATTCTTGAAGCCGCTGGCGGTTTGAAATACATGCTGCAAGTTGCCGAGCGTGTGCTTCGTAAGAACCCAAAACGCGTCACCCTTATTGCTCCGTTCGTGACTTACTTTATGACCTTCCTACTTGGTACAGGTCACGCGGTTTACTCTATCATGCCAATCATTGGCGACGTTGCACTTAAAAACGGCATTCGTCCTGAGCGTCCTATGGCTGCCGCTTCTGTCGCCTCTCAAATCGCAATCACGGCATCACCAATTTCAGCGGCCGTAGTTTACTACTTGGCGCAACTCTCTGATATTCAACACGAGATCACTCTGCTCTCAATTCTGCTCGTTACTGTACCTGCAACGCTATTCGGTACGTTGTTGATGTCACTTTACAGCCTAAAGCGTGGTAAAGAGCTAGACGACGATGAAGAATACCAAGAGCGTTTGAAAGATCCTGTGTGGAGAGAAAAAATCCTCAACACAACTGCAACGTCTCTTGATGAAGTACTACCAACAAGTGCTCGTAACTCTGTATTGCTGTTCATTGCTTCTATCTTGGTTATCGTCGTTATCGCGATGTGGCCAGACATTCGTACCATCGTAGATGGCTCGAAGCCAATCAGCATGGCAGTTGTGATTCAAATGATGATGCTCTGCTTCGGCGGTATCATTTTGCTTGCGACCAAAACTGACCCGCGTGACGTACCAAATGGGGTGGTATTTAAATCTGGTATGGTGGCGGCGATTGCTATCTTCGGTATTGCATGGATGTCAGATACCTACTTCCAGTACGCTATGCCTCAATTTAAATCTGGCATCGTTGAGATGGTAACCAACTATCCTTGGACATTCGCGCTTGCGTTATTCATTGTGTCGGTTGTGGTGAACTCTCAAGCTGCAACGGCTCGCATGATGCTGCCTGTTGGTCTCGGCTTAGGTTTGGAACCTGCGCTGCTTATCGGCTTGATGCCAGCGGTATACGGCTACTTCTTTATTCCAAACTACCCTTCAGATATCGCGACTGTGAACTTCGATACCTCGGGCACAACTAAGATTGGTAAGTGGTACTTCAACCACTCATTCATGTCTGTGGGCTTAATCGGCGTGATTGGTGCGTGTTGCTTGGGTTACTTGCTAGGGCAAATGATCATTCCTTCGTAACTAGCCAAATCAACGATAAATTAGAGGCGAGTCATTGTACGTTTCGTACAGCCTGAGTGACTCGCCTTTCTTTATTGCACTATTACTACAGCAAGAAATCGTCATCAATCGCGACAAAATTGTCGGCACAATCAATCAGAGTTTGGGATGTTAGCTTAGGTACACCATAAACGGTCACCGTGTTATTGAAGCGCTGCTGAATTCTCTCTACTAGCAGACTAAAGTCTCCATCTCCCGAAACTAGAATCACTTCCTCAACTTCGGGAGCAATTTCAATTGCATCGAGAGTAATACCCACATCCCAATCGCCTTTCGAGCTACCATCACGACGCTGGATGTAGGGTTTAAGCATCACCTCAAAGCCAACACCCCGAAGAATATGGTGGAACTGACGTTGCTTGGGATCATTGCTCGCAATAGCATAAGCACGAGCACTTACCACCTCTTTCCCTTGTGTGGCAACATACCAAAACTGGTTGTAATCAAAATTGCTTCGATACGCTTCGCGACAGGTGTAATACACATTCTGTACATCAACCAAAATGGCGATTTTTTGTTTGCTTTCCGAACTCATCTATTTCTACGCTCAATTTATTTGCTGCCTACCCTATGCCAGTTTTGGAAAAAGCACAATGAGCCAATTCCACTAAACTTAACGTATAAAAAGTTATTTGGGTTTCTAGGGGAACTGTCATGGGCGGAAAGTTACTAGTGATACTGCTTTCTTGTATCTTGTCATCGACAGCATTTGGTTATCCAGCGCACTCCAAATACTGGCCACATAGAAGTGTGCTCTACTTTGCGCCAGAAAATGATGAATACGTCAAACAATTCTTGCTAGAAACACTTATGAATGAGTGTGAGTTGGAAGACAGAGATGTCGTCACGCTGGTCATTACAGAACAAGGTTATACTTTTCCTGCTTGGCTTAAAGAAGAGTTCGACCTAAAAATGCTAGCTCGTCTTTATGAGGTCGAAAAAGGTTCTCATACCGCTATTTTGCTTGGTAAAGATGGTCTAGAAAAGCACCGTTGGGGCGCAGAAACAGACTGGCCGTTTATCAACAACCTCATTGATCAAATGCCTATGCGTAAGCAAGAAATGCAGAGGCAACAAAGCCCCTGTAAAATATAGTCACTTCTGAGCAGTATTACTTTGCGAACCAATCCAACTTGTTGTGAAGTTGAGTCACGCTGCCAACCACAATCAATGCAGGGCTCACGGCTTGCTCTGCCATGATCGATAGCTCGTTCAACTTTCCTTGGAACACGCGCTGCTCTGGGCGCGTACCGTTTTCAATAATGGCGCATGATATCTCAGGATCTAACCCGTGAGTGACCAGCTTATCCATAATATGGCCGCTTTGCTTCAAACCCATATAGAACACAAGTGTGTTGTTGGATTGCGCTAGTGAATGCCATTCAATCTCACGACCATCTTTTTGTACATGACCAGTGATAAATTGAACGCTTTGTGCATGGTCGCGGTGTGTTAATGGAATACCAGCATAAGCCGTCGCGCCCGCCGCCGCCGTAATACCCGGAACCACTTCGTATTTGATGCCAAATTCGGCTAGCTCTTCTAGCTCTTCACCACCACGGCCAAATATAAATGAGTCACCGCCCTTCAGACGTACAACACGCTTACCTTCTTGCGCTTTCTGCACCAAGATTTGATTGATTTGATCTTGAGGCACGCAGTGAAAGTCCAATTTTTTGCCAACGTAAATCATCTCTGCTGATGCATGAGCCAATTCAAGAATATCTTTCGACACCAATCGGTCGTACACCACAACTTCAGCCGCTTGAATGGCTTTTAAGCCTTTTACTGTGAGCAAATCAGGATCACCTGGACCTGCACCAACAAGAGAAACTAAGCCGCTGTTTAAAGATGAGTGAGCAGTAGTCATATCAACGCCTATCGAAAAATTTAGATATAAAGAGTAACACTCGCGTTATGCACTTAGGGCTAAAACCACTCTAAGGAGTTATTACTTTTTATAGCTAAACCAATAAAATATGTCGCGAAAGTGAAAGTTAAAAATTGAAATCCAAGTTAGAGAACAGTCCCGCCCATCCAGAAGCGGGACCATATTAAGCGAATTACCCGTTAATGGTTATTTAGCCATTGCAGGTTGTGCTTTTACTTCTTCTTCAGCATTGATAGAAGGCGCAGTTTTAGCGTGAGTTAGGTACAGTGGAATACAAGTCATTACTAGACCACCAACAATGTTACCTAGGATGGTTGGGATAAGGTTGAAGTTCAACCAAGTCGCGATACCAAAATCCGCACCTAGAATCATACCTAGTGGGAATAGGAACATGTTTACTACTGTGTGCTCGAATACTAGTGCGAAGAAGATGAAGATTGGGAACCACATCATTGCTACGCGACCAGACACTGAACGTGCAGTCATGTTGCCGATAACGCCTAGACATACCATTAGGTTACAGAAGATGCCACGTACGAAACACGTGATCCATCCGTCCATACCCATGTTTTCAAAACCAAGGCTACGCGCGGTAGAAACAGCCACAAATTTCTTCGCTACTGCGTTCAGTTCTAGAGAGAAGTTACCTGTTAGTGAGATAGCCACTAGGTAAGCAACGATTAGAGAACCGATAAGGTTACCCAAGCCCACAAGACCCCAACAACGGAAGATACGACCCCAAGTGATACCAGGACGGTTTGCAAACTTAGCCAGAGGCGCTAGACCAAAAACACCGGTTACTAGGTCATACCCCATCACACTTAGAATCACGAAACCAACGGGGAAAACAAGTGCTCCTACAAGACCGATACCCGTTTGTACAATCGCGGTAATAGCAACCACCACCGCAAGCGAAAGAATAACGCCAGCCATCGTACCGCGAAGCAGAAGGTCTCGCGTGCTTGTATTAGTTTTCGCTTCACCAACATTGATCATGGTTTGCACGAATTCTGCAGGCTTAAAATCAGTAGACATGAATGTGTCCTTATCCAAAATTGAAAGTTAAAAAGTTAAAGATTGAATAGAGAAAGGCTTCCCGTTGACACCTGAACGCTATCTACAACACCTCGCTTCCCTGTTCCCCTGAGTTGATGCTTGGAAAGCCTTTGTCTATTAAATCTAGGTTTCAGTTCATTCCCTCCCCCTAAGAGGAGGGAATGAAAACCAAGCTTACGCAGAGATTTCTACTTCGCCGTTGGTTACGCGGGTTTTGTACGCTTTCACGCTAAAACGCTCGTCTTCCATGCACGCACCTGTTGTCAGGTTAAAGCGTTGCTTCTTAAGTGGGCTAGCCACCCAAAGCTCGCCTTGGTGCTCACAGATCAAACCGCGAGAAAGCACGTTTGATTGGAAGAACGGGTCTGTGTTGCTGATCGCCAGCACTTCTTCTGCTTGTGTTGGGCGGAATACCGCAACTTGCTGACCATCAACCAGTGCACAAACACCCGTGCCCGGTACGATGTCGCTGATTTGGCAAATCTTTTCAAATGACATAATCAACCTTCCCTTATGCTTCAGTGATCGCTACGTGTAGGATGTCGCCTTTCGCTTCAGGATGTTTTTCCGTGAAGGTTGCTGGGCGGTGCTGTTCACGCTCTTGTACAAACACAACGTTGTCATCGCGCTTGTCAGAGTTGATGAAGTGCGCGAAACGAGTCAGTTGTGATTCGTCGTTGATGGTCGCAGTCCACTCACACTCGTACTCGTCTACAAGCTTCGCTACGTCTGCCTCTAGTTGAGCGTTGATACCAAGCTTGTCGTTAACAATCACTTCGCGTAGGTAGTCAACGCCACCTTCCATGTTTTCCATCCAAACTGATGTGCGTTGTAGTGGCGCAGCAGTACGGATGTAGAACATCATGAAGCGGTCGATGTACTTGATTAGTGTTTCTTTATCTAGGTCACTTGCAAGTAGGTCTGCGTGACGAGGCTTCATACCACCGTTACCACATACGTACATGTTCCAACCTGCATCAGTCGCGATAATGCCAAGGTCTTTACCTTGTGCTTCCGCACACTCACGAGTACAACCAGAAACACCGAACTTCATCTTATGAGGGGTACGAATGCCTTTGTAACGGTTCTCGATGTAAGAACCTAGACCAACAGAATCTTGAACGCCGTAGCGGCACCACGTTGAGCCAACACATGTCTTCGCCATACGAAGTGCTTTTGCGTACGCTTGACCTGTTTCGAACCCAGCGTCGATAAGCTTGCGCCAGATCTCTGGAAGATCGTCTTTTTGAGCACCAAACAGACCAATACGTTGAGCACCGGTTACTTTGGTGTATAGGTTGTATTCTGCTGCAACGTTCGCTAACGCACCCAGTGCTTGAGGTGTTACTTCACCACCCGCCATACGTGGGATAACAGAGTAAGTACCGTCTTTTTGGATGTTACCTAGGAAGTTATCGTTCGTGTCGTGCAGCTTAACCAGTTGTGGCTTAAGAATGTGCTCACCCCAGCAAGAAGCCAAGATAGAACCAGCCAGTGGTTTACAAACTTCACAGCCGTAACCTTTACCGTATTTCTCTAGAAGCTCATCAAACGTTTTGATCTCTTCAATACGGATTAGGTGGAACAGCTCTTGGCGTGAGTATGCAAAGTGCTCACACACGTCGTTCTTCACTTCGATACCAGATTTAGCAAGCTCAGCATTTAGAACAGACGTCACTAGAGGAATACAACCACCACAGCCTGTACCTGCGCCAGTCACTGCTTTGATGTCGCCCAATGTGTGGTGACCATTAGCCACCGCTTGTGCGATCTTGCCTTTGGTTACGTCGAAACAAGAACAGATCACTGCGCTTTCTGGTAGAGCATCTGCACCTAGTGCTGGTTTCTCAGCGCCTGCGTGTGCAGGAAGGATCAACGCATCTGGGTGTTCTGGTAGGTCGATTTCGTTCAACATAAGTTGAAGCAGATCGCCGTAGTCAGAGGTATCGCCAACCATTACCGCGCCAAGCAATTTCTTGTTGTCTTTAGAAACGATAAGACGTTTGTAAACTTCTTGTTCTTCGTTCTGGTAAACGTAACTCTTACAGCCTTCAGTACGACCGTTCGCGTCACCGATAGAGCCTACTTTAACGCCAAGAAGTTTCAGCTTCGCAGACATGTCAGCGCCTTCGAATTTGCTTTCTGTGTTACCTAGTAGGTGATCAACGGCAACTGTCGCCATCTTGTAGCCAGGAGCAACAAGGCCGTAGAACATTTCGTTCCAAGACGCACACTCACCAATCGCGTAGATGTTCTCATCAGAAGTCTGACAATGATCGTTGATAGCAACACCGCCACGAGGTGCCACTTCTAGCTCCATTTGGCGTGCTAGTTTGTCTTGTGGACGAATACCTGCAGAGAATACGATGAAGTCTGTTTCTAGTTCTGAACCGTCAGCAAAACGCATAACGTTGCGTGCGTTTGTGCCTTCTGGCGCAATCTCAAGCGTATTTTTGCTGGTGTGAACGTTCACGCCCATACGCTCGATCTTTTGACGAAGTTGGTTACCACCAGCCAGGTCAAGTTGCTCAGCCATTAGTTTTGGCGCGAACTCAACAACGTGCGTTTCTACACCCAGTGCTTTCAGTGCGCCTGCTGCTTCAAGGCCTAGCAGACCACCACCGACAACAACGCCTGATTTGCTCTTCTTCGCACACGCTTCGATCGCTTTAAGATCTTCGATAGTACGGTAAACAAAACAGTCTTTGCTTTCGTGACCTTTGATAGGTGGAACAAATGGGAATGAGCCAGTAGCAAGAATCAGCTTGTCGTATTGAACTTCACGGCCAGTGCTTGAGTAAACAATGCGGTTTTCACGGTTGATGTTAATCGCGCGTTCGCCGATCAGCATGTTAATACCGTGTTTCTCGTAGAAGCCTTCTTTTACTAAAGAAAGTTCATCTGCCGTATGGTGAGAAAAGTAAGAGGAAAGGTGCACACGGTCGTATGCGACACGAGGTTCTTCACAGAAAACTGTAATGTCCATATTAGACATATCAGCTTTCTCGACTAAGTCTTCAATATAACGGTGCCCTACCATACCGTTACCGATGACTACTAGCTTCAACTTGCTCATTATAATTCCTAAGGGTTAGGTTCTTATCACTGAGCTCATTGTTAATTGTGAAAGAAAATTAATACATGATGTAAATCAATTACAATTTCAAACTACCCTAAAGGGGTAGATGAACGTATTTATCTGACTATTGCGAAATAAAAAGTAATTTATTAACGGATATTGGTAGTTTTAACAAACTGAGATAACCGAAGCCATGCTAGCAACGGACTATACCGTTTTGCTTTATGAAGTAAGGCTGACCATCGAAACCGAGCACACCTACGATAAATCCTGCTTTGCTTCTAAACGACGCACTCACTTGACTTCACCGTTTCAAGGTGATCAGAGAACAATATCTGAAGTGATTGAAAGATTTAGAAAAATCAAGCTTCACAACAAAAATTTTTTACTAGCTAAGTCGCACTATAAAGACTAAAATCAGGTTTAGTTCATATGGAATAGCGTCCATATGATTGATACCGTAATTGACATATAGAGTGCCGTCCCATTTTTGTGAGGCGGCCTTTTATTTGGGAGTCATAAAATGTCAGAAAACAATTCTATCTACATCTCAAGCTTAGATATGAACCGAATCACGGCTTTGTTGGATAAAATGCCAAACATCGCAGCGGAGCTTGTGGAATTAGAAGCAGAGCTCGACCGAGCAACAGTTCTTGAGCCAGAACAAATGCCAGATAACGTGGTCACGATGAACTCGACTGTAGAGTTTAAATTTTCAGGTGAAGATAGAACCATGACAAAGACACTGGTTTACCCTTCTGAACTGAAAAGCAGTGATGATATCTCTATTTTTGCACCCGTAGGCAGCGCACTGATCGGTTTGTCTGTCGGCCAAAAACTTGACTGGCCAATGCCAAATAATCAAGTGAAGACAATTGAAATTGTCGATATCACATACCAACCTGAGCGTTGTGGTGCACTAAACCGCTAACCCTCAGTAGTCCCGGTGCAAAGGCCTCCATTTAAGACTTTGCACCAGGAGAGCCCCTCGCTTACCCCCTATTTCCTTCTTTGTTTTCCAAGCATTTACTTTACTGCTCTTAAGTAACATCACCGATTCTTTATTATTTACCGCATATTCAATATTTATATCTCCAAGCTCAATCATAGAAATTGCAAAGTATTTTTCGTATATTGTCGCTCCGAAAACGACGTAAATTATGCGCAAAATGGAAGAATATCTAACTCGAATTGCCTGCTTAGAAAAAGAAAATGAAGAGCTGAAGCGGAAGAATGCGCGACTACAAGAAAAGTTGAATGCTGCACTCGACAGTAATGGACTGTGTTTGTGGGAGCAGCATATTCCTTCAGGTACTTTGACGATATTCAATATGCAGTGGGGAAAAATGCTAGGTTATCAGCCCCATGAGTTAACCGCGACGGTTGAAACGTGGAAAAACAATCTCCACCCTGAAGATTACGATCTTGCGGTGGGTGCATTTGAAGATCACCTAGCAGGCAAGACCGACCTTTATGAGGTAGTGCATCGCATGATTCATAAAGACGGCAGTGATAGCTGGGTCTACGATCGAGGGCGCATCGTCGAGTATGGTTCTGATGGCGAACCACTACGGATGATGGGTACTCATATCGATATTACAAAAGAAAAGCGTTATGAGCAGCAACTGGCCAAGTTGGCTTCGAGTGATCCATTGACTGGATTGTTAAATAGAAAAGCAATTGAGGAAAACTTTAATCATCAACCTCAAACCGAACCGTCTCAGCAGTCTGCTTTAGTGTTTGTTGATATAGATAATTTTAAAGCAGTTAACGACCAGCTAGGCCATCATACTGGCGACACCCTCCTCATCAATATCGCCAATAGCTTAACAGAGCTTGCGTCAAGCAAGTCTCAAGTTGGACGCATAGGAGGCGATGAATTTGTTATCTTAAACTGGCATTCAAGTCGAGAGGAAATATCCCAACTTTGCAATCAACTCTTAGATTCAATCATTCCAGCGATAAATCAAGACTTACATAAAGTAACGATAGGAATGAGTATCGGTGTTTGTCTCTTTAACAAAGGAAAGCAACCGTTTAATGAAGTGTATCAAAAAGCCGATCACGCAATGTATGAGATAAAGAAAAATGGCAAAAATGGAGTACAATTTTTCAACTTAAAAAGTTGATATCTCTCCATAAATCATCATGTTATGAAATCAGTCATTTGCTACAACTTGAACTAACTAAAGATAAATTCTTTATATCTAAGCCAGTTACCGAAATTACCCCTAGGTACTCATAAATTTGGCACGATACAAATAAATCCCCTCCTCTCCTAGCATCAACCCAATAAGCAACTACACTCATTTAACTGATAGATTAATTACTACTATTATGAAGGGAGTTGTTTTTGATGGATACAAAACAGATTTCTACAGTTATCATAATTTTAGTTCTTTCTGCATTAGTAGTTGCTTATTTAAAGTTAACAACGGTATCAAATGCTATCCACAAACCTACAACAATCGGTATATCTAAGACGCCTCTGTCAGCCCCTTTTATCATTGCAGAGCACATAGGTGCGTTTGAAGAAAACGATTTAAACGTCGAACTTATCATGTGCTTTGGAGGGGTCGAATGTTCAAACCTACTTCTAGAAAACCATGTTAATTACGCCACTTTTTCTGAAAGCGTACTGATGTTTAAAAGCTTTGAATACAAAGATTTAGCATTAATCACTTCTTTTGCATCTTCTACGAATGATATTAAGCTGCTAACTAAAAAGCGGTCTGGCATAGAAAGTATAGATAAATTACCAGGAAAAAAGGTTGGTGTAATAAAAAAGAGCGCTAGCGAATATTACTTAGACTTGTTGCTACAGGTAAATGACATTGATTTAGAAAAAGTAGAAAAAATATCATCAACAACGCAGGTTATTATAAATCATTTAATGCAAGGAAACGTCGATGCAATATCTACTTGGGAGCCATACGGATTTATGGCCAAGAATAGAATAAATGAAGAAGTAAAGAACATAGGAATTATTGGCGTGTATAAACTTTACTTTTTGCTTGTATCAAAAGAAATACACATTGAAAAATCAGATCAAGAAGTAATGAAAATAATAAAGTCACTTCATCACTCAATTAACTGGATGGATAAAAACCCTCATTTAACAATGAAAATACTATCACAAAAACTTAACACAACAGTTGAAGAAATATCTTGGAGTTGGGATGATTATAACTTTCGATTAAATTTAACGAATTCTTTATTATTTACATTACAATCAGAAGCTAATTGGGCATTAAAACAAAACTATGTAGAAGGACAGATTCCAAATTACAGAAAAATATTTAAAGAAAACTATATCAATTCATATTTTGATGGTCTAGATTAAAATGCATCGTTCGTTAAACCACTATTTAGCATCACTATTCAGTCTAAGCGTAATACTATGTATCAGCGTTATAGTATACATAAGCTTCATAAAAATAGAAGATTATAAAGCCAAGAAACAATTAAACCAAATAATGGACATACAAATATCATTAGAGTCATTAAGTAGTTATCTTTGGGCTTACACTCAAAATAGGGGAAAAAACAATTTCACACAATTCATGATTTCTCATAACAAATTAAACGAATTATTATCTCAAAATGAAGATGTTTTATACCTTACTAAAGACCTAAAAAAAATGAATCTCGAACTGTATTTTTTAGTTCAATACGAAAATAATCATTTACTAGACAAAGATCGCCATTATGATTCAGTCGTAAATTATAATAAATCAAATCCTGTCATACAATCCAGAATAAACATTGTATCCCAGGATATGAATAATGAAATAATATATATTTATAAAAAAATACTTAATAATAAGTCTACAAAACTACAAAATTTAAATTATTACACTCAAGCAGGTATTATTTTTATCTCTCTGGTTGTTATGCTATTATGCTTTTATATAAAAATAAAGTTCAAGAGAAGCTTTCAAAGGTTTATAAATGGAATAAAACAATTAAGCAGGTCAAATTTTGACTATAAAATCCCTTCAGAAAATCAATTCACGGAATTTGAAAATATGTCTTGTTACTTCAATAAAATGGCGGCATTGTTAAACCACACAACAATATCAAAATCAAAACTTAAAGAAGAAGTAGAGAATCAAACTTCAGTTCTAAATCGTCAAAAAGAAAGTTTGGTATTTTTGTCTGAGCACGACTCCTTAACTAATATCTACAATCGTCGAGCAATAGAAAAACATTTGATCCAGCTTACGCGTAATTTCAGAGGCAGTGAGAATAGTTTTAGTTTGTTTTTTATAGATTTAAATTTATTTAAGGATATTAACGATAGCCATGGCCATGAGGCAGGTGATGCAGTGTTAAAATCTGTAGCTAGTAGATTATCAAGTATTATCGACGAATCAGACATGGTAGGCCGCTTTGGTGGAGATGAATTTATTATTATTCATCGTTCACACACAACAGGTACGTCTCTGTCTGCATGTGCACTACGCTATATCCAAGAAATAGAAAAAGTAATTCATTTTAAAGGTAAAGAGTTATGCGTCGGAGCTAGCATTGGTATTGCACTCTATCCTGAGCATGGGTCGAATGTACATGAATTATTAACAGCGGCAGACAAGTCTATGTATCAGTCAAAACGTTCTAAAGCTAGCTCGTTCACTATTGTCGACAACAGCAGTTCGCTGTTAAAGAGGCCTATGTTTTAATCTAAAGTAGCTGTGGAAACGTTCTACATGCGAATATTCAACGACATCGACCACTGTGGCCACTTACAGTAATAAAGCCGCTTTTATCACATAGCAAAAGCTAAACTCGTAAGCTAAACGCTCTCCAGGCATTGAAGAAAAATAATCCATTGTGAATGGTTAATCCTCCCCTTTTAAACGTCAACTTTCACCACCATATGATAGTTAAGATTCATTAACAGGCTATAACTATCCTATGTCTTTTCCTCGTTTATCTGTTCTGGATTTGGCACCCGTGTCCGACGGAACAAACTTCACCGAAACGTTCGAACGCTCCGTTGAATTAGCTCAATCAATCGAGTCCTGGGGCTATCATCGGTTTTGGATGGCTGAACACCATAACATGCCCGACATCGCCAGTGCCGCAACCAGTGTATTACTCAGTCATATTGGAGCGCACACGAACTCGATCCGTTTAGGATCAGGTGGAATCATGTTACCTAACCATGCACCACTAGTTATTGCAGAGCAATTCGGAACGTTAGAGGCATTATACCCTGGTCGTATTGACCTCGGATTAGGACGCGCACCAGGCACCGACTACCAAACAATGCATGCATTAAGGCGGGAACCAGAGCATATGGATCCTGACTTTGAAGAGCTGTTGGAGGAGCTTAATTTCTTTCTTGGTCCCGTATCTCGAAATCAACCAGTCGCGGCTTATCCAGGTAACAACACATCTCTGCCGATTTGGCTTCTGGGGTCGAGTACATACAGCGCACGTTTAGCAGCTAAGAGAGGCTTACCTTTCGCATTTGCTGCACACTTTGCTCCAGATGCAATGTCTCGTGCTCTAAACTTTTATCGAGATGAGTTTGTCCCATCCGAGCATTTAGCTCAACCCTATGTGATGATTTGTGCCAACGTTATCGTAGCGGATACTCAGTCACATGCAGATTTTCTCGCGACAACAGAGAAGCAAAAATTCTTAAAAATGATTCGCGGCAATCGCGAAAAACTTCGCGCACCAGTGAAAAGTATGGCACCACTATGGTCAGCACAGGAAAAGCTTCACGTTGAAACTCAATTACGTGAATCTATCCATGGTGATCAAACATATGTAAGACAGAAAATTGAGAAACTTTTGGAACGCACTGGGGCAGATGAAATTATGGTAAACACGATGGTGTTTGAACAATCTGAGAAGTTGAGATCCTACAGGTTACTATCGGAACTCATGGACAAGTAAAAGAATGGAGGCGCCTCCCGGAGTCGAACCGAGGTCCACGGATTTGCAATCCGCTGCATAGCCACTCTGCCAAGGCGCCTTTCTGATTTTGTATCTCTGTCACCAAAGATTTTGATGGTGCCCCGGGCCGGACTTGAACCGGCACAGCGCGAACGCCGAGGGATTTTAAATCCCTTGTGTCTACCAATTCCACCACCAGGGCAACGCAATCATGCGATGGGTTAGACACCATCTGTCTCTGCGGCCTTTGCCGTGAGAACGAGGCGTACTTTAACGGATTAATTTATCTGGTCAACAAAAAATTAGTCTCTTTTATTCAAATGGTTAAAAAGCCAACTCAAACGAACAAAGGGCGATCATTTTGCTCACAAGAACATCAGCATGTTTTGCTCTCGTTTACTTTGCTTCATCACTTCATGTCAATGAGGAATCGACAAGTCGCACAAATTGGCAGTATGGGTATAAACTTAACTCGTACTGCAGGGGACAAATAAGCGCTCATCATGTTTCGAAAGTCATCATTTCAATTACCGCTACATACTGATTCCGAACTCGACTTCGTAGTGTCCCACTTCTTACTTACTGAATTTGATTATGCTCGCTCTCTGGAACAGGGGATCGTCCATGACTTGGACCCTGAATATACACACCAGTATCGCGTCACACTAAGGCGCATACGCTCACTATGCTTACTACTTCGCGAACTGATCCCTCCTTTTGAGCAGCGTATTTTGAAACCTCATTTAAAAATAATGATGAAGAAAACAAATAAGCTGCGTGATTTGGACGTATTTATCTTGGGCAAAAACCAATACATTGAAATGCTCCCAAACCACAAATCGTCTCTTGAGCAGCTTTTTGGCTTTATCGAAGCCGAACGTGCTTACGAACAGGCAAAAGTTACGCGTTGGCTAGCTACAGAAGAATACACAACGCACTGCACTTTGGTCAGGAATAGTCTGCTGCGAAGTACGCAACACGAACGAGTGGATAGCAACGTACCTGCGTTACTCTTCGCAAGCCAAAAAATCTCCGATCAATTTAAAAAAGTTGATAAAGCACGACGCAAGATCTCGGACAAAAGTCGCGACAGTGTGATTCATTCGATGCGGATAAAGTGCAAAGCGCTGCGTTATTTGTTAGAAGGATTTTCCACGCTCTATCCTTCCCAACAGCACAAAAACAACGTGAAACAACTAAAACTATTGCAAGACAAGCTCGGTGACTTTAACGACACTTCAAGTCAAATTGAATTTTTCGCACAACTCAAAGAGACAGCAAATCTCAATAAACAAGATCGTAAGGCTTTGAAAAAGCTAATTAACGTACTTAGCGAACATCATGAACTCTCTCGCCAAACCATCTTGACGCATTTAAGCCAGTTTGAGTCTTTCATTCGCGATACCAATACACAGAATCTCTACCGACCCTAAATCAAGGTTCACGTATTTTTAATATTCATTAATTACAGTCAACCGTTAGGCTCCACTAAGAAAGTTAACGTGAAACCATTAAAACGATACCAATACGAGCGCTATGCGGTGCTTTGTAATCTCGCCTACCCTCGCGTCTTCA